>NZ_CP039247.1:309632-619265 GCF_004795735.1 Corynebacterium endometrii
CCCTGGGCGAGCTGGGCTACAACGTGAAGGTATTTACCTACCACGACTCTCCGCGTCGCGCGCACTCCATCGCTGCGCAGGGTGGTGTGAACTCCTCCCGTTCCAAGAAGGTGGATAATGACTCCTCCTACCGCCACGCGAAGGACACCGTCAAGGGCGGCGACTACCGCTGCCGCGAGTCTGACTGCTGGCGCCTGGCCATGGAGTCCGGCCGCGTAATCGACCACATGAACGCGATCGGCGCTCCTTTCGCCCGTGAGTACGGCGGCACCCTGGCTACCCGTTCCTTCGGCGGCGTGCAGGTATCCCGCACCTACTACACCCGCGGTCAAACCGGCCAGCAGCTGCAGCTGTCCACCACGTCCGCGCTTTACCGCCAGATTGGCCTGGGCAACGTGGAGATCTTCCGTCACCACGATCTGCAGGACTTCATCACCTACGAGGACAATGGTCGCAAGCGCGTGGGCGGCATTGTCACCCGCAACCTGATCAACGGCGAGCTCAAGGCATTCACCGGCAACGCCGTAGTCATGGGTACCGGCGGATACGGCAACGTGTACCACATGTCCACGCTGGCAAAGAACTCCAACGCCGGCGCCATGATGCGCGCCTACGAGCAGGGCGCATACCTTGCTTCCCCGGCGTTCGTGCAGTTCCACCCAACCGGCCTTCCGGTCAACTCCGAGTGGCAGTCTAAGACCATTCTGATGTCTGAGTCCCTGCGTAACGATGGCCGCATTTGGTCCCCAATCGAGCCAAATGATGACCGCGATCCAAACACCATTCCGGAAGAAGAGCGCGATTACTTCCTGGAGCGTCGTTACCCAGCGTTCGGCAACCTTGTGCCGCGTGACGTTGCGTCCCGCGCCATCTCCCAGCAGATCAACAAGGGCCTCGGCGTAGGCCCGCTGCATAACTCCGCTTACCTGGACTTCCGCGACGCAATCGAGCGACTCGGCAAGGACACCATTCGCGAGCGTTACTCCAACCTGTTCGCGATGTATGAGGAGGCCATTGGCGAGGACCCATACACCACGCCGATGCGCATCGCGCCTACCTGCCACTTCACCATGGGTGGCCTGTGGACCGATTTCAACGAGATGACCTCCCTCGACGGCCTGTTCGCCGCCGGTGAGTGCTCCTGGACCTACCACGGCGCAAACCGCCTGGGCGCTAACTCCCTCCTGTCCGCTTCCGTCGACGGCTGGTTCACCCTGCCGTTCACCGTCCCTAACTTCCTGGCGAAGCACCTGGGCGAGGAGAAGCTGTCCGAGGATTCCGCCGAGGCAGCGGCCGCCGTTGAGCGCGCTCAGGCCCGCATCGACCGCATCATGAACATCCGCGGCGAGGATCCACACGGCCCCGCGTACTACCACCGCCAGCTGGGCGACCTGCTGTACTTCGGCTGCGGCGTGGCGCGTAACATCGAGGACCTGAAGTCCACCATCGAGAAGATCCGCGCGCTGCGCGCCGACTTCTGGGCTAACGTTCGTGTTCCAGGCTCCGCCGATGACATGAACCAGGTCCTGGAGTACGCCCTGCGCGTTGCGGACTACATCGACTTGGGCGAGCTCATGTGCGTCGACGCGCTTGACCGCGACGAGTCCTGTGGCGCCCACTTCCGCGATGACCACCTCACCGAGGACGGCGAGGCAGAGCGTGACGATGAGAACTGGTGCTTCGTTTCCGCTTGGGAGCCAGGCGAGAACGAGGGCGAGTTCATCCGCCACGCAGAGCCTCTGTACTTCGATTCAATCCCGCTCATGACAAGGAACTACAAGTAAATGAAACTGACACTTGAGATCTGGCGTCAGGCCGGACCAACCGAAGACGGCGCATTTGAGACCGTTCAGGTCGACGATGCAGCCGAGCAAATGTCCATCCTGGAGCTCCTGGACCACGTCAATGACGGCCTTATCGAGGCCGGCAAGGAGCCGTTCCAGTTCGCTTCCGACTGCCGCGAGGGTATCTGCGGTACCTGTGGCCTGGTCGTCAACGGCCGCCCCCACGGTCCCGGCCAGAACACCCCGGCATGCCAGCAGCGCCTGTTCCAGTTCGAAGATGGCGCAAAGATTAAGCTGGAGCCATTCCGTTCCAATGCCTTCCCCGTAATCAAGGACTTGGTCGTTGACCGCGTAGCCCTTGACCAGGTGATGCAGAAGGGCGGCTACGTCTCCATGGACGCGGGTACCGCTCCGGACGCTGATACCCTGCACCTGAACCACCAGACCGCCGAGTTCGCCCTGGATCACGCGGCCTGCATCGGCTGTGGCGCATGCGTTGCGGCGTGCCCTAACGGCGCGGCCCACCTGTTCACCGGTGCGAAGCTGGTTCACCTCTCCCTCATGCCACTGGGCAAGGAGGAGCGCGGCAAGCGTGCCAAGGCTATGGTCGATGAGCTTGAGACCAACTTCGGCCACTGCTCCCTCTACGGTGAGTGCGCGGATGTCTGCCCTGCAGGCGTTCCGCTGACCGCGGTAAGCGCCGTGACCAAGGAGCGCGCTCGCGCGGCTCTCCGCGGCAAGGCCGACTAGGATATAGTCGTATAAGAGCAATAAGGAACGAGAGAAAGTTTCAGCCATGAGCGATAACACCAACGCAGTTGCGGACCACGCAAGCGAGACCTACCCGGTTTACTCTGCGAAGATCCAAGACGGTTACATCGAGGGCTACGATGTGGTCTCCTACGAGGCCCCACACTCCTCCCTTCTGAAGACCATTACCTGGGTTGGCATGGGCCTGATTCTGGGCATTCTGCCTGCTATCGGCACTTTGACCTTTGGTGCTGCAGCCAAGATTTACCCGTTCGGCACCTCTGCACAGTACGCAGATACCCTGATTATTGTGGGTGCTATCCTCACGGTTGTCATTGCGATTGCAGCGATCGTTACGGTCAAGGTCGGCCGCAAGGGGTACCACGCGTACCGCAAGGAAACCGGTCGTTATAACTAAGCTTCCTTCCCCCGCCGCGTGGACGCCCCCGCGGCGGATGCGGTAAAGCTCACCTCCGTCAAGGCTCCGTCTCCCACCCGGGAGGCGGGGCCTTGATAAGTTTTACCCCCGTTAAAAGGTGTTTTATTTAACGGTGGGTGCGGCGAATGGCCCCCGAATTCCGTGGCTTCACATCCGGGGGTTCACGCACAGCGATCCCATGCGCGCCGCAACTGGGTGATAATGGAACAATCATGGGAAAACACCGTTTAGAAATACTTGAGCAGCCGCAGGACTCGGCCGCGTCGGGGCGCGAGCTTGCCCCCTCCGCCGGGGGCTTTCTTGCTGGCGCCATGCCCAGTCCCAGCCCCGAGGTGGAGGCGGAGCGTCGCCGCCAGCTAAAGAAGTACAAGCGCATCGCCACCGGCCTGCTGATTATGGCCGCGGCCATCTTCCTGGGATGTTCCTGGTGGCAGAACCAACCGGGCGGCGCGCCCATCATAGTGGGCTACATCCGCGCAGCCGCCGAGGCCGGCATGGTGGGCGGCCTGGCGGACTGGTTCGCGGTAACCGCGCTGTTTCGCTACCCGCTAGGCCTGCGCATCCCCCATACCGCACTGGTGCTCAATAAGAAGGATCAGGTGGGCGAGCAGCTCTCCGGGTTCATTGGGGATAACTTTCTCAACGCGGAGCTGATTACGGAGAAGGTTTCCAAGGCTAACGTCGCCCAGAAGATTGGCCATTGGCTCGCCGAGCCAGATAATGCGCTGAAGGTATCGCACGAGGCCGGCAAGCTCACCGCCAATGCCGTGCGGGCCATCAAGCCTGCCGATGCCGAGGCCGTGATTCAGTCCCAGCTCATTGACCGCCTGGCGGAGCCGGAATGGGGTCCGCCCGCCGGCCGCCTGCTCGAGGGCCTCATCGATGACGGCAAGGTGGAACCCGTCGTGGATGAGATCATCAACTGGTCCCACGCCAGGGTGCTGACCATGGAGGACGTGGTGGTCACCACCATCGATGAGCGCATGCCGGCCTGGGCCCCGCGGTTCGCTAAGTCCCTGGTGGGGGAGAAGGTCTACCGGGAGTTGGTCAACTGGGCCACGGAGGTCAAGTTCAATAAGGATCACGAGGCCCGCCGCGCCATCCGTCGCGGTTTGTCCCAGTTCGCCCGGGACCTCCAAGAGGATCCCGCGATGGTTGAACGCGTAGAATCCATCAAGCGGGACATTATGGGCTCGACTCCCGTGCAGGGCGCCTCGGCCGCGATGTGGAAGCGCCTGGCCGCAGCCATCATCGGCCAGGCGGAGGACTCCACGTCCATGCTGCGGTCCAAGGTCGCTTCGCTGTGCATCGAGTGGGGGACTAACATTCAGCGGGATCCGCAGTTGCGCGCCAGCCTCGACAGGCGGATCCAGTCCACGGTGAGGTTCCTGGCGGATAACTATTCCGGCGAAGTGACCAGCATAATCTCGGAAACTGTGCAGCGCTGGGATGCGGAAGAGGCCTCGGACAAGATAGAGCTGATGGTAGGCAAGGACCTGCAGTACATCCGCTTCAACGGAACGGTTGTGGGCGCGCTCGCGGGATTAGTTATCTATGCTGTAAACCATATTATTTTTGGAATCTAGGAGTTGAATTACAAATGACTGACGCTAATAACCCGCACACCGATGCCCAGGATCCTAAGAAGGACTCTGTCATGGACTCGCTCCGTGAACCCCTAGAATCCCTGAAGAACGCGGGGACCTCAGCGGCCGGCGTGGCCAAGGAGTTCAGCCAGCGTCTGCGCGAGGACCGCGAGGCCACCCAGGCCGAGGCCGCGGGTTTCGCATCCGCGGCCCAGTCCACCGGGGCCGAGGCCACGGGCAAGGACTCCCTGTTGAACAAGGCCACCGCTATCGCCAAGGACCTGGGCAGTTCCGTCTTGCGCGCCGCAGAGGCTACGTCCCAGACCCCACAGTTCGCTGAGGCCAAGGAGCGCATTGGCGAGGCCGCCAAAACCACGCGCGCCGGCCTAGCCGAGGCATACGGCACCGCCAAGGCAAACCGGGAGGCCAAGAAGACCGCGGCCGAGGAGACCACCTCAGGCGCCCACGGTTCGGAAACTGCCGGTAAGGCAGATATCATTGACGGCGAAGTTATCTCTACTGATCAGGACTACACGCAAGGCTAACTAACTACTGATGACACCACTTGGCATTCTTTTCAATTTGGTCACCTACATTGAAATGGTGTTGTACCTGTTGGTCGCCATTGCCGCGGCCGCGGGGGCTATCACCGCGGTGATGACGCGCGATGATGCGTTTGACGCCGCGGGGCGCAAGCCCAAGATGGTGTGGTTCGCACTGCTAATGGGCTCGGCGATGGTCCTGTTCGTCTCGCTGACCCTGCCCTTGCCGATTCTGCCGTGGGTCGCGGCCGTGATTACCGGTGTGTACTGGTTTGACGTGCGCCCGCACCTGCAGGGGCTGATCCGGGGCGATTATCGCTACTAAAAATCACAATGAAGGCGTTGGGGTAACCCAGCGCCTTTAGTTGTAAACGCTGACGTTGTAAATGAAGGGCTTAATAATGAGTAAATCCCAAACCTACCTGTGGCTCGTTGATGAGCGGCACAAGGCGGCGGATGTTCGCCGCATCGTCGAGGGGGAAGCCGCTAAAGGGGACAGCGGCCTGTATCAGGGCGTGGTGGTCGCCCCCACGCACATCGGAGCCGCCGAGGCGGGCGGAGCCACGCACATCATCTCCGTAGCGGGCTTTCCCACCGGGCGTCACCACGGGCTTATCAAGGCCTCAGAGGCGCGCCTGGCCGTGCAATCCGGCGCGTCCGAGGTCTGGGTCTCCGTCGATGACGCCATGGATGAAGTAGAGGAGTTCCTCCCCGATTTGGTCACCATTCGCGAGGCGTGCCCGGAGCCGGTCGAGCTGGGCATGTTCACCCCGTGCCCGGCTTCCGGCGCCCAGAACGCCGTCAGGGCCGCCCACGCGGCTGAGCTCGCCGGCTTTGACCGGGTCATCGTTCCAGCCGCCGAGCTGGCCACCCCGCTGCAGACCTCGTTGGCCACCGTGGTCCTAGCGCCCAATTCATGCGATGAAGCCACCGTCGCGTCCTGGCTCAATGCAGGAGCAGCGGCGGTGGCTCACCCGGCCGGCTAGTCCGGCCCGTTATGCGTTTAAGTGGTTTCGCCCGCCTCCTGGCCGGTCTGCTCGCCGCCAAACTGGTTGCTTAGTTCTTTAATGGGCACATCGTTTCCCACGACGGTTACCTCCACGATGCCGCTGCCCACGCGTATATCGTCGAGCGCAAGGTCGCCCGGGACCTGGTTCTTGAGGCTCTCGGTCAGTGCGGCGGAGACAGTCTGGGTTGCCTCCTGCGATAGCTCAATGCCGAACAAGGTGGAACGCTTCGCCTCCAACGCCAGCGCGCCGTCCGCGGCGCTTGGGAGCAGCTCCACAGTGGCCAGGCCGCCGCCTAGTTCTACGTCGATGGTGTCCTTATCGCCGTCGGCGCGCATGTCCGTGACGATTAGGTCCCCCAGGTCTCCCAGGTTGTCCTGCCCGCTCATGCCCTGCTGAAGGGCGGCCAGAAGGAACTCATCCGGGAGGTATGTGGTGGCGGTGAGTTCACCGGCCACCGGATTATCAGACAGGGTCATCTCCCTCATCTCTACCTTGGTCTCCGGCAGGCCCAGGATCTCCTCGCCATTTATCTCAAGCGTATCCGGGGTGTCCATGGTCATCTGGGGGATGTTGCCGCCCAGCAGGCCCAGCAGCAGCGGGGTGGAGCCAAAACCAATTTCCGGTTTTTCCTCGGTGGTGATCCCCTCCTCGGCGTTAGCTTCCTCGAAGCCCTTGGTCATCTGATGGCCCAAGAACCAGCGCAAACCAAATTCGATAATCACAAGCACAATGACAACAACGAGGACAATCCCGAGGATGGCCTTCCACGCGCGGGAACCCCGGCTTTTCTGAGCAGACATGCGTCCTAGTTTGTCCTATTACCGCCGCGAATGCCACCCGTTTAGAATCTCGGAGCCACGTTTCACAGGGAGCGCACAGGTGCCACGGTGGACCAATCCACGGTGAGCACGTTATCGCGCAGGCGTCGGCGGACAGGGTGGAGGGGGACATCGGACGCAAGAAGCGCTCGCGCCTCGCGCCATCGAACCCGGGGGCCGTACGGGGCGTAACCGGCGCACCTATCCCACGCGGAATCGGCGGCCCGCAGCAGGTCATAAATGCGCTCACCGGGCACGTTGCGGTGGATCAAGGCTTTGGGCAAGCGCTCCGCTATGTCCGACGGCCTCTCCACATCAAACGGATCCCACGCCAACGTCAGGGTCTTAGGACCGTGGGAGTCGAGCAGGATCCACGCGCAGCGGCGGCCCAGCTCATCGCACGTGCCCTCAATGAACATCCCGCCCGGGGCCAAGCGTGAACACACCGACTCCCACGCCTGAGGTACCTGATCCACGTCATATTGACGCAATACGTTAAATGCGCGCACCAACTGCGGCCGGTACCCGGCCAACTCGAACCCGCCGAGCTCAAAGGTCACGCCGTCGCGCGGCGGCAGCACGCGCTCCGGATCAATCTCGAGGCCCGTAACCCGCACGTCCGGATTGACGCGGCGCAGCCAGCCCGCCCACTCGCAGGTTGTGGTGTGGGAGGCGCCGTAACCCACGTCGAGCGCCAGCGGCTGCGGAACCGAGCGCATGAGGGAGCGAATCGCCGGATGGGACGCGACCCAGCGGTCACACCGGCGCAGGCGATTGATGTTGGTGGTGCCGCGCGTGATGACGCCAAAAGGCCGACCACCGCTAGCGGTTGCCCGCAGATTATGCGCGTGATCGGCCATAAGAGTAGTGCGAATGCTGCAAAAGCGGGGCTTTTACAGGTTCTCGTTGATCCACTGCTCGGTCAGGCGAGCCTCTTCCTCGGCGATGCCGCCCAAGGCCTCGCCAACCTTTGGCTCGATGGCGGCGCCCATCATTGGGATGTTGACGGTCACGTCGGTGATGTAGTGAGCCTTGGTGGTCTCACCCTCGCCGGTCAGGGTGAAATCCCCGCCGAAGGCCACAGGGGTGCCCTTCACGTCAGCGTCAAAGTGCATGGCTACAGTCTCACCGTTGAGCTCGCCGATGGTGATAACGCGCTTAACCTTCAACGCCTGGGAGACCATGGCGCGCACGGCCTCGGGAAGCATGGTGGTGGGCAGCACCTCGAACAGGGTCGCCTTGTCGCCTGCGAACTCGTGAACCTGACCCGGCTCTGCGGACAGGTTCGCGGTGAGGAAGGACCAGTAATCCTGGGAGGAGTACGCCTGGTGTACCTGGGCTACAGGCTTGTTGATAGTTACGGTGTATTCACTACGAGTTGACATGGTATACAGACTACCGTGGTAGACGTGCATGATGAATTTATGACCCAAAATCTTTTAGCGATTGATGGCGTGGAGCTTGACCATGAGACCACCTTCGCCGAACTAACCACCCTGCGTGTGGGTGGAAAACCGCGGGCCACCGTGCGCTGCCACACGCCCGCCGCGCTGGCGTCCGCCGTGCGCGAATTAGACGCCGCCGGAATCGACGTGGTCATCGTCGGCGGCGGTTCCAACCTCCTGGTCGCGGATGGCCAGCTTGACGTCGTGGCCGTCACCATGGAATTCGACGAGATCATCGACGCGGGCGGCGGCCTGCTCCGCGCCCAGGCCGGCGCGGATTGGGACGACGTGGTCAAAGCCTCCGTCGATGCCGGCCTGGGCGGCATCGAGTGTTTATCCGGCATCCCGGGAAAGGCCGGCGCGGTCCCGGTACAAAACGTGGGCGCATACGGCTCGGAGATCTCTGACACTCTGACCCGGGTACGCCTCTACAACCGCGAGACCGGCGCGGACGAATGGGTATCCGCCGAGTCCCTGGAGCTTGCCTACCGCTACTCAAACCTGAAGTTCACCGGACGGGCGGTGGTTATGGAGATAGAACTACAGCTCACCACGGACGGATTGTCCTCCCCGCTCCGCTTCGGCCAGCTCACCCAGGACCCCGGCGAGCGCCGCCCCGTTGCCGACGTCCGCGCCCAGGTCCTCGAGCTGCGCCGCGGCAAAGGCATGGTTCTAGACGCCGCGGACCATGACACATGGTCCGCCGGTTCCTTCTTTACCAATCCCATCGTTGACCCGTCCGTGGCCGATCGCGTCCAGGCCGCGGTCCGTAGCTCCCGCGGGGACGATGATGCCGACCGCATGCCGCGCCACCCATCCGGCCGCGGCGATGACACGGTCAAGCTCTCCGCCGCCTGGCTCATTGAGCGCGCCGGGTTCGCCAAGGGCTACCCGGGCTCCGGGCCGGCCACCCTGTCCACGAAGCACACGTTGGCGCTGACGAACCGCGGCGGGGCGGCCGCCGCGGACGTAGTTGCCTTGGCCCGGGACATTCGCGCCGGCGTTGCGCGCGCGTTTGGCGTGGTGCTTGAGCCGGAGCCGGTGTGGCTGGGGCTTAGTATCGAAACCGCCGAAACGCCATAAGACCGATCGCAAACGACCTACACCGAGAAAACCGTTGGGATTTTGGCCGGATTTCCGGTCGATTATCTTGGTGTAGGTCGTTTGCGATCAGTCATTTAGCTTTTGGCCGGGGCCAGCCGGGGCCAGCCGGGGCAACTGGGGCCAGCCGGCGCCTGCCGGGGCCTGGCCCTTTAAGCCATCACCTCGAGCCATTCGTCCTTCTTCGCGAGGTACTCCCTCACGGCGGCCTGCGCGCCCTCGAGGGAGTGATGGGCGCCCCAACCACACTGCACCTCGTTGGCCGCGGGGACCTCGGTGGCGTTGAGGATGTCATTGAGGGCGTTTTCCAGCGCGTAGAGGAGTTCGTCCTGCTCCATGCCGTTCGTAATCGCATAAAAACCGGTGCGGCAGCCCATGGGGGCAAAGCCGATGAGCTTATCGGTGTAATCACGCATGTAGTTGGCCATCATGTGCTCGATGGAGTGCAGCGCCTCGGTATCGAGGTGTTCCTTATTAGGCTGGCAGAAGCGCAGGTCATACTTGATGACGGTGACACCCCCGCCCAAGTCCGTGCGGCCGGCGACACGCACGTACGGGGCCTTGACCAAGCGGTGGTCCAGCTCAAAGGACTCCACATTGGTCTTTTCCTTGCCCTGGTGTGAATTCTTGTCAGTCATGGCTGCCAGTCTACTGGGCCCGGCCCTTGGCAAGGCCCGCCACCGCAAACCCGAGGCCTTTACACAGTTCGTACGCGAATAATCTGCTGCCATCGGCCACCCGGGCGCCGGGATTTAGCTGGCATTAAGCTAGTCTGAAACCCATGACCAAACCGGACCAGGGTAATTCGCACGTAATCGTGCCCACGCATAGCTCCAAGATGCTTCCTGTCCAGGAATATTCCGAGGACAATAACCCGCTTAGCCGCTCGAATCGCTTGAGCGGTCGCTCGTGGAAGTTGGTATTCAAGCGCGTGTGGACGGATTTTTGGTTCGACGCGCTCATGGACCGTGGCGCCACGATGACGTTTTTCTCCCTGCTGGCGTTTGCCCCCACCGTGCTGGCGGCTTATTCGGTAGCCACGCTGCTTTTTGCCTCCCGACGTAGCGACGTGGAGAGGCTCACGGATCAATTCATCGCGGATTTCGTGCCTGATTCCCTGGTGGATAACGCCAACCAGGTGGTCGCCGGCATCGTGGGCTCCGCGGCCGAGGGCGCCTGGGCGCTGACTATCTCCGTGCTCATCTCCCTGTTCTCGGCCTCCGGTTACGTGCGCGCCTTCTCCCGCACCGCGAACATGGTTTATGGTCGCGTTGAGGGCCGCGGCATCATCCGCACCTGGGCCATGATGTGGGGCCTGACCCTGATGCTGGTCGTGGGCGGCGTGCTGGTGCTCTTCGCGAACCTGCTGCGCGACACGGTGGTCAATGGGATCATCGTGCCTATTGCCCGCCCGCTGGGCGTCGAGGGCTTCGTGGACTACATGCTCGATATCTTCCTGCCCATCTGGGATTGGCTGCGCTTCCCTGTGACCGTGATCGTGGTGCTCACGCTTATCGCTTTGCTGTACCACTACGCGCCGAATGTGAAGCCCCTGCGCTTCCGCTGGATAACGCTGGGGTCCATCGTGGCGCTTACCGTGTCTGTCGCTTCTTGGGCGCTGTTCGGGCTGTACCTGACCTACTTCGCGGGCACGTCCGCCTATGGGGCGATCTCCACCGTCATGACGCTCATCATCGCGGTGTGGGCGGTTAACATCGGCCTGGTCGTGGGCGTGAAGCTGGATGCGGAGGTTCTGCGCGCCAAGGAACTGCAGCGCGGCATGCCGTCAGAGCGTTACATTCAGGCCCCGCCGCGTAGCGATGTGGCCGCGCAGGCGCAGGCCCGCGCCCAGCAGACCATCGAGGAGCATTCCTCCAGCGTGGCGAGGACCGGCGAGGAGCAAGAGGCGGAGGCCCGCCAGAACCAGCAGCCCCGGTTTACCGCGGCCGGCACCCCTGCCGAGCGGACGGACAACTAAGCCACCTAGGAATCTGCGGGTCGAATCCACAAACGCCTGGCACTAGCCACCCCGGGCCGCCCCGGGCCGTCCCTGGTAGCGGGCCTTACAGCTGCCCGCTTAGAAACTGGAGCGAACGGCCGTCGGCGGTAAGCCACAGCGTCGCGTCCGCGCCGAGGAAGACTCGCGGGTTGGCGGCGAAGAATTCCGCGAGCTCGCGCTCTACGCGCGAGGCCTCCGGAGGGCAGGCCATCCTGGTGCTCCGAAGCTCGCCGACCTCCAGGCGGCCGCCGGTGATGGCATAATCCGCCGAGATGTTGTTGCACGGGGTGTAAACCAGCAAGGATCCGTCCGCGCCGAATTCCACGCCGGTGCTTTCGGGAGCCTCGGCGGAGCGCCAGGACGTTCCGGGCAGGGTGGTGGCCTGGGCCTCCGTGAGGGCGCGGAGTCCATCCGGCGCCTCGCCGTGGACGGCACCGTCCGGGCCCGCCGAGCTCGAGTCCGTCAGGCCCACCGTCGCGTTGGCGCGCGGGTAGACGCACGCGAACGCCAGCCCCGCGACCACCAGGATGGCGCCGATAACCACCACCGCGCCGCGAGCGATACCGGCCGGGGAATCGTGTGTAGTAAACGCAAACCTCTTCATGTCCCGGAGTCTAGTAGGAAATGGTGACTCCGGGGCGCGGCGAGGAAATTGCTAGGTCCCGAGTGGGCCGGGAGAGGTGGTTAGACGGCTGGGAAGGTGCCGTCCTCGGTCAGGCGTACGTCGCCGTCGAGCAGCAGGGCGATCTCGGCCGCCTTGTCCGCGGAGACGCGGCCGTATCCCTCAACTTCGGCTGTCGCCGCGCCGTTCCAAGAGCGGCGCGGCAGGCGCCGGCCCTCGATGGCGGTGAACAGCTGCTCGCGGCCCAGCATGCCGGCCTCGAAGTGGGCGGCACCGGCGGCCAGTCGCTGGGACGCGCGCTTTTTCCAGTCCTGGGCAGCGTGGCTGCCCAGCTGCTGCTCAATCGCCGCCTCGAAGACGCCGGGGTGGGCGTAGACCAGCAGCGCGCCCACGTGTCCGAATCCCAGGGAGGTCAGGGCGGCGGCCTTAATGCTTCGGCCGGCGGCCTGCAGATCGAGCGGTGAGCGAAGCCAGACTAAATTCTTGGCCTTTGGCTCGATGAGCGGATCCACGCAGTCCAGGGACACGTTCGCCGGGATGCGCCCGGTGCGGAAGACATCGATGATGCCGCCGGTCTGGAACAGCGCCGCGCCCGCCTTGGAGTGGCCGGTGAGCGTCTTCTGGGAGATGACGAATAGCGGCTCGTCGGCGTCGCGGCCAATGGCTGGCCACAATATGGAGTGCAATTCCGACTCATTGGGGTCATTGGCGTTGGTGGAGGTGTCATGCTTGGACAGGACGGACACGTCGTTCGGGGTCAGCCCCAGCCCGCGAAGTCCCTGAGCGAGCTTCGAGTTTTCGCGGCCGCGGCCCGCTCCCAGCGCACCCAGGCCGGGGGCCGGGATGGAGGTGTGGGCGCCATCGCCATAGGAGGCCGCGTGGGCCACCACGGCGTAGACGGGCAGTCCCAGCTCGCGGGCCAAGGAGCCACGCACTAGGAGAACGGTGCCCCCGCCCTCGCCCTCGAGGAAGCCGCCGCGTCGGCGGTCATTCGCGCGGGAGATGAAGCGGTTGTCGATGCCCTGCGCGGTCATCTTCGCCGTCTCTGCGGTGGCGTTCATGTCACCAAAACCGGTGAGGGATTCGACCTGAACATCATCGATACCGCCGGCCACAACCACGTCAGCCTTGCCCAGGGCGATCTTGTCCACGCCCTCCTCGATGGAGACGGCCGCGGTGGCGCACGCGCCGATCGGGTGGATCATGGAGCCGTAGCCACCCACCAGGGACTGCATGGTGTGCGCGGCGATCACGTTTGGCAGCGCCTCCTGCAGGATGTCAGACGGGCGTTCCTCACCCAAAAAGCGGGTGACGAAGACCTTGTGCAGGGACTCCATGCCGCCGATGCCGGTGCCCTGCGTGGTCGCCACCTGGGACGGGTGGATGGATTTCAGCAGCTCCGCCGGGCTGAAGCCGGCCTGGGTAAACGCGTCGATCGCGGTGACCAGGTTCCACACCGCCATGCGGTCCAGGGAGTCCAGCATGTTTGCTGGGATGCCCCAGTTTGCGGCGTCGAAATCATCGGGCATCTGGGCCGCAACGGTGCGGGTAAGGGTCGCCTTGCGTGGGACCCTGGCGGTGGCGCCCTTGAGGCGGGTGACCTCCCACTCGCCGTCGGCCTCGCGGATGCGGGTCATGTCAGGGTCGGCGGCGGCTATGTCGCTCGCCTCAGCTTCCGACGCCACCGTGAACGTAATGTCCCTATCCAAAAATACCGTGGTCAGGTCGATAGAGCCTTGGTCTTTAAGGTGGTACTTGTCCGTCAGGGTGCGCACGCCGGAGCGG
Organism: Corynebacterium endometrii; assembly: GCF_004795735.1. Lineage (NCBI taxonomy): Bacteria > Bacillati > Actinomycetota > Actinomycetes > Mycobacteriales > Corynebacteriaceae > Corynebacterium > Corynebacterium endometrii. The sequence goes on from NZ_CP039247.1 coordinate 323,514, forward strand.
GCCACCACCTCATCGCGGAAGCGCTCGTAGATGTCTTCCTCGGCAACGGCGGTGCCGTTAGCGTCATACCAGCCCGGGTGTGGATCCTCGGACCAGCGCACAAGGCCGGTCATCCATGCCAGTTCCAGGACGCCGGCGGCGGTCATCTCGACGGTGCCGTCACGCTGCAGGCCAAACTCGGCCTCGAAGCGGGTGCGTCCGGAACCCCAGGAGGACACCTCGCCCACGCCGGCGATGACCACCATGTCATCAAGCGGGGTGGTGACCTCTCCTACCTCGATGCCACCGGGCTGCTCAACGCAGACTGGGTTAGGCAGCGCCTGGATGGTCGGTGCCGACGCAGACTCGGAAGAGTCCGCGGCCTGGCCGCCCAGGTCAGCGGTGCGTGCCAGCTCGGAGATGGAGACACCGGCGTCGTCCAGGCCACCGGTGAGGTCCTTGTGCAAAGGAGCCTCGGCCGCCTTGGCGCGGTTCTCCGCAGATGCCAGGTCCATGAGTTCGGAGCTGATTTCTTCTGGTGTCCAGACGTGGATTCCCGCTGCCTCGGCGGCTGGTATGAGCGCGTCATTGCCGCCCATGAGGTGGGTGCCGGAGACCCAGCCGATCTTGGCCTGGGCCAGGGTGACGCCATCCGGCCAGCCGGCCTCGGAGGACCACTTGTTCACGATGGCGTCCAGCGCGGCCTTGGTCTCACCGTAGGCGCCGTCGCCACCAAAGGTGCCGCGGTTCGGGGAACCCGGAATCACGATGTGGGTGCGGGTGTCGACGGCGTTCTGGGCGAGCTCGGACAGCCGCGCGATGGTGCGTTCCAAAGACCACAACAGCAGGCGGGCCTGGTTTTCCGCCTGCGCGCCGGCGTCGGCCAGGGAGCCGGATACAGACGGTGCTGCGAATGGGAATGCCAGGGTTGGAACCAGCGCAGGCTTGGTGATCTTGACCTCGTTGCCGACGGATTCCTTCTGCTCGGTGCCGATCCAGTCGATGAGTGCATCGACGTCGCGGAAGGAGCTCAGGTTCGCAGGGACAACCCACAGGGCCGCGCCGGGAGCGGCGTGCGCGGCGTAGAGTGTGCGGGTGAATTCCTTACGGGACTGGGACACGTTCGACGCGGTCATGATGACGGTCGCGCCGCCTTCCAGCAGGCGCTCAACCAGGGCCGTGGCGATGGAGCCAGGGGCGGCGCCGGTGACCAGCGCGACGTCCTTGGCATATTCACCTTCCGAGGCACCCCGTGCCGCCTCCGCAATAGCAGCCAAGTCGCCTTCGCCACCGTTGGCGGCCCACCATGCGGCCTGCTTAGCTACGGTCTCACCGGTGCCCTTGAAGCGGGCAACCGGCAGGTCGAGCTCGCCAAGTGCGACTCGGGCCAGGTCTTCGCGGGCGGAAGCCCAGCGGTCGTCGAACAGCACCGCGCGCTTTGCGTTGAATGCGGGGGCGACGGTCCTGACCCAGCCGGGGCCGAGCTCGGCCTCGACGGCGTCGAACAGGGTGGTGTCTGGTGCTTCAAACTCTGCGCCCTCTTCGATGTGGCCAAGCTGGGCCAGAACCTGACGAGCCGCGGTAGCCAGAACGCCGTCTGGGCCGGTCACAGTATCTGCGTAGGCATCCAGGGCTGCAGAGTCGACGACTCCGCCGCCACCAGCGCCGCCGCCGGAGTTCATGGAAACGGACGTGCCGTTGGCAGCCGCAACGTTCTGGATTGCGGCGTCGATGATGCCATCAACGTCAGCCTTGGAAGACGCGGATGCCGGAACGGTGTTCAGGCTGCCGCCACGAACGGAGTCTTCATCGCGGGTGCCCAGCAGGATTTCCGCTTCAACGTGGGCGGTCCAGGATGCTGGCAGACCCCATGGGCCGGTCACGCGCTCGCCGACGTAGGCAGGCTTGACGCCGGCAGCACCGGTCAGCTGGCGCAGGCGCGCGGTCACGGCTTCGCCGATAACACCGCCGAACGCGGAATAGCCAGGAGCTGCGGTGTTGACTCGCTCACGCAGGGTGGCCACGTCAGCATCGGCAGCGCCATCGATGGCCGGCACGCCGATTTCGGCGGACATGTCCATCAGCAGCTGGTTACGACGGGACGATACGCCATTGGTCAACTCTTCCACGGTGTCAGAATCGTTGATTTGCTCGATGCGGATCTTGTTCTGGAAAGCGAAGAGAACCATGATGGCCTGGGCCGCCTTGAATGGCAGGTCCGGAGCGTCGGCGCCGGAACCGCCGCCGGTGGCAGCGGGAGCCGCCGGGGTTGCGGCTGCCGGGGTTTCCGCAGCAGGTGCAGCCGGTGCTTCTGCCGCAGGGGCGGCTGCCGGAGCATAGGCTGTTGGGGTGTCAGCTTCCGCTTCTGGTTCTTCGACGGCCGGCGCGGCGACGGTGTCCTGCAGCATGACCTGGTCCTGGTCGCGCTCGACGTTGAAGACTGGCAGGTCAACGCCCGCAACCTCCATGGAGCGTTTAGCCAGGTTGGTCAGGGTTGGCGACGATGCCAGGCCGACCTCCACAATCTGCTCCACCTCGCCGAAGAGGTACTCCTGGGTCTCAATCCAGCGCACGGGGGAGGCGAACTGCCAGGACAGTAGCTCTATCATCAGCAGGCGCGCCAGGGCGTGGCGGCCGGGATCATCGGCGGCGAATTCATCGACGCGCAGGCCATCCAGCTTGCCGGACGGTGCCAGTGGGGCCACGGCGTCCACGAACTCCTGGGTCAGTTCAAATGGGCGGGCTACAAGGTTGGGAATGTAGCGGCCCACTAGGGCGTCGAGGTCGAGGGTCTCGGGAAGGAGCTCGTCCAGCTTGTCGGCGAAGGCGGCAACGCCATCGCGCAGGACCTTGGAATGGAACGGGACATCGATGCCCGGAACTGCCACGTAGGCTCGCGGGGCGATGCCGTTGGCCTTGTCTTCCAGGGCCTTCAAGCCGGCCTTGGTGCCGGCGATGGAGTACTGCTGGCCGGCGATGTTGTAGTTGACAATCTCCAGGAACTCGCCGGATTCTTCGGCGACCCCGTCGACGAATGCCTGCACGTCCTCGGCGGCGATGCCGGCCAGGTTTGGGCGCAGAGCCCCCATACCGTAGTTGGAGTTTCCTTGCTCGTCGCGTTCGACCAGTCCGCCCATCGCGGAGCCGCGGGAGTAGACGATGTCAATGACGGATTCGAGGTCAAAGATGTTGGCCAGGGAGGCCAGCGCGGTGTATTCGCCCAGGGAGTGGCCGGCGTAGAGGGCGCCGGAGGCCAGGGCGTTCGCCTCGCGCAGGCGCTCCGTCTGGGCGTAGGCAACCACGGCCAGAGCTACCTGGGTAAATTGCGTTAGGTGCAGCACGCCCTGCGGGTGGCGGAAGGTGGTGCCGCGCACCTCGATAACGGTGGGGTTTTCATCAATGATGCGCTGGATGCTAAAGCCCAGGTTGGTGCGGGTGTGCCTGTCCGCGCGGCGCCAGATTTCGCGGGCCGCTGGGGACGCGTCGCGGTCACCGCGGCCCATGCCCTCAGCCTGGATGCCCTGGCCCGGGTAGACGTAGGCGGTCTTGGGTTCCGCCATGAGCGCTTGGCCACGGGAGACCACCTCACCGTCGATTCGGCAGGTGACCTCGAGGGCCGCGTGGATGCCGGTGCGGCCCACGCGCTCTACGGTGATTTCAACCTCATCGTTGAGCTGCACCATGCCGTACATGGAGTAGGTCCACCCCACCACGCGGCCATGCTTGCCCGCGAGGTGTTGCGCCGTGGCGGACAGCCACATGCCGTGGACCAAGGGGGCCTGCAGGTTGACCAGCTGGGCCGCGTTGTAGGAGGTGTGGATCGGATTATAGTCACCGGAGACTAGGGCGAACGGGGTCATGTCTGCGGGCGCGGTGACGGTGGCGCGGTCCACGAAGGACCGAGGGGTTGGCTCCACCTTGGTGGAGTATTTGCCGCCACCCCACTCTGGTGCAGGAGTTGGGGTGGCGGTGCCGTTAGCGCGTCCGCGGATGGCGAAACGCTGAACCTGGGTGGCGACAATGTCGCCGAGGGTTCCGTCGGGTCTCGCGGCGTCGCGCAGTTCGAGTTCCACGGTGACGATGCGGCCGGAGGCGGACTCATCGATGCCCGTGCACTTGGAGGTCACGTCGATGCGGCGGCCGTCAGCGAGTTCCTCGAGCGGGACTCGCAGTTCGATGAGGTGGTCCAGGTGGACCGCGTTGAGCAGCCCCTCGATGACCGGGTAACCGGAATCAAGCTTGCCCGAACCCAAGGCCACGTAGATGGCTGGCCAGCATGGGCCCACCAGGGCGTCAGGGGTTCCTACGGGCGCGTGGGTCGCGCCGCTGGCCGAGGCGCTGCCCAGGCCGGCGCCGGTGACGTTGGTGTGGGCGGCCAGCAGGGACTTCGGCAGGGTAAAAGAGTACTCGGCGGTGCCGAACGGCGCCTCGGGGGACTCCGAGCCCGGGGTGATGACCGGCATCTCGGTAATGGCATCGCCGGTCTCGGAGGTGGAGCCCACGCCCGCTAGGCCCTCGAGCAGGGCGAAGACGGATTCCGGCAGGCGCTCGTCGGAGACCACGGGGGAGCCACCCGTGGCGACGCCCGCGGGCAGATCCAAAGGGACGGTCACGGACCTCACATAGAACGGGCGCTGATCTTCTGGGAGGTTGTCCCAGTAGGAATCGGAGTGAATGACAATGTTCCAGTTGCCGTCCGCGTCCTGTTCAAGCTGATAGGCGTCATCATCCATCTCGTAGGCGGGGTTGGCCATGAGGTGACCGTGCCACTGGATGGTGGGGACGGACTTAATGTAGGCCTTGGCGTCCTTGGCGGAAGCCAGGCGGGAGAAGAGCTCTTCAGCCTCTGCGCCTTCGTCGACGAGCTTGCGAGTCGACACGGCTTCGAAGCGGCCCAGGAGTTCAGCGACCGGCTCGTTCTTCTTGGTAATTCCGGCCACGGCGACCGGTCCCGGGATGATGCGGACCTGGTCGGCGGTGTAACGCTCATCCTGGGCCTGCCAGAGGGTGTCCTTGCCGAACCACACTTTAAGATCGCCATCGATGGCGGGGACCCAGGGCATAGGCTTGACGTGCTTGTAGTGCAGTGAAATCCACCACGCGGCGTCACGCGGGGAAACGGTGGTTGTGCGTGCCGCCGGGTAGGCGTTGAGCAGGCGCCGGGCCATCTCGGGCGCGTCGGCGACCTCCTCTATGTCCGGGAAAAGAGTGTGAATCTCGCCGTGATCGCTTGGGTGCAGGCGGGCCTCGACGCGGTGCAGCAGGTCGAAGAAGCGGTCATCCCAGGTTGGATCGTGGAAGGGGTGGGCCAGCTCGACAAAGCGCTCCACCCACTCCGCGTAGGTCATGGTCTCAACGTCGCCGAAGTACGGCTTAGCGGTCTTGTTCAGAGCCGCGATGATCTCATCGCGCTTGTCTTCATACTCGTCGCTGTCAAGGGACGTGATGAGGCGGGAGGCGGCGGCGAAAGAGTTGTCCAGGTCGTGGATATCGGCCAGCAGGTGGGACTGGGACGAGGCCACGCCATTGGTCCCGGTGCCGCGGCCAACCCAGCCGCCATTCGAGTCCGGCGAAATGCCGGGCGTGTTGACCAGCAGGTCCTTGACGGAATCGGTGGCCTTGGCCTCCTTGGTGGCCATTGCCACCGTGCCGATGAAGACGGCATCCACCGGCATGGCGGGAACGCCGTAACGCTCAGACCAGGAACCGGTGATGTACTCAGACGCGCGCTCCGGGGAGTAGATGCCGCCGCCCACGGCTAGCAGCGCATTGCCATGCTCGCGGACCTCCGCGTACGTATCGAGCAGCATGTCATCGAGGTTGACCCAGGAGTGGTGGCCGCCGGCGTGGCCGTCCTCTACCTGGACGATGACCGGGAAATTCGGGTTGGCGCGCGCGATGGCCAGAACGTCGCGTATCTGCTTAGCCGTGCCCGGCTTGAATGCGATGTATGGGAAGCCGTCCTCGGTGAGCTGGGCAATCAGCTGGGTGGCCTCCTCGACCTCCGGGATGCCGGCGGAGATGCACACGCCGTTAAACGGTGCGCCGGCGGCGCGGGCCTTGGGCACTATGCGGGCCTGTCCAAAGTGCAGGTTCCACAGGTAGCGGTCGAAGAACATGGTGTTGAACTGCGCGGTGCGGCCCGGTTGAAGGTGCTCAATGAGGTTGTTCTTGTGCTCCGCGAAGACCTCATCGGAGTACATGCCGCCACCGGCCATTTCGGTCCAGTAGCCGGCGTTGGCGGCGGCGGCCACAATCTCGCCGTCGGCGGAGGTGGGCGTCATGCCGCCGAGGATGATGGGGGACAGGCCGGTGACGTCGGAAAAGCGGGTCTGCGTAAATTGCTTGCCGCCGATGGACACCAGGCGCGGTGCGAAGTCCTGGTAGGAGCGGGGCGCGGGCAGCTCGGCGCCCGGGGTGGCCAGCTGGTCACGCTCGGCCGGGGTGGCAGCCTGAACGATGACCTTGCCCGTGCCCGCGGTGGCGGACGCGGTGAGCTTGGCCAGGCCGCGGTCCAGCGGCAGTAAGTGGGTGGCTTCGAGCGCGCCCAGGGTCGCCGGCCAATCATGCGGGTCGACCAGGATTGCTTCCGCCAGCTCGCGGGCGGAGGCAGACTTCAGGGTGATGCCGCACAGCGCGGCCCACTCGGTGGTGAGCTGCGCCGCCTCGGCTAGGGAAGTGTGGTGGAAGGGCAGGGCGACCGGCAGGGCATCGAAAAGTGGTGAGAGCTCATCGCCGCCACGGGAGCGGGACTCCAGTTGCTTGTTGTGCGCCGCGGCGGCGGCCTCGAGCGCGGATTGGGAGGCCTGAAGATCCTCCGGCGTTCCGGCCAGCACGTGGTGAGTGCGGCCGTTGACCACGGCGATCGCCGCCTCGCCGGACAGGTGCGATGCCAGGGTCGCGCGGTCCAGGCCGCGCACGGAGAGCATGTGCGGGCGCGGATCGGACGCCCCATGCACCACCGACGCCGCCGTGCCCATCAGCACGGCCAACGCCAACGCGTGCTCAGGATCCTCTACTGCGGCAACGCCCAGGCAGCCCTGGGAATGGCCGGCGAAGTCCGTGGTCTCCGGGCTGAGCGGCAGGCCCAGATCCCGAAGCTGATCGATGGCGGCAATCTGACCGAGCACGATTCCCGGGATGGAGACGGCCGGGTACACATCCGCCGCGTCGGTTTCCGGTGTCGCGCCGGGCTTGGTGTCTATGAGCTGCTCGAGTCGCTCAAAGACGCCCGGGCAGGTTGACGCAATGGTTCGGGCCACGGGGCCGGTGAGCTGGCGGGCGCGCTCCAGCAGGCTTTTGAGGCGGGAAGCGGCATGGTGGGTTGCGGCGGCGTCCGCGATTGCCTTTTGCCAGGAAGAACCCTGGCCAGCAAAGAGGACGGCCGGACGGTTCTGCTCGGTGGTCATGGTGAGCAGCGGGGTCAAGGACATGTAGGTCTACCTCATCGGATTGTGGGGCGTATGCGTTCGCGCGGAAATTTACTTTTGGCCAACTTGTATTTAGGCACAGAGAAGTTTTTCGCGAATGGGGCCACGGTAGCCTACGTGCGGGTTAGTTTTAAGACCATGTGGCCAAAACGTGAGGATTTATTCACGTTTTGTCGATTTCGCCCGAGGTGGCAGGGGGTTTATTGAAAGTTGTGATTTGTATCACGGGGAGCGGGATGAGGGCGAAAACGATAAAAGACTGATCGCAAACGACCGACACCAAGAATTTCACCCGGCATTTGCGCTGAAACCGGGCGAATGTGGTTGGTGTAGGTTGTTTGCGATCAGTCTTTTGGGATTTGGGGGAAATCCTGGGTACGCGGACCCTGGGTAAAGGATAGGGAGGGGAAGAGCTTTTCTATCCTGTTTGCAGCAATGCCGTCCGGGCCGGACTCCGCGAAGCAGGCTTCATGCCCGTGGCGATGATGGCGTAACCGGCCCCGCCCAGGCCTTTGCCGCGGCGGCAAGCTGGCTCGCGGCGGCAAGCTGGCTCACGGCCTCTTCGAGCACGCGGATGACCGCTCCAATCCGGCCGCGCGGCCGCGGTTTCTTCGTTGCATGGGGGCGGGCTGTTTTGGGGGTTACCGGGGAGTGGGGAATAGGGGTGCTCTGGGGTGAACCAGTGTCTATTGACGCTGTGCCTTATTGCTCTTCAGGAGCTCCAAAAGGTCTGCCTGAACCTCGCGGCGGCGAATCTTGCCGAGCTGGTCAGCGGCCAGCTCATCAAAGTGGTAGAAGGTGCGTGGGACCTTGTAGCGGGTAAGCCGCTCACGGGCGTGTGCCTTGAGGCCTTCTGGATCTAAGGCCGCGCCGTCACGGAGGGTGACGCAGGCTACGACGTCCTCGGAACCGTCCGGGCGTGGGCGGCCAACCACCGCTACGTCTTCCACATCCGGGTGGTCGCGGATGGCGTCTTCCACTTCGGCAGGGTAGACGTTGAAGCCGCCGGTGATGATGACTTCCTTGATGCGGGCGACGATCTTGATGAAGCCGTCTGATTCCATCACCGCCATGTCACCGGTGCGGTACCAGCCGTCATGGAATGCGTCCTCAGTGGCCTGCGGGTTGTTGAGGTAGCCCTTGAACACCTGTGGCCCCTTGACAAGGAGCTCGCCTTCCACGCCATCGGGCTGGGTCTCATCTAAATTCTCCGGGTTGGCAATCCGCACGAGCGTGTTGGGAAAGGGGATGCCAATATAGCCCGGGCGGCGGGCGTTGGACATAGGGTTGCCCACGACGACGGGGGATGTTTCGGTAAGCCCATAGCCCTCGACTAGCAGGCCGCCGGTCAGCTGCTCCCATTCCTTGACCGTGGACTCCGGGAGCGCGGCCGCACCGGATAGGGAGGCGCGGATGCCCCGAATCTCAATTTTTTGTTCTTTCGCGGCATCGATGATCTTGGTGTACAGCGTAGGCACGCCCGGGATCCAGGTAGGCGTGTGTTTTTTCATGATGTCCATGATGAGCGGGACCTGTGGGGCCGGCAGCAACACCATCTCGCCGCCGATGTAGACCGCCAGGCCGGCAATCAGGGTCATGCCATAGGCGTGGAACATGGGCAGCGCGGCCAGCATGCGCTCATCGTGCTGGCCCAGTTCAGGCACCCAAACCTCACCCATCTTGATGTTGGACATGATGTTGCCGTGGCTCAGCTCCGCGCCCTTAGGCGCGCCGGTGGTACCGGAGGTGTACAGGATGACGGCGGTGTCATCCTTGGTGGGGAGATAGGACGGGGTGAAATCCTGGCCGCCGATTGCCTTGGATAGCAGCGTGTTCCATGGGACAGTGTTCGGCGCATCGCCGGTAAGCTGGGCCCGCTTTTCCTTGATTGGGGGAAGGGGGAGCTTGAGCGCTAGCTGCTGCAGGCGGGGCATGGCCTCTACCATGTTGACGGAAATGACGGTTTCCAGCTGGGTGGTCTCCCGCAGGTGCTCAAAGACTTCGGTGGCCTTGTCCCAGCCGATGACCACGCGGGCGCCATGGTCCTTGAAGAGGCCTTCCAGCTCGTGCGCCGTGTAGAGCGGGTTATGCTCCACAACCACGGCGCCCAGCTTGAGCACCGCGTAGAAGGCCGCGATGTGCTGCGGACAATTAGGCAGGACTATCGCCACCTTATCGCCCGGGCGGATGCCAAAGGCCTTGAGGCCCGCGGCGGCGGCCTTGACCTGGGCGTCGAGCTCGGCGTAGGTCTGCTGGCGGCCAAAGAACCAGGTGGCGGACTTATTCGCATTTTTGGCCAGGTTCGCATTGTAAGAGTCAACCAGCGTGTCATTACCCAGGTCCAAGGAGTGGGGGGTCCACTCGGCGTAGCTATCTAGCCAGGCCTTGGATTCGAAGGCGGAGGCTGCTGAGGTCATAACTTACCCTTCCGTATATTTTGCAAGTGGAACTATTATGACACACCGACCCCCGCAAACATGAAGCCCGCCTCACCTTTGCCGGGGGCATGGGAACTTCTTCCGATGCCCCGCCCCGGCTGTGGTGGGCGGGCTTAGTTGGGCCGCGGGCTTCTAGGCCTTGGCGGGATTGTCGAGGCGCTTGAACAACTCGGCCTGCACATCGCGGCGGCGGATCTTGCCCATCTGGTCCCTGGCCAGGGCCTCAAAGTGGTAGAAGGTGCGCGGCACCTTGTAGCGGGTGAGGCGCTCGCGGGCGAAGTCCTTGAGGCCCTCCGGATCCAGGGCGGCGCCGTCATTGAGCTCAATACATGCCACAACGTCCTCGGAGCCGTCCGGGCGTGGGCGGCCCACTACGGCGATATCGCGGATATCCGGGTGGACGCGCAGCGCTTCCTCAACCTCGGCTGGGTAGACGTTGAAGCCGCCGGTGATGATGACTTCCTTGATGCGGCTGACCAGGCGTACAAAGCCGTCCTCTTCCATCACTCCCAGGTCGCCGGTGCGGAACCAGCCATTGTGGAAGGCCTCGGCGGTGGCCTCAGGATTATTGAGGTAACCCTTGAAGATCTGCGGGCCGCGGGCCAGGATTTCACCCTCTTCGCCGTCAGGCAGGGTCTCATCCAGGTTCTCTGGGTTGGCGATGCGGATTTCCGTATCGGGGAACGGGATGCCCACATAACCCGGGCGGCGGTCCTTGTTCATTGGGTTGCCAATGATGATGGGGGAGCACTCCGTGAGGCCGTAGCCCTCGACCAGCAGTCCGTTGGTGAGCTGCTCCCAGTGCTCCACGGTGGAAACCGGCAGGGTTGCGGCGCCGGAGAAGGAATTGCGGATGCCCTCAATGGCAATGCCCTTATCCTCGGCCGCCTGCACAATCTTTTCGTACAGGGTTGGAACGCCCGGCACCCACGTAGGGGTGTTCTTCTTCATGATGTCCATGATGAGCGGAATCTGGGGCGAAGGAAGCAGCACCACCTCGCCGCCGATGAGCGGCGCCAGCGTGACGTTCATGGTCAAACCGTAGGCGTGGAACATCGGCAGCGCGGCGAGCATCCGCTCGTGGGAATCGCCCAGGCCGGGAACCCAATGCTTGCCCTGCAGGATGTTCGCGTACAGGGAACCGTGGGTCAGCTCCGCGCCCTTTGGCGCGCCGGTGGTGCCGGAGGTGTACAGGATGACCGCCGTGGTGTTTTTGTCAATGGACGGCTCGGAGACCAAATCGTGGCCGTCACCGCCGATGGCATTGGAACTCAGCGAATCCCACGGGACGGTGTTGATGGCGTCGGCGGACAGCTGGTCGCGCTTGGCCTTGAGCATCGGGATTGGCAGGCGCAGGGCCACGCGCTGGAGCTTGGGCATCGCGTCAATCATGTTGACGGAGATGATGGTCTCTAGGTTGGTGGTATCCCGTAGCTTTTCCAGCGTGGACGCGGCCTTGTCCCAGCTGATGGCCACGCGTGCCCCGTGGTCTTTGAACAGGCCCTCCAACTCGTGCGCGGTGTAGAGCGGGTTGTGCTCTACTACCACGGCGCCCAGCTTGAGCACGGCCCAGAAGGCGGCCACGTGCTGCGGGCAGTTGGGGAGGGCGATGGCCACTTTGTCACCCGGGCGCACACCGAAGGCCTTGAGCCCGGCGGCGGCGCGGCGGACTTGGCGGTCCAGCTCCGCATAGGTTTGGGTGCGGCCAAAGAACCAGGTCGCGGTCTTTTCCGGATTTATGGCTAGGTTATTTTCATAGATATCCAGCAGGGTGGTCTCGCCGTAATCCAGGGAATGTGGGGTCCACTCCGGGAAGTGCTGGAGCCAAGCCTTAGATTCAAAAGCTGACAACGTTAAACAACCTTCAATTCATTTAGGGACTATTTAGGTATCTCGCAGGCCAGTATAACGCGCGCTACGCATCGCCTAGATTCGGCGCCTAAACTTGGGCGCTATGCGCATAGTTATGATCTCCATGCATACCTCCCCCATTGAGCAGCCAGGTACCGGCGACGCGGGCGGAATGAACGTCTACGTCCTCAACACAGCCACGCACCTGGCCCGCCAGGGGGTGGACGTGGATATCTATACCCGCGCCACCCGCCCCTCCCAGGGGCGCATCGTAGAGGTCGCGCCCCACCTGCGCGTTATCAACATCGTCGCCGGTCCTTACGAGGGGCTAAGCAAGGATGACCTGCCCACCCAGCTGGCCGCGTTCGCCGGCGGGGTGGTGCAGTTTACTAAGTGTGAGGGCCTCCACTATGACCTCATCCATTCCCATTACTGGCTCTCGGGCCAGGTGGGGTGGCTCCTGCGCGATCTGTGGGAAATCCCGCTGGTGCACACCGCGCACACGCTGGCCGCGGTTAAAAACGCCCATCGATCCGACGATGATTCGCCGGAATCCGAGGCCCGCCGCATCTGTGAGCAGCAGCTGGTGGACAACGCGGACGTGCTGGTGGTCAACACCGATGATGAAACCCGCGAGCTGGTGGGCCATTATGACGCCGACCCGGCCCGCATCAAGGTGGTGCGCCCCGGGGCCGACGTGGAGCTGTTTACGCCCGGCACGGACCGCAACACGGAGCGTTCTCGCCGCGAGTTGGGCATCCCAATGCACACCAAGGTGGTGGCCTTCGTGGGCCGCCTGCAAAAGTTCAAGGGACCCGATGTGCTGATCAAGGCCACCGCGGAGCTGGTCAGGCGGGACCCCATGCGCAACCTGCGCGTGGTTATCTGCGGCGGCCCCTCCGGCGCTCACTCCACCCCGGAGACCTATCAGGACTTGGCCCGTGAAGTGGGGGTGGCCCGCTACATCCGCTTCCTGCAACCGCGCCCACCGCAGGAGCTGGTGGCGGTCTACCAGGCCGCCGATATTGTCGCGGTGCCCAGCTATAACGAGTCCTTCGGCCTGGTGGCCGTGGAGGCGCAGGCCTCTGGCACCCCGGTGGTGGCCGCCCGGGTTGGTGGCCTGCCCGTGGCCGTGCAGGAGGGGGAGACCGGCCTTTTGGTCACCGGCCACGATCCCTCGGACTGGGCCGACGCGTTGGAAGAACTGCTCGACGATGATGAGCGTCGCATCGCCATGGGCGAGGCCGCCTACGAGCGCTCGGCGCGGTTTAGCTGGGCGGCGTCGGCAGAACAGCTGTCCGAGGTCTACCGCAACGCGCTGGCCACCGTTGAGCCCCAGCCCTGCACGGACCGCCGCGGCGCCGGGTCGTAGGTAGGCGGCGCAGCCGGCCGAAATCGCGGGCCCGTGCACCGCGAGGCCGGGAAATACCCACGTTCGGGAACGCGCCGGTCTGACATGTCGATTATTTAGCGGCGGAATGGCCGGTTTAATGGCAAACTGAAACGTATGAGTAACGGCAAACTGATTCTCCTCCGTCATGGCCAGTCCAAGTGGAATGAGTCCAACCAGTTCACTGGTTGGGTCGATGTAGACCTCACCGCTAAGGGCGAAGCCGAAGCTAAGCGTGGTGGCGAGCTCCTCGCCGAGCAGGGCATCCTGCCGGACGTGCTCTACACGTCCCTCCTGCGACGCGCTATTCGCACCGCAAACATTGCGCTAAACCACGCTGACCGCCACTGGATCCCGGTTATTCGCGACTGGCGCCTCAACGAGCGCCACTACGGCGCGCTCCAGGGCCTGAACAAGGCAGAGACCAAGGACAAGTACGGCGAAGAACAGTTCATGGCCTGGCGCCGCTCCTATGACACCCCACCGCCAGCGCTGGCCGACGACGCAGAATACTCACAGGCCAATGACGTCCGCTACAAGGACCTAGATTCCGTCCCGCAAACGGAGTGCCTGCTCGATGTGGTCAAGCGCCTGGTTCCTTACTTCGAGGAAGAAATCCTGCCTCGCGTGAAAAACGGTGAAACCGTCCTGGTTGCCGCGCACGGCAATTCCCTGCGCGCGCTGGTTAAGCACCTGGACAACATCTCCGATGAGGACATTGCCGGCCTGAATATCCCAACCGGTATCCCACTGGTGTACGAAATCGATGCGGACGGAACCGTGCAGAACCCGGGTGGTTCTTACCTGGATCCGGAAGCCGCCGCCGCTGGCGCCGCTGCCGTGGCAAACCAGGGTAATAAGTAGTTCCGTCCTGGTTCCGCGCCGAGTTGGGCCCCGCGCTCATCCGGCGAGTCTGCCCCCGGGGGTTTATACTCCCGGGGGCAGACTTGTTTGTTTAATTCCTGGCCCGCCCCAGTTAACCTGGTCACCTATTAGATACAGGTGGCTGGCTTTTCGGAGGGCAGAGAACTTGAGGATTGTTTAGTTGATGCAGTTAGCACTCGCGTTCATCGCCGGCGTGCTGGTGTGCGCGCTGGCGGCCCCGCTGATCCGGTGGATTCGGCGTAGGCTGGAGCGCCGCCGCCTGGCGGCGGCCACCGCGGCGAACCAGGTCACCACCTTGTCCCAGGTCTTTAACCTGGCCATTCAGGGCTCCCCGGTGGGCGTGACCGTGGTGGACAATGAGGGCTCCGTGGTGGTGTCTAACACCTCGAGCCATGAGATGTCCATTGTCCATGACCGCACGCTCAACCCAGACATTTGGACCGTGTCTCAAGAGGTCTTTGAAGACAAGGAAACCCGCACGGTCGATCTGTCCATTCCGCGCCGCCGAACCGGCAACCGCGTGAGCCAGGTCAAGGCCGTGGTGCAGCCGCTGACTTTGCACGATGACCGTTTCGTCATTGTCTACGCCACGGATGAGTCTGAATCCGTGCGCATGGAGTCCGCGCGCCGCGACTTCGTGGCGAACGTCTCCCATGAGCTCAAGACCCCGGTGGGCGGTATTGCCTTGCTGTCCGAGGCCCTCCTCCAGGACCCCGGCGACGCGGAACACGTGCAGTACTTCGGCGCCAAGATTCAAAAGGAAGCCTCACGCATGGGCAACATGGTCAGTGAGCTCATCGCCTTGTCCAAGCTGCAGGGCGCCGAGGCGCTGCCCGAGATGGAGCCGTGCCCGGTCGATGAAATCGTGGATGAGGCAATCCATCGCAATCAGCTGGGCGCGGATGCACGCAATATCGCCATCACCCGCGGTGCGCGCGCCGAGGTGGACGTGTTGTGCGACAAATCCCTGATAGTCACCGCGGTGTCCAACCTTATTTCCAACGCCGTGAACTACTCCCCGGATGGCGTGCAGGTTTCCATCTCCCACAAGGTGGTCAGCGAGGACGTTGTGTATATCCGCGTGACGGATCGGGGAATCGGCATCGCGCCAGAGGATCAAAAGCGCGTCTTTGAACGTTTCTTCCGCGTTGATAAGGCCCGCTCCCGCTCTACCGGCGGCACGGGCTTGGGCCTGGCGATTGTCAAGCACGTGGTGGCCAATCATGGCGGAAACATCAAACTATGGTCGCGCCCGGGGACCGGCTCAACGTTTACGATTGAGTTGCCCATCTATCACAATCAAAACCCGGCGGAATTGCCGGATAGCCGTAATAATGACAGTACGAAGTCGATCAAGGCGCGCGGCACCTCCCTCCCGGGGTCATTGCCTAGTGCCATGGCCCGCGTGGCCGCTCGTCGAAAGGAAAAGGAAAAGTGACCTCCATCCTCATTGTTGAAGACGAAGAGTCTTTGGCGGACCCGCTTGCGTTTATCCTGCGCAAGGAGGGATTTGAGCCTCACATCGCCTACGACGGGCAGGCCGCACTCGACGAGTTCGCCAAGCATGACTTCGACATTGTCCTGCTTGATCTCATGCTGCCCGGCATGTCCGGAACTGACGTGTGCAAGGAATTGCGCAAAATCTCCCAGGTGCCCATCATCATGGTCACCGCCCGCGACTCTGAGATTGATAAGGTGGTGGGCCTGGAGCTGGGGGCGGATGACTACGTGACCAAGCCGTATTCCTCCCGCGAGCTGATAGCCCGCATTCGCGCAGTCTTGCGCCGCGGTGGGGAGCCGGCGCGCCCTGAGGCAGAGGAAGTCGAAGAGGAGATCCTCGAGGGTGGCCGCGTGCGCATGGACGTGGAGCGCCACATTGTCACCGTCGATGGGGAGCCGGTGTCCATGCCGCTCAAGGAGTTTGATCTCCTGGAATACCTGTTGCGCAATACCGGCCGCGTGCTGACCCGCGGGCAGCTCATCGACCGAATCTGGGGCGTGGATTATGTGGGCGATACCAAGACCCTTGACGTTCATGTCAAGCGCCTGCGCTCCAAGATTGAGGCGGAGCCTTCCCGCCCGCAGCACCTGGTCACGGTGCGCGGGCTGGGCTATAAATACGAGGTCTAATACATCTAGGGCTTGTTAGCCACCGGGCAATTCCCGGCGGGGCATAAGACCATCCCTTGGGGCAGGGGTGGGGCCTTATGCCCCTTTTTCAATCCCCCGGGGATTTTTAACCGCGGGTTTGATGAGGGTCTGCGGGGTGGCGCGGGAATTCGGCGCCGGCCTGCCGGGCCTTTTCCCGCGCGCGCAGGTACGTGGCCAGGACCTCGTAGCCTTCCTCGCCCAGCAGCGCGGTCAGCTCTGTTTGTTGGGACTTCCATAGCGGTTCCGGCGAGGTATGGCAGCGCGAATCCCCGGAGCAATACCAATCAAAGTCCTCCCCGCCACCGCCCCAGGCGCGGCGGTCATATTCGCCAATCGTCGTGCGCAAAATCTCCTGGCCGTCCGGGCGTTCCTCCCAGTCCTCGTAGCGGCGAATGGGTAGCTGCCAGCACACCTCCGGCTTTACCACGGTCAATTCCTGGCCCTCCGCCACGGCCCACTGGTGAATGGCGCAACCCACGCCGGTTTCCCAGCCGGCGCGGTTGGCAAAGACGCATGCACCATCGACGATGGGCGTCTTCAGCGCCGGCTCCGGCTCGCCGTCCTCGCCGTCCAATTCATCCCATTCAAGCCATGGCTCTAGCTCATCGCCCGCCGAGCCAGCCTCGGCGCGCTCGAGGAAGGAGTCCACCCCCGCCGGGCGCAGTTGCCAATATTTGGCCGGCATTCGCTTGACCGCATCGAAGAGTTGGTCGCGGTCTTCCTCGTCGGCCATGTAGGCGCCGTGGACGCAGCAGCCCACCTCGGGACGCGAGGCGTCAATGCCGTGGCAGGCATCCGTGCCAAACATGCAGTTGTAGTGGGATTCAAGCCAGGTGATATCCACCTCGAAGGTGTGGAATTCGTCCTTGGGATCGACAAATTCGTACCACTCACGTGGGAAATCGGGCGGCACTTCGTGGCCGGCCAGGATGGACGCGGCCGCCGGGGAGACGGCCGGGAAACCAAGATTGACGGGATTAGTTTTTTGGCGATTCACACCCACCTACCGTAGACCTACTAACCTAGACGTGTGCGATTAGGTGTATTAGACGTGGGAAGCAACACCGTTCATCTCGTGGCAGTGGACACTGCCGCCGGTGGGCGACCTTCCCCCATGAGCGATTGGAAGACCCCGCTTAAGCTGGTCGAGCAGCTTGACAAGGACGGCAACATCCACTCCAAGGGAGTCAAAAAGCTAGTCAATGCCGTGGGTGAAGCCGCCGAGCTTGGCAAGAAGCTGGGGTGTGATGACTTCATTCCCTTTGCCACCTCGGCCATCCGCTCCGCGGGTAACGGCGATGAGGTGTTGGACACGGTGGAGAAGGAAACGGGCGTGCGCCTGGAAATCCTCTCCGGCGTGGATGAGGCACGCCTGACATTCCTGGCGGTGCGCCGCTGGTATGGCTGGTCGACTGGCCGCATCACCAACCTAGACATCGGCGGCGGCTCCCTGGAGATGTCCACGGGCACGGACGAGATTCCTGACCTGGCGTTCTCCCTTGATCTGGGCGCGGGCCGTTTGACCCACAACTGGTTCGATGAGGATCCTCCTAAGAAGAAGGACGTAAGCTCTTTGCGTGATTTCATCGACGCGGAGCTGGAGGACGCGGCGCAGCAGATGCGCTCCCTGGGCCCAGCCGGCCTGGCGGTGGGTACTTCCAAGACCTTTCGTACACTGGCGCGTTTGACCGGCGCCGCGCCGTCCTCTGAGGGGCTATACGTCAAGCGCTACCTCACCACGGCGGGCCTGCGCCAACTGATTAACTTCATCTCTAGGATGACCGCAGCTGACAGAGCGGAGCTTGAGGGTGTAAGTTCAGACCGTTCGCACCAAATTGTTGCCGGCGCCCTCGTGGCCGAGGCAAGCATGCGCGCGCTGGGCATCGAACAGATGGAGATTTGCCCGTGGGCACTGCGTGAAGGCGTAATCTTGCGCCGCATCGATAAGGGACTGGAGTAGTAAGGAAATAGCTATGGCTGACGATAAGCAGTTAACCGTTGCGGAGCTCCTTGCGCGGAACAAGGCCGAGCGAGATGCCAAGGCTAGTTCGCGCGATGAGGCCCCGCGCCGTAGGCGTCGCCGGAGCCTCGATGAGGGCGGCATTTCCGTTGCGGAGTTGACCGGCAACCTGCCAAAGGTTGACGCGAATCCGGCGCAATCCAAGCACTCCAGCGTGGGCATCGACGAGCCGGCGCCGGTCATCCCCGCGCCGAAGAAGCAGCCAGCTCCTGTACGCGACCAGGCGCCCGCGGGCAGCGACCCGGAAATCAAGGACCAAGCTAAGCAAGCTAAAGCTGAGTCCAAGGCCGGGGCTAAGCCTTCCTCCAAGGAAGGGGCAAAGCCTGGGGTCATAAAGCCGCACAACGATGAGACCACCGTCATTAAGCGGGTGGAGGCGCAGGAGGCCGAGTCTAAGAAGCCGCAGGCCCAGAAGGTAGATACGGCCAAGGCTGGCGCGAAGCTTAAGGAAAAGGACAAGCTCGAAGAAACCGGCGTCATTCCGGTTGTCACCCCGGAGGCGGGCGAGGACAAGCGTGGCGCGCTCGCTAAGCCTGAGGAGAAGGCTGCGGAAAGGGCCGCAGAAAAGGCCGAGAAGAAGAATTCGGCTGATGGCGCCAAGGCTGAGGCCGTAGAGGAAGACGGACTGGATACCTTTGGTGAAGACGTCGAGGAAGAGGCCCGCGAGGAGGACTCCAAGGTCAATCCGGTGGCCGTCATCATCTTGGCGCTTATCGGGGTAGTCCTAGGCACCGTTGTGTTTAAGGGTTTCGAGATCCTGTGGACCGCCCTCAATGGCGTTCTGGTGGGCGTGCTTGCGCTTGTGGTCACCGGTGTGATGGTCGGCGTTATCCACGCCCTGCGCACCAACACTGACAAGGTCTCGATGGGGCTGGCAGGCGTGGTGGGCCTCGTGCTTACCTTCGGGCCTTTGCTGATCGTCTAAAGCGCCAATCGTTTAAAACCCAGCGCACACTCACCCGGCCACCGGCCCCACTAATAGCGGGGAGCAGGGTGGCCGGGTTTCTCGTTGTCTGGCATGGTGGGGTCATGACAAAAATTGCAGTACTTGGAGGGGGCCAAATCGGCGAAGCGCTGATTTCCGGCCTGGTTGCATCCGGCTATGAGCCCGCTGACATCGTGGTCACCAACCGCAGGGCGGAGCGTAGCGAAGAATTGGCAAGCAGCTACGGGGTCAGCACTACCTCGGACAATCTCGCGGCCGTAGACGGCGCGGATTACGTCTTTGCGTGCGTCAAGCCGTACGCCATCGTGAGCCTGCTTGAGGAGGTTTCCGGATCCTTGGGCGTGGACACCACCGTGATTTCCCTTGCGGCGGGCGTGACGCTCGAAGCGATGGAGGTGGCGGCCGGGGAGGGCGTGCCCGTGGTCCGCGTTATGCCCAACACTCCGATGCTGGTGGGCAAGGGTATGTGCGCCGCAGCGGCCGGTGAGTCCGTGGAGGCGGAGCAGCTGGACGGGGTAGTAAAACTGCTTGAGGCCGTGGGTGAAGTGGTCGTGGTCCAGGAGAAGGACATGGACGCGGTGACGGCGCTTTCTGGTTCCTCACCCGCGTACTACTTCCTGGTGACCGAGGCGCTCATCGACGCCGGCGTGCAGCTTGGTTTGACGCGCGATGTGGCGGAGAAGCTGGCGGCGACCTCGGCAGCGGGCGCGGGCAAGATGCTTGCCGAGTCCGGCCGCGACGCCGGCACGCTGCGCGCCAACGTGACCTCCCCGGGCGGCACCACCGCCGCGGCGCTGAGGGAGCTCGAAGAATCCGGCATCCGTGGGGCGTTCTTCCGCGCGGCGCAGGCCTGCGCGGATCGCTCCGCCGAGCTCGGCTAGTCCCTGACCCATGGGTCCCATAGGGCCCATAAGGGCCTACAGGGGCCTGTAAGGCAGCGCGTCTAAGCTCCCCGCCCACCCGCATAGGGTTTACCTGTGCTGGGGGCGGGGTTTTATCTTTAAGGCCGGGACTGCCGCCCGCGCCGCGAATTTCCCCTATCTGGGGGTAAAAAGTGGGTCGCGCGGAGGGGCGTGGGAAGGGGGTGGCCCGCGGTGGCCGGAGAGTGCTTGTGAACAGCTGTGTGGTCACTGTTAAAGCCGTGAATCAAATGCCTAGAGGAGTCACGTGTGAGAATTTTTAACACTTAAGTCGCAATAGTCACACGATTCACGCTAAACTCTTGTGGAGCACGTGCGTGTACGTCCTGTGGGAGGGGAAGCCTACAGCGCGCCTACGTGTTGAAGGGTTAGATAACTATGGCTAATGAAGAAAAGGGAACCTTCTTGACGGTTGCTGAGGTCGCTGACATGATGCGAGTCTCCAAGATGACCGTTTACCGTTTGGTTCACGCAGGCGATCTACCAGCGGTTCGCGTGGGGCGCTCATTCCGCGTCCACGAGAATGCTGTGAGCGAGTACCTTGAGAACTCCGTGTACGGAGTTGGCTAAGACCCGCGCTTTCCTATCGCCTCTTCGCAGCGCCTTCCACTGTTGAATCCACGGAGTGTGGGTTTGTGGTGGAAGGCGCTGCAGTCATTTGTTACCGCGCCTGGGTGGGGTGGTTCCTTGCCGGCTCCGCGGGTCCAATTTTTGAGGCGGGCCAGCCGCTGGGTAAGATGTAATCCATTCGTGCCGGCACTCGCCAGCAGTGCGAGCTTTGATCTCTGGTCTTTGTGGCCGTGAGTGGTGGCCCGCAGCCGCATTGAGTGCACCTTTGCGGCTACGTCCCGTGCGAGCGGGGTGGGGCTGAAGGCGCCGGCAGGTTAAGTACGTACTTCAATCTTTGAAAGGGGAGCCGTAATGGGTTCTGTTATTAAGAAGCGCCGCAAGCGTATGTCCAAGAAGAAGCACCGCAAGATGCTGCGCCGCACCCGCGTTCAGCGTCGTAAGCTCGGCAAGTAAAGCTTGCCCGCTGCCAGTCAGGCCGTGCCCGTCATCGCGATGGGCGCGGCCTGATTGGTGTTTTAGCGCGGCGGCTTGATGCTGATGCCGGCCTTGCGTAGCACGCGCCAGGACCCGTAGCTTGCGGCCGCGGTGGCCAGCGTGGGTACGCCGTAGGAGCGCACCGCGCGGCGCAGGGAGCGGTAATCGTGGACTAGCCAGCCCTCGTCGGCCGCAATTTCGCGGAGCCTGCGGTCAGGGTTGACGGCCACGGCAGAACCCACCATGGACAGCAGGGGGATGTCATTGGCCGAGTCGGAATACGCGGTGCACCGCGAGAGGTCTAGGCCCTCGAGCGTGGCTAGCGCCGCCACGGCATGCTTTTTGCCGGGGCCGTGGAGGATGTCTCCAACTAGCCGGCCGGTGAACCTGCCGTCCTTGACTTCGGCGACGGTGCCCAGCGCGCCGGTAAATCCCAGGCGTTTGGCGAGGATTTGCGCTAGGAGAACCGGGGTGGCGGTAACCAGCCACACCTGTTGGCCGGCGTCTAGGTGTGCCTGCGCCAACTCCTTGGTGCCCG
This sequence comes from Corynebacterium endometrii, assembly GCF_004795735.1. Classification (NCBI taxonomy): domain Bacteria; kingdom Bacillati; phylum Actinomycetota; class Actinomycetes; order Mycobacteriales; family Corynebacteriaceae; genus Corynebacterium; species Corynebacterium endometrii. The sequence goes on from NZ_CP039247.1 coordinate 345,106, forward strand.
GGTAGGCCTTATCCAACATCGAGTGGTCCACAATCTCTTCGCACAGGGCTACGAGTTCAGCTACGTCCCGGCCCTTGATGAATTCCAAAGCCTGGTTGCGCCCGCGGTGCACATCGCCCGCAATTTCCTTGCCTGAAACCCTGTATTTCAACTGCTTCCAGGCAACGGGGGCTATCTCGCCGAATCTCAGGTACCTGCGGCGGGCGAGGCCGTAGGCAAAGTCCACCAGGGAAGAGCCCTGGATGAGGGTGTTGTCCACGTCAAAGAATGCGGCGGCGCCGTGGTCCTGGGGGATGGCGGGATCGTGGGCATGCTTGCCGCCGGTGTGGGCGAAGATGGCCGCGACGGAGCTTAAGCCGGATGAATAGTCCTCAAGTTTCAGGCCAAAGAGCTCGCTGGCCGCGGCCGCGGCGGCCGCCTCGCCGGCCTCCCGCTGCTGGAACTCGCCCAGGGGAGCGGCGGCCCTGGTTTCCAAAAAGTTGCGCAGGTTGCCGCGGCTGGCGGACCAACTGGCCAGAAAGTCTATGGGGGACTCCGGCATAGGCGCAGGTTCAGGGCGATTATTCACGGTCGAACTTTCACAACTTCCTCCCCAAATTCCGGGGCAAGCGGTTGGCGGGCTGGGCGTCTCGGGTAACCTCACCATAGTAACGGCAGGGGCGCAGCCCAACTTGCCTAGCCCAACTGAGTCGAAAGGAGCCCGCAATGTCCCCAGCAGTTGAACTTATGGTGAGGCGGACCTGCGGCTCCTGCAAGCGCGTCCACGCCCAGATTGAACCGGTCGTGGCGCGTGCCGGTGCCACGCTCACCCTGGTTGACGTAGATAGTGACCCAGAGTTGGCTATGGAATATGGGGACCGCGTGCCCGTTGTAGTGATCGACGGCGAAGAGTTTGCGTGCTGGGAAGTCGATAATGATGAATTGGTGCGGGAGCTTGCGCGTTAATTAGTTCTTTAGCATCAAACCAAGTATTCTTTTGGTTGATTCGTATCAATCAAACGTTTGATAATCACGGTCTCGGGTTAGTTATAGCCGTTAGTTATTCCCTGGAGGTTTTATTCATGAGTGTGCTCGTCGTGGGCATGTCCCACCAGTCAGCGCCGGTGGCGTTGCTGGAGCGCCTGAGCATGGATGACGAGAAGCGAAACGCCACCTGCCAGGCGCTGGTTGAAACCGGCGCCCTGTCGGAGGCGATGATTATCTCCACCTGCAACCGCCTCGAGGTCTACGCCGTGACCAATTCATTCCACACCGGGGTGCAGGACGTGGTCAAAACGCTGGCGCGGTTGTCCAGCGAGGACGAGGCTAAGCTGCGCGGCTTCCTCTACGTCCGCTATGCGGATGCGGCCGCCGAGCATTTGATGGCCGTGGCCGCTGGCCTGGATTCCATGGTGGTGGGCGAGCAGCAAATCATCGGTCAGGTGCGCACCGCCTACCAGATGGCGTCAGAGATTGGCACCGCCGGCCAGCGCATCCACGCCCTGGCACAGGCCGCGCTTCACGCCGGCAAGCGGGTGCACGCCGAAACTGAGATTGATTCCGCCGGCGCCTCCATGGTTTCCTTCGCCTTCGATCAGGCGCTCACGGCCATGGGGCGCGAAAACCTGGAAGGCTCCACCGCGCTGGTTTTGGGCGCGGGCGCCATGAGTTCCCTGGCCGCCACCCATGCCGGACGCCTGGGCGTGGAGAAGCTGATCATTGCTAACCGCACCCGCGAGCGTGCGGAGCGTTTGGCTAGCCACGCGATCGAGGCGGGCGTGGCCGCGGAGGTTGTGGACTTCGCCGAGCGCGCGGAGGCGTTAAAAGAGGTAGACATCGCCATTTCGGCCACAGGCGCTGACACGTTTACAATCCGCCCCGATGACCTTCCGGCTAATCACCCGCTGATGCTGGTTGATCTGTCCCTGCCGCGCGATATTGATGACGCGGTGGCCCAGGTTCCCGGCGCCGATTTGGTCAACATTGAGCGCCTGTCCAAGTCCCTCCAGGCCGCCGATACCGAGGTGGCAGCGGGCACTAACCCGCACCTGGAAGCGCGCGCCATTGTCGATGAGGAGTTGGCCGCATACGCCTCCGCCGAGCGCGTGCGGGACGTGGTCCCGGCCGTGTCGGCGCTGCGGCGGCGCGCGGCTGACCTCGTCGAGTGCGAGGTGGGCCGTTTGTCCCACAAGCGCCCCGAGCTGACCGAGGAGCAGATCGCGGACGTGGCCCAGGCCCTTAAGCGCGTGGCGGATAAGATTCTGCACGAGCCAACCGTGCGCGCCAAGAAGCTGGCGGCTGACTCCGGCACGCTAAACAATGAGACCGCCCTGCAGGAACTCTTTGGCCTGCAGCTAGAAAGCACGGGCGTGTCCGTACCGGCAGACAAACTGCCCAAGGTAGCCCCGCGCGAACGATGAGATTGAAGGATTTTCCAAGATGAAGCCTCAGATGAAGATTGGTACCCGCGGCTCCAAGCTGGCCACCACCCAGGCCGGTCATGTGCGGGACTGGATCAATGAGCAGGGATTTAATACCGAATTACACATCGTGACCACCGCGGGTGACGTCAACATGGCGCCCGTGGAGCGCATCGGCGTTGGCGTGTTTACCACCGCCCTGCGTGAGGCGCTGGCGGCCGGGGAGTGTGACATCGCGGTGCATTCCTTCAAGGACTTGCCCACCGCGCCCGACGCCCGCTTCGAGCTCATCGTCCCCACCCGTGAGGACTCCCGTGAGGCGCTCATCGCCCGTGACGGAATGACCCTGGCGCAGCTGCCGGAGGGCGCCCGCGTGGGAACCTCCGCGCCGCGCCGCATCTCCCAGCTCAAGGCCATCCGCCCCGATCTGGATATCCGCCCGCTGCGTGGCAACATCGAAACCCGCATGGGCAAGATTGATTCCGGCGAGTTGGACGCGGTCATCCTGGCCTATGCCGGCCTGGTCCGCAACGGCTACGGGGATAAGGCAACCGAGGTCTTTGACCTGGATACCTTCATGCCGGCCCCCGCGCAGGGCGCCCTGGCCGTCGAGGCGCGGATCGATGATCCGGCAATCGAGGCTATCCGCAGCGTCCAAGACGCGGCCGCCCAATCCGCGGCGAATGCGGAGCGCACCGTACTTTCCAGGCTGGAGGCCGGCTGCACCGCGCCCGTGGGCGCAACGTCCCGCATTCGGGAGACCGCCAACGGCGCCGAGCTCACCGTCCGCGGCGGCGTCTTCGCCCTGGACGGCTCCACGCAGCTCATCAAGGAGGCCACCGGCCCGCTCGACCAGGCGGTCCAGCTGGGTGAGTCAGTCTCCGAGGCCCTCTACGCCGCCGGCGCCGCGGAGATCATCGCGGCGAAATAAGGACATTTTTGGTGCCGCGCATCGGGTGACTTAAGGTGTAGATACCATACGATCATTATGCGCGAATGATCCACCCCCTCTTAAGCCGTAACGCGGCGCCCCGGGACCGCACGTGTCCTGGGGTTTTGGGTGTTTAAAACCCGGCTCCTACAACCATCCCTGTGCGCGGCAAGGATTAGAAAAGACTGTCTGTCACTATGAGCAACGCCACCACGGATGCCCAGCTTCCCATGGGCAAGGTCATTTTCGTGGGCGCTGGTCCAGGAAACCCCGACCTGCTGACCGTGCGCGCCCGTGAGGTTTTGGCGCACAACGCTACGGCCATCGTTGACCCGGAGGTCCTAAGCGGCGTCACGGACATCGTGGGATCGGCGCTGCCGGTGCCCGAGGATCGCCTGGCCGCCTACGAGGCGCTGTACGCGCAAATGTGCGCGGACGCCAAGGCGCAGGGCGCGCGCCGCAAGCCACCCCGCCCGCAGGCGCCCACAGCGGCTAACGTGCACACAGCGTCGGACAATCCCGCGACGAACGTCCAGAACCTGTGCACCGCCGTAGAGGAGGCGTATGCGCAGGCGCTTGCCGAGGATCTCCCGCAGTCCCGCGACGTTATTCGTTTGGTCGCGGGCAACCCGCTCAACCGCGAATCCATCAAGCAGGAAATTGAGCAAATCGCCGCCACCGGCCTGGAGTTCCAGGTGGTTCCCGGTATGTCCCTGCCATCGACCGTGCCGTCTTTTGCCGGCCTGGCGCTTGGCTCGACCTACACGGCGGCGGACGTCACCGGCACCGATACGGACTGGGATAAACTGGCCGCGGCCACCATGCCGCTGGTGCTGCAGGCCACCGCCGAGGATCTGGCCGCGATCTCCAAGGAACTTACGTCCCGCGGCATGGGCAAGGACACCGTGGCATACGTGACGGTCCACGGCACCACCCGCCTGCAGCGCACGCACGAGACCACGCTGGGAACCCTCGGAAAGCTCAAGGCGGAGCTGGGCGGCCCGCTGGTGGTCACCCTCGGCCGCAGCTTCGATGACCGCTCCAAGTATTCCTGGTGGGAAAATCGGCCGCTCTACGGCTGGCGCGTGCTGGTCCCGCGCACCAAGGAGCAGGCGGCGTCTATGTCCGCCCGCCTGGCCTCATACGGCGCCATCCCGCAGTCCGTGCCAACCATCTCTGTGGAACCCCCACGCAACCCACAGCAGATGGACAAGGCCATCAAGGGCATCGTGGAGGGCCGCTACACGTGGATCATCTTTACCTCCGTCAATGCGGTCAACGCGGTGTGGAAGAAGATTTCCGCCCTCGGCCTTGACGCGCGCATCTTCGCCGGCGTGCAATTGGCCGCGGTGGGCACCAAGACGGCCGATGCCATCCGCGAAAAGGGCATGGTCCCTGAACTGCTGCCTAAGCCCAATAAGCAAAACGCCGTGGGCCTGGTGGAGGTCTTCCCGGAGTTTGTGGAGGGCATTGACGGCGTCGGACGCGTTTTGCTTCCCCGCGCGGACCTAGCCGGTGACTACCTGCCGGCCGCGCTGATCCAGCTGGGGTGGGAGGTTGATGACGTGGTGGCCTACCGCACGGTGCGCGCCGCGCCGCCGTCAGCCGAGGTGCGTGACGCGATCAAGACCGGTGGGTTCGACGCCGTGGCCTTTACCTCCGGTTCCACCGTGCGCAACCTGGTGGGGATTGCTGGAAAACCGCACAAGCGCACCATCATCGCGTGCATCGGGCCCTCCACCAAGGCAGCCGCGGAGGAGATGGGCCTGCGCGTCGATGTGGTCCCGGAGGTGGCGGACGTCCCGTCACTAATCGATGCGCTGGCCGAACACGTAGCGTCCCTGCGCGCGGCCGGAAACCTCCCCGCGCCGAGGAAGAAGCGCCGCAAGCGCCGTTCTAGCGCTGCTACGCTGGCAGAAGACTAAAATTTTCAACCCTAGGAGCTAGTTACATGAGCACCTTCCCGTCCCGCCGCCCGCGCCGCCTGCGTACCAACCCCGCCATGCGTGAGCTGGTTGCGGAAACAAACCTGCGCCCAGCGGACTTTATCCTGCCGATGTTCATTGCGGACGGCATTGACGAACCGCGAGAAATCAGCTCCATGCCGGGCGTTTACCAGCACACCGCCGACTCCCTAAAGCGCGCCGCCCACGAGGCGCTGGACGCCGGCGTGCGCTGCGTGGATTTGTTCGGTGTGCCCCTGGATGAGGACAAGGACGCCACCGGCTCCCAGTCCGCCGCGCGGGACGGCGTGCTCAACCGCGGCGTGGCGTTGCTGCGCGAGGAATTCGGCGACGATCTGCTGATTATGGCGGACACGTGCCTTGATGAGTTCACCGACCACGGTCACTGCGGCGCGCTATCCACCAACGATCGCGGGCAGGCCATCGTGGACAATGACGCCACTCTGCCGCTTTATGACGCCATGGCCGTAGCCCAGGCGGAGGCCGGGGCCCACATCGTTTCCCCGTCCGGCATGATGGACGGCCAGGTTGCCTCCATCCGCCGCGCCCTGGATGAGGCCGGCTTCCAGGACGTGGCCATCATGGCCTACTCCGCCAAGTACGCCTCCGCGTTCTACGGACCGTTCCGCGAGGCGGTTGGTTCCTCGCTGCAGGGGGACCGCCGCACCTACCAGCAGGATCCGGCCAACTTCCGCGAGTCCCTCTTAGAGGTGGACCAGGACATTGAAGAGGGCGCCGACTTTGTCATGGTCAAGCCCGCCCTGCCATACCTAGACGTGCTCTCGGCCGTGGCGGAGCGTTCCTCCGTGCCGGTTGCCGCGTACCAAGTCTCCGGCGAATACGCCATGATTTCCGCCGCCGGCCGCAACGGTTGGGTGGACCGCGACGCGGTGATGATGGAATCCCTAACCTCCATCAAGCGCGCCGGGGCGGACCAAATCCTGACCTATTTCGCCACCGAGGCCGCCCGCAAGCTAGCCCGCTAAACACAACCCTCTGGAGAGAACCTGCGTGACTACCCCGCCCAACCAGCCCGATAAGAAGCCAACGCTTAAAGAGGCGTCCAAGGCATCCACGGACGCCGCCGCCAAGCGCCCTGAGGCCGTCCAGTACATGCTGCTTATGTGGCTGGCAGCGCTCATCCTAGAGGGCTTCCACCAGCTGGTGTCCATCGCGTTATCCCTGCTCAATTCCGAGCAGCTCATGGCCACCGCACGCCGCGCCGCCGGGGACAATGAGGGGCTACCGGAGGTCAGCATCAAGATTGCGGCGTACGGCTCGGTGGCCTTGTCCTCCCTCATCGCCTTCGGCATCATCGCGCTGCTGGCGTATTTCCTGTCCCAGCTGGCGCGCAATTCGAATCGCGCGGGGCTTGGCCGCCGGATGTGGTTCGCGTTCTCCCTCTACTTTGGTTTCCGCATCATGCTGGTCTTCCTCGCTCGCCCGGCCGGCGCCAATGCGGAATGGCTCTTCGCCGCCGACGGCATGCTGCAGATCCTCATCGGCGTTGTAGCGCTCATGGGCCTGATGTTTTCCGTGAAGGAGGAAACGCTCAAGCACACCGGCGAGTGGGAGGAGATGAAAAAGCTTGAGGCCGAAGCCCGCCGGAAGGCGGAGGACAAGGCCAAGGAGCGCGCCGAAGAACGCCGGCGGGAAGAGGAGCGCCGCCGCGAGGACAGGCGCCGCGATGGCGCCCGTGGCCGGGGCGCGGAGGACCCCGAACGCGCTAAGGAAAACGCCCAGGATTAAAGCGGGGGCCGCGTCACTAACACCGGATCAAACTTTTGAACCATAATGGTTCATATGTCGCGACGTAATCTGACTTCTGCCCCCATTGTTGACGCCGCATGGGGCAAGACCCCATCCCGCCCGCCAGTCTGGTTCATGCGCCAGGCTGGCCGCTCTTTGCCCGAGTACCGCCAGGTGCGCGAGGGCATCGCCATGCTGGACTCCTGCTTCATGCCGGAGCTGCTGGCGGAAATCACCCTTCAGCCGGTCCGCCGCCACGACGTGGACGCGGCCATCTTGTTTTCTGACATCGTGGTTCCGCTCAAGGCCGCCGGCGTGGGCGTGGACATTGTCCCCGGCCGCGGCCCGGTGATGGATGCCCCAATCCGCAGCGCAGAGGACGTAAAGAACCTGCCCATCCTTGATTCGGACACCCCTGAGGTCGCCGCCGGAATCGGAATCATCCTTGATGAGCTCAAGGATTCCCAAGCCCTCATTGGTTTTGTGGGCGCGCCGTTTACCCTGGCCAGTTACCTTGTGGAGGGCGGGCCCTCCAAGAACCATGAACGGACCAAGGCGCTCATGCACGCCGAGCCGCAGCTGTGGCACGCGCTCATGGAACGCCTAGTGCCCACCATCATCCAGTTCCTGCGCATCCAGGTGGAAGCCGGCATTGACGCCATGCAGCTCTTCGATTCCTGGGCCGGCTACCTCTCGGAGGAGGACTACCGCGAATTTGTCCTGCCGTATTCCGCGCAGATTTTGGCCAGCGTGGAAGGCGAAATCCCGCGCATCCACTTCGGCGTGGGCACCGGCGAGCTGCTGGCGTCCATGGCGGAGGCGGGGCCGGAGGTCATGGGCGTCGATTACCGCGTCCGCATGTCCGACGCCGCCGCGAGGATCTCCGCTCGCCTTTCGGCCTGCGGTGCCGCGCCGCGCGCGCTGCAGGGAAACCTAGACCCGGCGCTGCTTTTCGCCGGCGAGGATCCGGTCCGCGCGGCGGTGCGCCGCATCAAGGGCGAGGTTAACGCCGCCGAGGCCGCCGGACATGCGCGAGGCCACATCTGGAACCTGGGCCACGGGGTGCTGCCCACCACGGACGCCGACGCTATTACCCGCGCAGTAGCCATCATTCACGAGGAAGGTTAAACCCATGCGTATTGCCATCATTGGTGCGGGCCTGGCGGGCCTGACCGCCGCATACGAAATTCACCGCGCGAACCCAGACATCCACGTCGATGTCTTCGAGGGTTCGGACCGCATTGGCGGCAAGCTGTACACCGTGCCGTTTAATGATGGCCCTACGGACATGGGCGCTGAGGCGTTTTTGGCGCGCCGCGTGGATGCGGTGGATTTCTTCAAGGAACTGGGCCTGGGGGATTCCCTGGTGGAGCCCTCCGGCATGGCCTCCTCCCTGTATTCCGGCGGCACGCTCCGCGCCATGCCCCGCGGCGGCGTGATGGGAATTCCATTTGAGTCCGCCGGACTTGAGGATGTGCTGCCGGCGGAGGTCTGCGCGCGCATTGACGCCGAGGGCGATTCCGAGGGCATCGATTGGACCCCTGGGCAGGACGTTTCCGTGGGTCAGCTGGTGGCGCAGCGCTACGGCAAGGAGGTCTCTGACCGCGTGGTCTCCGCGCTGCTGGGCGGCGTGTATTCCTGCAACGCCGAGGACCTGGGCTTGCGCGCCACCGTTCCGTTCCTCGCGTCCGCGCTGGACCGCCTGGCCGAGGCCGGCGAAAAGGTCACCCTTTCGCGCGCCGTGCGTGAGATGGTTGGCAAGCGCCAGCACGCCGTGGTGGGTGAGGAGAAAAAGGCCGCGGTCTTTAACTCCTTCAAGGGCGGCTACGCCGAGGCCTACGAGGCTCTCGCGGAACAGTGCGGCGCGGACATTCATATCGAGTCCTTCATCTCCGCGATCGAACCCGCCACCGGCGCGTCCGGGTTCAGGATTAAGGGCGGCGGCGAGGCGGCCCAGGAGCCGTTCGACCGCGTCCTCGTGGCCACCCCGGCGCCGACCACCGCGCGCCTGTTGTCCTCCGTCGCGCCCGAGGCCGCCCAGGCGCTCAAATCCGTCAAACTCGCCAGCTCCGCCGTGGTGGGCTTCCACTTCGATTCCGAGACGGACCCGGAGGGCAATTCGCTGCCTCGAAACTCCGGTATCCTCATCGCCGCCGATGAGCCGGACATGCGCACCAAGGCGTTTACCTTGAGTTCTAACAAGTGGCCACACGTAAAACAGCGCCTGGGGGAGGGGGCCTTAGTCCGGGCTTCCTTCGGCCGTTTCGGCGATGACGCCATTGTCCGCGCCGATGAGGATGACCTGGTGGACTACGCGCTCGACGATCTCAAGAAGATCACCGGCTTCGATGGCCGCGCCGCGGGTGTCTCGGAGATCTTCGTCCAGCGCTGGTTCGGCGGCCTGCCGCGCTTCGACGAGAAGCACCTGGCGACCGTCGCCGCGGTCCGCAGCGGCCTCGCCGGCGTAGACGGCATCGACGTGGCCGGCGCCTGGGCCGCGGGCGTGGGCGTGCCCAACATCATCCAGGACACCAAGGCCGCCGTGGCCCGCCTGCTCGAGGCGTAACCCGGCCGGAAACTCGCCGACGCGTCCCATCGAAAAGGCCGCCCACCCAGGAAAGGTGGACGGCCCAAAGGCTGCGGGTAGTTACTCCGCGGTTGGCTTGTTGCGGTGGACGAAGATGGATGAGAAGTCCTGGTTGCCGCGGCCGGCGGACTGCTGGGCCTCGAAGCGGCCGATTGCGGCCTCGACCGCGGGCAGCTTGTGCATGGAGGTCTCCACCATGAGCTTGGCGTCCTTGCACAGCGCGTCCACGGTGAAGTCACCGGGGTCCGTATCGCGCTCGCCCAGGACGAACGGCGCCTTCATGTTCTTCATGAATGCCAGGCCGGTGATGTCCAGCATCTTCAGCGTTTCCTCGTCACTTAGGCCCTCTGCCTCGCCCAGGCGCAGCGCCTCGAGGACGCCCTCCGCCATGGTGGCTAGCGCCAGGTTCGCTAGCAGCTTGCCGGTTGCGGCCTTGGCCGCGGAATCCACGCCAATCAGTTTTTCCGGCGCGGCCCATGGCTCAACGATCTTCAGCGCTAAGTCGCGGCGCTCAAGGTCCGCACCGCCCACGTACACACCCAGGGTTCCCTGGCGTGCGGGCCCCAGCGTTCCGACGACGGGCGCGTGCACATAACCCTCCACCGCTTCCGCAAACTCGCGCGCCGCGGCGGGGGAGACCGTGGTGGTATCGATCCAGGTCGTGCCGCCGGGGATAAGCCCGGGCTCGATGATGGCCTCACGGACGTCATCGGGGCCAAAGAGGGAGGAGATGACCACGTCGGCGCCTTCCACGGCCTCGGCGGCGGTGGCGGCCTGGGATGCTCCCTCGTCCACTAAGGGCTTCGCGCGCTCGGGCGTGCGGTTCCATACGGTGACGTCATGGTCTCGTAGCAGGTGACGGGCGAGTTCGGTGCCCATCCTTCCGGTTCCCAAAAATGATAGCTTCATGGTGCCAGTGTGCCAGAACTTTAGCGAACACGTAGAAGGAGATATTTATGTCTTGGTTGGTTCTACTTGCCTCCGGCGCCATGGAAGCGGTGTGGGCGGTGGCCCTCGACAAATCCGCCGGATTCACGAGGCTCTGGCCCTCCGTGGTTTTCGTAGTCGCCGCCTGCGCCTCCATGGGAGGGCTCGCCTGGGCGCTCAAATCCATCCCGGTGGGTACCGGATACGCGGTCTGGGTGGGCGTGGGCGCCACGATGACCGTTATCTATTCCTTCGCCACGGGCGAGGAACCGGTAACGGTGCTCAGGCTATTGTTCCTCATCATGATCGTTGGCGGCATCGCGGGCCTTAAATTCGTCAGCTAGGAACCTCGGGGTTAGCCCACGCGGATGACAATCGGCCCGTCCCACCACGGCTCAGGCTTGGGCAGTTCCGGAAGGCGTGGCAGCGGCGCGGGCGCCGGCGGCTTAGGTGGCGCCGGCCGAGGCGCCGGCCGCGGGGCGGGCGCGGGGGCTGGTTCCGGCGCTGGTGCCGGCTGCGGAGCCGGTCGAACTGGCGCCGGCCGCGGGGCCTGCTGGACCGGAGCTTGTTGAGCCGGTGCTTGCTGAGCCGGTGCTTGTTGAACCGGTGCCGGCTGCGGGGCGGGTTGCGGCGCCGGGGTGGGGCGCGAGGTTGAGGTGGCCGGGGTAGACGCGGGCGGGGTAGACGTGGGCGGTGAAGAACTGGTGCCCGGCTCAACCGTGCGCGGTTTGGGGGAAACGGTGGGCTGCCACGCGCCGAATTGGCTGGTGGTCTCCACCGCTTGGGGCTCCGGCGGAGCCGGCGGCGAGCACGCACTTAAGACGGCCGCGGAAAGTATCACAGGTATCGCTGCAGAAAACTTCATTGGTCCCCCAATTATCCCCTCGATGCTGCAGGTGATTCTAGCCCACGCCCGCCCCGCGCGCGAGCATGTCCAACTTTTGTATAGCCCGTAAATCCGTACAATGTAGCGTATGTCTAATACCAGTCCCGTAACCTCTCAGTCCGCCCAGTGGTTTGACCGCGCAACCCACATCACTCCCGGCGGCGTGAATTCGCCGGTGCGCGCCTTTGGCTCCGTGGGCGGCCAGGCCCGCGTCGTGGCGCGCGGTAAGGGCTCCCGCCTGTGGGACGTGGACGGAAATGAGTATGTTGACCTGGTTGGCTCCTACGGCCCGATGATCCACGGCAACGCCCACCCGGAGATCGTAGAAGCCGTTAACAAGGCGGCGGTGGACGGCCTGTCTTTCGGCGCGCCAACCGTCAATGAGACGCTGCTGGCCGAGGCCGTGGCGGCGCGCACCGCCGTGGATAAGGTACGCCTGGTCAATTCCGGCACCGAGGCCACCATGACCGCGGTGCGTCTGGCCCGCGGTTACACCGGCCGCGCGAAGATCCTGAAATTCGACGGATGCTACCACGGCCACGTGGACGCGTTGCTGGCCGCCGCCGGTTCCGGCGTAGCGACCCTGGCGCTGCCCGATTCCCCGGGCGTTACCGGCGCGTCCGCCGCGGATACCATCGTGGTCCCTTACAACGATATCGAGGCGGTAAAGCAGGCGTTTGCGGACAACCCGGGCCAGATCGCCGCCATCATCACCGAGGCGGCCGCCGGCAACATGGGCACCGTCGCCCCGGCGGAAGGCTTTAATGCGGCGCTAAAGGAGATAGCGCACGCCGACGGCGCGCTGCTGATTCTCGATGAGGTGATGACCGGCTTCCGTACCTCCTACAAGGGCTGGTACGGCGTCGACGGCGTGGCCGGTGACTTGGTGACCTTCGGCAAGGTCGTCTCCGGCGGCCTGCCGGCCGCAGCCTTTGGTGGCCGGGCAGAAATCATGGATTACCTCGCGCCCTCGGGCCCCGTGTACCAGGCGGGCACCCTGTCCGGTAACCCGGTGGCCATGGCTTCCGGCCTCAAATCCCTGGAGCTGGCCACCGAGGACCTGTATCCACGCCTCGAGGCCCACGCCGACCGCCTGGCGTCGCTCATCTCCGCGTCGCTGGATGCGCAGGGCGTGGCGCATAACATTCAGCGCGCGTCCACGATGCTTTCCATCCGCTTCGCCGAGGGCCAGGGCACCAACTTCGAGGAGATGAAGGCGGCGGATACGTTCCGCTTCGCCCCGTTCTTCCATGAGCTGCTGGCCGGCGGCGTGATGGTCCCACCGTCCGCATTTGAGACGTGGTTCGTCTCCGATGCCCTAACGGACGCTGACTTCGAGGTCATCGAGGCGGCCCTGCCGGCGGCTGCTCGGGCCGCCGCTGAGGCGGCGTCGGACGAGGCGGTGCGCTAAGCATGAGCACCACCATCGTTCACCTGGTCCGCCACGGTGAGGTCCACAACCCCGACCGGATCCTCTACGGCCGCATCCCGGGCTACCACCTGTCCACGCGCGGCCACCAGATGGCGGCGCGCACGGCGGAGTCCTTCCGCGGGCATGACGTAACTTTTCTCGCGGCCTCCCCGCTCCAGCGCGTGCAGGAGACCGCGCAGCCCATCGCCAAGGTCACCGGCCTGGACGTGGTTACGGACAAGACCCTCATCGAATCCGGCAACCGCTTTGAGGGCCTGCACGTCAAGGGTTTGCGCTCCGCGCTGTGGAACCCAACCCGCTGGCCGCTGTTAAAGAACCCGCTGCAGCCGAGCTGGGGCGAACCGTTTACGGAAATAGCGGACCGCATGATGAACGCCGTGGAACGCGCGCGCGTGGCTGCGGAAGGCCATGAGGCCATCTTGGTATCCCACCAGCTGCCAATCGTGATGGTGCAGCGCACCGCGATGGGGCTGAAACTCCCGCACGCGCCATGGAACCGCGAGTGTGACCTAGCCTCCGTGACGTCCCTGCTGTTTAAGGGCGATGAACTAACTGACATCTTCTACTCTTCACCAGCTCATGAAATCTAAGCGAATCACCACCGCCGCCCTCCTCGCGTCCGCCGCTGTATTCACCGCGGCCTGCGGCCAGAGCGAAGAGGCCGCACAAAACGCCGTGGCCGTGGGCGGCACCTTTGACTTTGTCTCCCCGGGCGGGGAGACGGAAATCCGCTACGCCCCCGAGGACCGCGCGCCGCTGCCGGAGTTTTCCGGCGAGTCCCTCATGGAAGAAGGCGCCACGGTCTCCCTGTCCGATTTCGACGATCAGATAGTGGTTCTTAATTCCTGGGGCCAGTGGTGCGCGCCGTGCCGCGCGGAGGCGGATGACCTCCAGCGCATCCAGGAAAAGATGCAGGCTGATGGCTCCGGCACGGTGCTGGGCATCAACGTCAAGGACTACAACCGCCAGATCGCCCAGGACTTTGTCCTGGACAACGGCCTGGAGTACCCGTCCCTCTATGACCCGCCGTTCCGCTCGGCGGCGGCCCTGGGTGGTGTGCCTACGTCCGTGGTGCCCACCACCATCGTGCTGGACAAGCAGCACCGGCCGGCCGCGGTATTCCTGACGGAAATCACGGATACCAAGATCCTCGACGTGGTTGAGGAGTTGAAGAAGGAAGCGTGAGCCCTCAGCTAATCCTGGCGCAGGCGGACGTCGCCTCCTCCTTTGCCGACGCCGCCCTCGCCGGCCCCATCATCCTCGCCCTGCTCGCCGCCGCGGCGGCGGGCTTGGTTTCCTTCGCCTCGCCGTGCGTAGTGCCGCTGGTGCCCGGCTACATTTCCTACCTGGCCAGCGTGGTTGGCGGGGAAGTAAGCTACGACAGTGAGCTAGGCACCACCGTGGGCAAACGCCGCCAGTGGGCGGTGGTGGGCGCGGCCCTGCTGTTCATCGCGGGCTTTACCGTGGTCTTCGTGCTGGCCACGGTGTCCGTCTTCGGCGCGATTTCCGCGCTGCAGCTCAACGCCGAATTGCTCATGCGCCTCGGCGGGGTGGTGACCATCCTGATGGGCATTGTGTTCCTGGGCGCCATCCCGGCGCTGCAAAGGGATACCCGCATGGCGCCGAAGCGCTGGACCACCTGGCTGGGCGCGCCGCTGCTGGGCGGCGTGTTCGCGCTGGGCTGGACCCCGTGCCTTGGGCCTACGCTGGCGGCCATCATTTCCGTCTCGGCCGGCACCCAGGGCATGACCGCCGCGCGCGGCACCGTGCTCATCATCGCCTATTGCCTTGGCCTGGGCCTGCCGTTCCTGCTGGTGGCTTTGGGTTCGGCCCGCGCCATGCGTACCATCAGCTGGGCCCGCAAACACTCCCGCACCATCCAAATCATTGGCGGGATCGCCATGATCGCGGTGGGTATCGCCCTTCTCACCGGCGCGTGGGCGTACTTTATCAACTGGATTCAACAATGGACCGTGGAATACGGCGCAACGCTGCTCTGAGTGCCCAGGGGCACCTAGAGCTTTGAAGGAGAATCACTCATGCTTTGGCTCAAACGCGCGTGGCATTGGCTAACGTCTATGCGAACCGCTCTGGCGCTTCTATTCCTGCTGGCCCTGGCCGCCATCCCGGGCTCGCTGCTGCCGCAGCGCCAGCTCAACCAGTCCAACGTGGATGACTACATTGCCCAAAACGGCAAAGTGGCTGAGATTTATGACAAGCTTCAGCTCTTTGACGTGTTTTCCTCCACCTGGTTCACGGCCATTTTCGTGCTGCTGACCGTCTCCCTGGTGGGCTGCATCCTGCCGCGCTCGTGGGACCACTACAAGGCATGGAAGACCCCGCCCACCAAGGCCCCGCGCTTTTTGGCGAAGATGCCGCTGCACGCCACCGGCACGTCTGAGCATAGCTTCGAGGAGACCCAGGCCCGCGCCAAGCAGATTTTGGGAAAGTGGCGCGTCGCCGAGTACCAGCCCGATGAAGACCGCGCGGGAGTCTACTCAATCTCCGCCGAGCGCGGCTACGCGCGCGAGCTGATGAACCTCATCTTCCACATTGGCCTGGTGGCCATGCTGGTGGCCGTGGCCGCCGGCCGCCTCTTCTACTACGAGGGCATGGTCATCGTGGTCACGGAGTCCGGCTCCTATGAGGACGCCACCGCCGTGGAGCAGTCCACGGAGTTTTGCAATACCTCCCCGTCCAACTTTGACTCCTTCCGGGCCGGCCGCCTGGTTGATGGGACGGAGCTTAATCCGTTCTGCATCGTGGCCCACGATTTCACCGCGGACTACCTGCCTAACGGCCAGGCGGAGATGTTTACCTCCAACGTGTCCTACGCGCAAGGCGATGCCATTCTGTCCGATCCTTCCACCTGGGAGGATTACGAGCTGAAGGTCAATCACCCGCTGCGCATCGCCGGCGACCGCGTCTACCTGCAGGGCCACGGTTTCGCGCCGACGGTCACCGTTGAGTGGCCCAACGGCGAATCCCGCACCCAGACACTGCAGTTCCGCCCGGATGACTTGGTGAACTTCCTCTCCTCCGGCGCGATGCGCTTCGATCCGCCGGCCGGAATGTACCCGGACCTGTATGAGAGGCGCCAGAACCAGATCGCGATCCAGGGCCTGTTCGCACCAACCGCCCAGTGGGCCGGAGAGAACGGCGAGCTGCTCCAGTCCGGTTTCCCGGCCATGACTGACCCGGCGCTGGCCATCGACATCTACCGCGGCGACGCTGGCCTGGACACCGGTTCCCCGCAGTCCATCTTCTCCCTGGACGCGTCGCTGCTGCATTCCGGCGCGTTGCAAAAGATTGACCGCGTGAACCTGATGCAGGGCGAAAGCGTCACCCTCGATGACGGCACCACCGTCACCTTCAACGGCGCCTCCGAGTTCGCTAACTACCAGGTCTCCCACGACCCGGCCCAGCTCTGGGTGCTAGTTTCAGCGCTGGTCATGCTTTCCTCGTTGGTGGGTTCACTGCTGATTAAGCGTCGGCGCGTGTGGATCCGCCTGGAGCCTCTTAGCGACGGCCGCACGGCCGTGACCATGGGCGGGCTTGCCCGCACGGACCGCGCTGGCTGGTCCGAGGAATTCGATGAGCTCTACCGCGAACTGCTCGAATTGCCGGACCCGGACGAGGTTGAGGAAGACGAGCTCTACGTCCACGATTAGCCAGCCCGGACGCGTCCTCCGAAAGTTTGATACCCCGCTGTGGACGGAGTAGGGTGAAGGTCAACTTTAACCCTTTTAACCTCACTGTTCGGAGCGGAGACATCCATGCTGGCTATCGACCAGAACCTCTCTAACTTCTCAGACATTGCAGTGCTGACCGCCGCGGTTATCTACACCGTGGCGCTGTTTATGTCGATGGTTTATTACGTGCGCATCCAGGCCGTCATTGACGCCCGCCGAGTGCAGGTCAAGCAGAAAGAGCTCGTGGGCGCCGGCGCCCCAATAGAGACCCGCTCCGAATACGAGGAGCCCGTCGATTCCGAGGCCGTCGCGAAGCAGGAGCGCTTCGTCGAAAGGCTCGGCGGAATGCTGCAGTCGCTGATCTGGCTGGGCATCGCCATCCACGTGGCGGGCTGCGTGCTGCGTGGCCTGGCCACCGGCCGCTTCCCGTTCGGCAACCTGTATGAGTACGCGCTGATGATTACCGCCGGGGCCATGCTGGTCGCCGCTATTTTCATCCAGCGCAAGGAACACCGCACGCTGTGGCCGTGGCTGCTCGTGCCGATCCTGGCCCTGGTCTTCTACGCCTACACCGTGCTCTATGCGGAATCCGCCCCCGTGGTTCCCGCGCTGCAGTCCTACTGGCTGCCCGTGCACGTGACCACGGTGGCGCTGGGCGGGTCCATCGGCATCTTCTCCGGTATCGCCTCCGTCCTGCACCTTTTGCGTGAGAGCCAGCCGAAGGGCCGCGAGCACGGATTCCTTGGCAAGCTCGCCAAGCCTTTGCCGTCCGCCAAGAAGCTCGATCAGCTGGCGTACCGCACCGCGGTCATCACCTTGCCGACGTTGGGCCTGGGCATCGTCCTCGGTGCTATCTGGGCCGAGTCCGCCTGGGGCCGCTTCTGGGGTTGGGATCCTAAGGAAACCGTGTCCTTTGCCACCTGGATCCTCTACGCGGCGTACCTGCATGCGCGCGCCACCCCATCGTGGCGTAAGGCCGCGCCGTGGATCAACGTGATTGCGCTGGCCACGATGGTCTTCAACCTCTTCTTTATCAACATGGTCGTCTCCGGCCTGCACTCCTACGCAGGGCTCAACTAAGGGGCGGGGACGTGAGTGAGCACAACCGCACCCGAAACAAGCAGGGCAAACCGGCCGGGGACAACCCCGAACTAATCGAGATGGGCGCGGCCTTTGCCGCCCGACGCCGCGAGCTTGGAATCCTGCAGCAAGCACTGGCGGAAAACGCCGGAGTGTCCCGCTCTACCCTCCACACCATTGAGCATGGAGGCACGGGAGTGCGCTGGGAGAAGGTGGTGGCCGTCGCCGAGGCTTTAGGCCTCGAGATGACGTTCGTGCCTAAGAAGTAGGGCCCTTTTCATCCGGGTCCTGCCTGCGCTTGGCCTGCCGCCTTTTGGCTTCCTCCGCCTCGCGGGCCCGACGCTCCTTAAACCGCTGCTTCTCCAAGTTCCACAGGAATTCTTCATCATCATCAGGGCCCTTAATTTGGCGCGGCTGCTGCTGGGGGCCTACTTGGTTGGCTTTCCATGTGCCCGGCCCGAAGGCCTTCCAGAGCAAAACGGCGGCGAGGATAAACAGCGCGGCTAGAAGAATCTTTCCCATGCCCACCATGATACGGATTCCAACTTTCGTTTGAGTAGACTAGTTCGGGTGAGTGAAATTCAAGAGCCAAAAGTCGATCCTGAGCTGAAGAAGTCCTCCCGCATCGCCGTGATCAAGTACGGCCTGGCGCGGCTGGTGCTGTTCATCGCCCTGACGGTCATCATCCAGGCCATCGCCATGGCCATCGATGCGCCGATCCCGTTGCCGTTCTCCGCCTTCCTGGCGCTGTTCGTTGCGCTGCCTTTGTCCATGCTCATCTTCACCTCGTGGCGCATGGAGGCTACCTCTTCGTTGGCGGAGCTTTCCCGCCAGCGCCGTGAGCATAAAGAGTGGGTCCAGCGCGAACTGTCCGGCCGCTAGGCTCCATACCTGTGGATAGCCGTCACCCGTTCGGGGGAGCGCGGGTTGGTTATCCACAGCCGGCGTGTTGGGGTCTTTTGTTGGTGGGTGGTGGGTGTTTAGGGTGCGGGCATGGACACGTTAGAAGGCCTTTTTAGGCAATTATCGCGGGGTATAGAATTAATCAGCCTGGTCGAGGGCGCTAGCCCGGCAGATCTCGCCGCTTTGGGTGCCAGCGGTGAGGATGCTAAGGACTACGCCCACCTGTGGCAGGTTTATTTTGGGCCCACCGGCTCCACGCGCAAGCAGGCCGCCGCCCGGGACGCGGCGATAACCCGGGGCTTAAGCCTTGCCGATTTGCGCACCATTGAACGGTTCGTGCGCAGGATTAAAGACCACAACAAGGCCTGGGATCTGCGCGTAGAACTTGCCTCTATCGCCCCGGGGGAGATTGTGCGCACCGGCCGCAGGCGGGTTAAAGAACTTGTCCCGCCTAAGCGCAAGCAGCCGGGTACTAGGCTGCGCAGGTCTGCTGACGGGATGTGGGATATCCGGATTACCGGCCCGTCGGAGACGATTGCCGATATCTATTCTGGCCTCGACGGGACGTTGGAGGCGTTTACGCGGGCGTATTTCACCGGCACCGGGCATAACACTGTGGTGACTAACGTGGTAGTCCAGCTTGATGAGTTAGACAAGATCATCGCCGGTGAGGGCGATGAGGTTATCTTGCAGTTAACGAACGGGGCGACGATGACGGGTGCGCAGTTTTTGCAGCGTCGGTTGGCCGGTTATGCCTATTTCGGTCTTTTTCATCCCCTTGAAGGCCCGGTCAATGCCTACCGCACGCAGCGGTTGGCGAATTTTAAACAGCACGTCTTAGCGGCGATGGAAAACCCGGTGTGCGCGTGGCCGGGGTGTTTGCGTGGGGCCGATGAATGCCAGGCCCATCACATCGATGCGTACGGCGACGGCGGGGATACCAACTCGCCGAACCTGGCTAAATTGTGCGGCTACCACAACGGGGTTAATGAGGACGGGGTGGACATTCCTACCCGTCGCGGCAAAATCATCCGCCGGCGCGGGGCCACCTGTTGGCTGGCACCCCACGCCAGGGCCTGCATCCCCACCGGCATGTATGTGGTCTAACGGCCGAAGGCTAGCGCGATGATCAACATCACGGGCAAGGAAGCGAAGGTGGTGATAAATACGGTGTCCCTGGCCACGGTCTGGCCCTTGTCGAAGGTAGCCGCGTAGTTATACACATTCTGCGCGGTGGGCAACGCCGCCAAAATCACGGCGGTGTATACGAGGTCCTCGTCAAGCCCCATCAGCGTTGCACACGCGAATGCGGCTAGCGGCATGCCCACGAGTTTCAACGCGGTCGCGGCAAAGACCTGCGGCCGGGCGGACCTGTCGCTGAGCACGGCGGAGGTTTTCAGCGATGCCCCAAAACTCATGAGGATCATGGGGATGGAGGCACCGCCGAGCAGCGAGATGGGTTCCATGATTGGCGCCGGCACCGTCCAGCCCATCAGCGCCACGGTCAAGCCCAAGAAGGAGGCCACCACGACAGGGGACAGCAGGGCGTTTTTAAATACCGCGCCCCAGCTGCCGCTGCCCAGCGCGCCCAGGATAAAGGGCGTGAAGACAATCATCTGGATGAGCATCATCGGCACCACCCAGGTGGCCTCGCCCACAACATAGATGGAGACGGGGAAGCCGATGTTGACGGAATTGAAGAAACCGGAGGCGGCCGCACCCGTGGCCATCACGGGTACCTCGTCGCGCCTAAATATTCCGCAATAGACTGCGGCCACCGCGACGGTCGCGATGACCAACGTGATGGTCACCGGGGAGAGGATAGTGCCTGGGTCAGCGGTGGCCACGGAACTAAACAGCAACGCCGGGGTGGCGGCGTAAAACGCCACCTTGTTGAACATCAAGCGCTCGCGGTCGGAGCGGATGATTCCTTTTACCGCCAGGATCCAACCTGTGAAGATGACGGCCAGGATGATGGCAAAGCCCGTGAGAACCCCGAGCACGCTACACCAACGCCACGGCTACAGCCTCGATGACCGCCCAAAGCAGCATCGCGCGCCCGGTCAACCCCAGCACCGGAATCAGGGCGCGTCCCTGCGCGCCGCCGCCCACGATGCGCACGGCCTTTAGCGCCAGCACCAGGTAAACCAGGCCGAAGTTCGCGGCCCAGGACCCAAACGCAATGCCGAGGGTGAGCGCCACCGGCGCCATCGCCAGCGCCGTAAACACCGCCCTGGCGCGGGCATCCCCGAGCCGCACCGCCAGGGTGATTTTGCCCGCCGCCTTGTCCGAGTCAATGTCCCGGATGTTATTGACCAGGTTCACGCCGGCGCTCATGCCGCCGACGCCCACGGCCAGCGCCAGGCCGGTCCAGCTAATCCGGCCCGCCTGCGTAAACTGCGTGCCGAGCACGGCAACCAGGCCAAAGAAGACGAATACCGCAACCTCACCCAGGCCGCGATAGCCGTAGGGGTTCTTGCCGCCCGTATAAAACCACGCGCCCGCGATGCACAGCGCACCGATGAGGATGAACCACCACGCGTTCGCCCAGAGGCTGAGGGCGATTCCTGCCACGCCCGCCATGGCAAAAGCGGCAAACGCGGCCATCTTGACGTGCTCCGGCTTGGCCAAACCGCCGCCGGTGAGGCGTGCGGGGCCGGTGCGGTCATCGTCGGTGCCGCGGATGCCGTCGGAATAGTCGTTTGCGTAGTTAACTCCCACGATCAGCGCCCAGGCCACGATCAAGGCCAATAACGCGCGGCCCGCATGCGCGCCGCCCACCGCCGCCGCGGCGCCCGTGCCGGCCACAACCGGGGCGAACGCGTTAGCCCACGTGTGGGGACGCGCGCCTTCTAGCCAATTAGATGCAGAACTCATAGTGGGACATACTACCCCGCGCCCCTAGAGTCGCTGGCGTGAGAGGAAGTTCCACACCTCCTGGCTCGCATCAGGGGTTCGGTTCCAGGTGTGATCCTGCGGGTTGGTAATCAGCTGTAGCTCCTCGCGCGCACAGTTGTAGATATGGCGCTGGCCGCCGGGGATGTTGGCGATGCGCGGCGGGTAAGCGCACCCATTGCGGCGGATGTAGCTGCCCATCAAATCGGAAATCGCCAGGTAGTGGACGCCGTGGCGCCACCCACCGTTGTAGCGCATCATGGTGTCCCCGGTGCCGTGCATGATGAGGAACGGGATGGGCGAATTCTTGCAGCCCATGTTGACCGGGTCGTAGAACGCGCCGCCCACCGCCGCCGCGCCGGCAAAGACGTGCGGCAAGTGGCAGGCCACGACCGCCGTCATGCCGCCGCCGTTGGAATGGCCGGTTGCGTAGATGCGGCGGCGGTCGATGTTGTAGGTGCGGTCAACCTCGTCGATGATCTGCTGGATGAATTTCAGGTCCTCGCCCGGCGCGACTACAGCGTAGGGCGCGCCCTCCCAGCCGCGGTTGATGGACTCCGGGTAGATGCGGATGGCCTCGCGCGCGGCGCCGGTTTCATACAGGCGCGAGTAGCGGCGGAAGTTCTCCGGTGAGTCCCTCCACCCGTCGAATCCGAAGACCACCGGTGCCGGCTTAGCCGGGTTGTACTGAGTAGGCACGGAAATGAGGTAACGGCGGTTTCTTCCGGTCGATTTGGTCCAGACCTCGCCCTCCCCGCCATTGCGAAGCAGGGGCGCAGGTTTGGCGTTGTTCACGCGTGGCGCGGGCCTTGGTGCCGGGGTCTTAGGCTCGCTGGAGCCAAGGTCAGCGAGGTCCGGAAGTTTGGGAACCTGGATTTTGGGCAGTTCCGGCACGCTTGACCCAAGGTCCTGCAAATCCGGCAGCTGAGGAACCTGGATTTTGGGCAGCGTTGGCAGCTGTTGACCCATCGCGGAAGGGGCGGCCGCCAGCGTCATGACTGCTGCGAGCGCGCTGGCTACGAAACGGGATAGGGAATGTTTACGCATGAACTAAAATTAACACGGAGCGGTTATCGATTAGCCGTCCTTTGGGGTGAAATCGAGTACTATGCAGTGCCCCCAGTTCTACGGCGCTCTGAGTCAGGGGGGCGGCTCTGTGCTAATTGGGGTTAGAACAGCGCGCGCACGGCCTCACGGTCGATCTTGCCGGGGCCGGCCAGCGGCATCTCGCCTAGCCGCCGCAGCTCCTTGGGCACCTGCCAGCGGGGCACGCCGGCGTCCTCGAGCCCCACGACGATGTCAGTGACTGATGCCCATCCCGTGTAGGCTGCCACGATGGCCTGGCCGAGCCGAGGGTGGGGCATCCACGTCACGCACGCCTCGTCCACGCCGGCGACCTTGAGCATTTCCGCCTCGAGCACCTCGGGGTGCAGTTTCAGCCCGCCGGAATCGATGACGGCGTCTAGGCGGCCGGTCACGCGCAGCAACCCGCCGCTGAAGGCGCCGGCGTCGGACGTGCGGAACCAGCCGTCTTTGAACGCGTCCGGCACGGGGTTGCGGTAGCCGCGCGCGACCATGGGCCCGCCCAGCAGGATTCGCTCGCCGTCGAGCCGCACCCTCGCGCCTGGAATGGGCCGGCCGTCGTAGACGCATCCGCCCGACGTCTCCGAGGACCCATACGTCGCCACCACCTCTATATCGAGCTTCGCGGCAGACTCCGCTAGCTGCGGGTTAATCGCCGCGCCGCCCACCAGCACGGCGTCGAATCCGCGCAGGGCCTCAATACCCGCCAGGCTGTCCATGGCCTTGGCCAGCTGCATCGGCGTGAGCGCGGTGTAGGCGCGGTCACCCGTGCGCGCGAGCTCCGCGGCGGCGCGGGCGAAATCCTGGACGTTAAACCCCCCGCGCAGGTCAAGGCAGAGCGGGTCCACGCCCGCCACCAGCGAACGCACCAGCACCTGCATGCCCGCGATGTGGTGCGCCGGCATGGCCAGCAGCCATTGCCCCGGACCGCCCAGCGCCTGGTGGGTGGCATCCGCGGACGCCACCAGGTTAACGGCGGTGAGCATCGCCCCCTTGGGGACGCCGGTGGAGCCGGAGGTGCACATGACCAGAGCCACGTCGTCATCTATGTCCTCGCCCACGCGCTGCGAGTTGGCCAGCATCGTGGCGCGGGCCCTATCGCCGGCCGGGACCGGTAAAAACGAATAACGCCCCGCTATCGCCGCTTCGAGGTCATCGAGGATCGCGGCGGGGTCTTCGAGGGTGACCGGGAGCGGGGCAAGATGATGATTCACAGCGCACGATTTTACTCGTCGCGTTCCACCAGGGGCCGTTCGCCGCGCTTTCGCGCATCGCGCATGATTTTCAGCACGGCCATGCGCCCCACCAGCAGCGCTACGAGCAGCAGCGCCACGAGCGCGATGCTGAAGACTACGACGGGATCCATCAGTAGTAGTACGGGAACGCGTCCCAGTTAGGCGGGCGCTTTTCCAGGAAGGAGTCGCGGCCCTCAACGGCCTCGTCCGTCATGTACGCCAGGCGGGTGGCCTCGCCGGCGAATACCTGCTGGCCCATGAGGCCGTCGTCGGTGAGGTTGAACGCGAACTTCAACATGCGCTGGGCGGTAGGGGACTTGGTGTTGATTTCCTTCGCTATCTCAATCGCGGCGTTTTCCAGCTCGCCGTGGTCCGCCACCTCGTTGACCGCGCCCATCTCATACATGCGCTGCGCGTCATAGGTGCGGCCGAGGAAGA
The DNA here is from genome assembly GCF_004795735.1 of Corynebacterium endometrii. Classification (NCBI taxonomy): domain Bacteria; kingdom Bacillati; phylum Actinomycetota; class Actinomycetes; order Mycobacteriales; family Corynebacteriaceae; genus Corynebacterium; species Corynebacterium endometrii. The sequence continues at coordinate 369,307 of NZ_CP039247.1, forward strand.
ATATCTCGCGCGCGAACTTCTGGCCCACCATCTTGGCCAGGTAGGCGGAGCCGTAGCCGGCGTCGAAGCTGCCCACGTCGGCGTCGGTCTGCTTGAAGCGCGCCTCCTGCCGCGAGGCGACGGTCATGTCGCAGACCACGTGCAGGGAATGGCCGCCGCCCGCCGCCCAGCCGTTGACCACCGCGATGACCACCTTGGGCATGGTGCGGATGAGGCGCTGGACCTCGAGGATGTGCAGGCGCCCGCCCTCCACCTGCTCGCGCGCCGTATCCACCGTGTCCGCGGTTTCACCGTCCGCATAGCGGTACCCGGAACGCCCGCGGATCCGCTGGTCGCCGCCGGAACAAAACGCCCATCCGCCGTCCTTTTCGGAGGGGCCGTTGCCCGTCAATAGCACCGTTCCCACGTCCGGCGTGCGGCGGGCGTGGTCCAGGGCGCGGTATAGCTCATCCACCGTGTGCGGGCGGAAGGCGTTACGCACCTCCGGGCGGTCGAACGCGATGCGTACGGTGCCGTATTCGCGCCCCTGCCCGCGCAGGCGGTGGTAGGTAATGTCCGTGAGATCTTCAAAGCCCGCAACCGGTTGCCACAGTTGCGGGTTGAAGGGGTTGTCCGTTGAATAATTCGGTGAAGAAGTCATGGGCCCAATCATAATGGGCCCCAACTTTAAGCGATGAACATGAAGGAGAAAACCACGTTCAAGATGGCGGCCACAATCATCGGCACCATGGTGCGCTTGACCAAGCGGATCGGGTTGACCTTGATGGCGCCGGAGACGATCAGGACGGCGGCGTTAACCGGGGAGACCTGGCGCATCAGGTTGGACGTGCCCCAGATGGCGGTGAGCATCTGTGGGGCGTGGATGGTGGTGCCCTCGGCCAGGCCCGGCACAACCTCGGAGAAGGCGAAATATGGTGCGGTGCCGGAACCGGTCAGCGCGGCCATGGCCGCGGTGGCGCCCACGAACACTAAGACGATGAGGACCGCTGCGCCGGAGGAACCGGATGCCGCGTCCGTGAGCATATCGATGATGCCCATCTGGGTGATGCCCTCAACCAACACGGCCGCGGCAACCAGCAGGGCCACAACGCCCGCGGCGCCCTCGCCCATGCCCTTGAAGAAGGACGCAGCACCGTCAATAGCGTCATTGAGGTTACGGTGGCGGATGGACTCAACGATGATGGAAATGATGAGGGATACCACGGTCACGGGCAGGATGTCCGCCTCGAATGGAAGCACGCCGGTGCGGTTGAGCACCGCGGAGACGATGATGAGCAGCAACGGAAGCAGCGGCAGCAGCGCGTAGTAGCCCGGCAGGCCCGCGGCGCGCTTGATGGCCTCTTCCACGGCGTTGTTTTGTTCGGGAAGTTCGCCGCCGTGCGCCTCGGCGTACTTGATCGCCTCGACCTTATCGCAGCGGCGCTGCCACCACATGTGCACGAAGGCGGTGATGAGCAACGTTGGAACCGTAGCCAGCGCCACGGAACCGTAGACGAATTCCGTCACGGACATCTCGGTGAGTTCGGCGCCCTGGATGAGGCCGGCCTCAAGCGGGGTGGGGATGATGGTGGAGGAAGTTACCACGATGGCGCCCACGGTCAGCGGGGTCAGTCCGGCGGCGATCAGCGCCGGCAGGAGCGTGGCCACCAGCAGCAGGGACAGCGCGGAGGCGGAGGGGATAACCAGGGACAGCAGGTTGCCGATGACGTAGCCCACGGGAACCAGCCAGTAGGAGCCCTTGAAGCGCTGCAGCGGCGAGGACAGGGCCACGACCGTCTTGGCGTCCGCGCCAATGTGGCGCATGTAGGCCACGAAGCCGAAAAGCACCATGATGGCCATGCCAATGCCGGAGAAGCGTTCCTTGAAGAGCGCGTCTACTACCAGCAGCTGGTCGTAGAACGCGTTGCCGGTGGCTTCGATTTCCGTGGTTCTGAATTCCGCGCGGCCGGTCAGCGCGGCCAACATGAGGAGGATGACGCCCACCATGAAGATGGCGGCGGCGGCGTGGACCTTCTTATAGATGAGGTACACCACGGCGATGATCGCCAGCAGGGCGATGATGATATACAGCATGTTCTACCTTTCCCGGGGTACGGGTGATAAGGCGCTGGACCTAATTAAAGTGGCGGGTCAGCGCGTTTAACAGGTGAGAAGGTAAAACCGCGGTGTAATAAAACCTTAACATTTGTAAAGTATCAGCTTTTACACTTGTAAACGAAATCCATATATGGCCGGAAGCGTAAAGTGTAGTAAATGACACCTTCCGTAGATGATGTACTCCAACGCGCCCACGTGGTGGCGCTGCCCCTGGCCGTGAAATTCCGGGGCGTGACCACGCGCGAGGCGCTGCTCATTGACGGCCCCGCCGGCTGGGGCGAGTTCGCGCCGTTCCTGGAATACGGCGCGCAGGAATCCGCCGCGTGGCTGCGCGCCGGGCTGGAGGCCGCGTATGAGGGGTTCCCGGAGCCTAACCGCGCGTCCATCGAGGTCAACGGCACCATCCCCGCCGTGCCCGCCGCGCAGGTCGCGGAGGTCATGGCGCGCTATCCGGGCTGCCGGACGTTTAAAATCAAGGTCGCCGAGCCGGGCCAGACGCTCGCGGATGACGTGGCCCGCGTCGAGGCGGTCCGCGAGGCCGTCGCCGCTGAGGGCCGCGCGCCCGTCCTGCGCGTGGACGCCAACGGCGGCTGGAGCGTGGAGCAGGCCGTGGAGGCCGCCCGGGCGCTCATGCCGCTGGATTATATCGAGCAGCCGTGCGCCACCGTCGAGGAGCTCGCGGAGGTCCGCCGCCGCCTCATGCAGTCCGGCCTTTTCGTGCGCGTCGCCGCCGATGAATCCATCCGCAAGGCCTCAGATCCCTTCCGCGTCGCGGCGCTTTCTGCGGCCGACGTCGCCGTGGTCAAGCCCGCCCCCCTCGGCGGCGTTCGCCGCACCCTGGATCTCGCGCGCGAGCTGCGCTCCCGCCACATGGACATCACGGTGGCCTCGGCGCTGGATACCTCCGTGGGCATTTCCATGGGGCTGGCCGCGGTGGCCGCGCTGCCCACCATCATCGACGATGAGGACATTGACGTCACCCCCGCCGCGGCCGGCCTAGCCACCGGCTCGCTGTTCGTGGAGGACGTATGCACCCCGCGCCGCATCGTCGACGGGCACCTCGCCCTTGAGCATCCGGCCCCGGAGCCCGCCCGCCTCGCGGAGCTGGCCGCGCCGGCCGAGCGCCGCGACTGGTGGTTTGACCGCGTCAAGGAATGCTGGGGTCTGCTGTGATAGAAGTCCACGATGCCCACCTGCGCAACCTCAAACACGTAGACGTCTCCATCCCCCGCGGCAGCCTCGTCGCGGTCACGGGCGTGTCCGGTTCTGGCAAATCCTCACTCGCGTTTGGCACCATCCACGGTGAGGGCCAGCGCCGCTATCTAGAATCCGTGGCGCCTTTCGCCCGCCGGCTCATCGGCTCGGCGATGGATCCACAGGTCGAACGCATCGATGGCCTGCCGCCGACGGTTGCGCTGGAGCAAAACACCTCGGGCGGCGGGGCGCGATCCACCGTCGGGACGCTGTCCGCGATGGGCAACACGCTGCGCCTTTTATACTCGCGCGCCGGGGACAACCCGGAGGGGCTGTATTCGGATTCCTTCTCCCCAAACACCCCCGAGGGCATGTGCCCCCAGTGCCACGGAACCGGCACCGTCCATGAACCCACGGAGGCCTCCATGGTTCCGGACCCCACGCTGTCCATCGAGGAGGGCGCCATCGCCGCCTGGCCGGGCGCCTGGGCGGGGAAGAACTTCCATGACATCCTCCAGGAGCTGGGCTACGACCTGGACTCGCCGTGGCAAGACCTGCCCGCGGAGGACCGGGAGTGGATCCTGTTTACCGAGGAGCGCCCCGTGGTCACCGTCAAGCCCGTGCGCGGCGCGGACCAGATTCAGCGCAACTATGAGGGAACGTGGCGCTCCGTGGCCTCCTACCTGCGCAAGACGCTGGCGGAAACGGAATCGGATAACCTGCGGGCGCGCACGCTGAAGTTCATGGAATCGCGCACCTGCCCGGAGTGCGGCGGCCGGCGCCTCAACGCCGCCGCGCTGCGCGTGAGCTACGCCGGCGCGCCCATCGATGAGCTCTCCGCCCTGCCGCTGACCCGGCTTCGCGAGCGGCTGGCCGCGCGCGCCCCGGAACCCGGCGGCGCCGAGGACCTCCTGCTGCGCCAACTGCTGCCCATCCTCGAATCCTCCCTGGAACTGGGCCTGGGGCACCTGAGCCTGGACCGCCCCGCCGCGACGCTGTCCGCCGGCGAACTCCAGCGCGTGCGCCTGGCCTCGCAGCTGCGCACGGGCCTGTTCGGCGTGGCTTACGTGCTGGACGAACCGTCCGCCGGCCTGCACCCGTCCGAGCGCCGGGCCGTGCTGGAGACCTGCCGCGGATTCCTCGAGGCGGGCAATTCCGTGCTGCTGGTGGAACACGATATGGACCTGGTGGCCCAGTGCGATTGGCTGGTAGACGTGGGCCCCGGCGCGGGCGAGCGCGGCGGTGAAATCCTTTATTCGGGGCCCCTCGACGCGCAGCTGCCGGACACGCCCACCACGCGCGCGCTGGCCCAGCGCGACCTTGAGCTCAACTCTACGCCGCGCCCGGCCACCGGCGACCTCGAGCTGCGCGTTGCGGCGCACAACGTGGACGGCCTGGACGTTAAGTTCGGCCAGGGCCAATTCACCGTCCTGGCCGGGGTGTCCGGTTCCGGTAAGACCACCGTGTTGGACGCGCTCGCCGGGCAGGGGGAGCGGGTGGTGCAGATTACGCAAAAGCCCATCGGCCGAACCTCGCGTTCCACGCTGGCTACCTACACGGGCCTGTTCGATCACGTTCGCAAGCTCTTCGCGTCCGAGCCCGAGGCCAAGGCCCGCAAGTGGAACGTCTCCCGCTTTTCCTACAACGTCAAGGCCGGCCAGTGCCCCACGTGCAAGGGCGCGGGAAGCATCGAAATCGAGCTGGTCTTCATGCCGGGCGCCTACCAGGTATGCCCGGAGTGCCACGGCGCGCGCTACAACCAGGAAACCCTCGAGGTGACCTGGCGGGGCCGCACTATCGCGGACGTCCTCGCGCTCACCGTGGACCAAGCCCTCGCCGTCTTCGAAGGCCAGCCCGCCATCTACCGGGCGTTGGAGACGCTTGAGGCTATTGGCCTGGGCTACCTCCGCTTGGGCCAGGGCGCGCCCGAGTTATCCGGCGGCGAGGCCCAGCGCATCAAGCTGGCCACGGAACTCCAACGCGCGCGAACCTCCGGTTCGCGTGGCAAGTCGACGCGCGATAAGTCGACGCTCTACCTCCTCGATGAACCCACCACGGGCCTCCACCCGGCGGACACGGAGTTACTGGTCAAGGAGCTAAACCGGCTTACCGATACGGGACAGACGGTAGTCGTGGTGGAGCACAACCTGACCGTTATCGCCCAGGCGGACCGCGTCATAGAGCTGGGCCCGGGCCCCGGCGCCGAGGGAGGCCGCATCATCGCCGACGCCGCCCCCGCCGCCCTCGCCCGGCTCGATACGCCCACCGGCCGCTGCCTTGCCCAATCCCCCGCGCATTGCCAGGAAAAGTAGGTATTAGTAGAACCATGAGCAACGAAACGCAAAGCTTTGGCCGCCCCGAAGACCGCCCGCGCCAGGTCTTCCCCGAGCCCGGTCAGCCCCAGTACCAGCAGTACCAGGAGCCGCAGCCGCACTATCAACCCCAGTACCAGCCGGAGCACCGCCCCGATTTCGGCGAGGGCAAGGCCGGCAACTCCGCCGCCATCGCCCTCGGCGTGCTCGCCGCCATCGCGCTGCTGGCGGCCGGAGTGCTCTTTGCCCTGTGGCGTTCCGCCGCGGCCGACGCGGACAAGCCGGCCCCACCGCCGGTGACCTCCACCGTGACCACCACTCAATCCACCACCGTGACGGAAACCGTCACCGAGGACGGGGGCCTGGGCGACTGGCTCCCATCCGAGGTCCCATCGCTCCCATCGCTGCCGGAAGACACGAACGGCTTTGACGTCGAAGGCTGGTTCCGCGACACCTTCGGCCTCGACCAGGCCGAACCGCAGGCCGGGCAGTAGCCCGGCGTGAGATGCGAGGCCCGGCCGGGGTGGCGACTAGGATAGGCAATCATGACTAACATCTCCATGGAAACCGCCCACGCGGTTGCCGCGCAGCTCTCCCGCCACTGCCGCGAGGTAGTGATCTGCCCGGGTTCACGCAACTCCCCGCTATCCGTGGCGCTGCTCGCCCGTCGTGACATTCGCGTCCACACCCGCCTGGATGAGCGCACCGCCGCCTTCCTGGCCCTGGGCCTGGCCCGCGTCTCGGGCCGCCACGTGGCCGTGGTGATGACCTCCGGGACCGCGGTGGCCAACGCGCTGCCCGCCATGATTGAGGCCGCCCATTCCCACGTGCCGCTCGCCGTCATCAGCGCGGACCGCCCCCGCCGCCTCCAGGGCACGGGCGCGTCCCAGACCATCGAGCAGCAGGGCCTGTTCCACACCGTGGCGCAGACCGTGCAGGTCGATACCCCCGCTGACGTGCCGGCCATGGCCGAGCGTTTCACCCACGATCTCCAGGTCCACATCAACGTCTCCCTGGACAATCCGCTGCTCGAGGAGCAACTGCCTGCCCCCGCCACGGATAGCACCGCACGCCTGGCCCCGGCCCCGCGCCGGGTAAACCACGGCGAGGTCAGCGTGGATCTGACCCGCAACACGCTCGTCATCGCCGGCGATGAGGCCTGGCCGGTCGAGGGGCTCGAGGACGTGCCCACCATCGCCGAGCCCACCGCGCCCGCGCCGTACCACCCCGTGCACCCGGCAGCCGCGCATTTCTTCCGCAAAGACCAGGTCAGTGCCAACGACTATGTGGTCAACACCCGCGTGGAGCAGGTCATCATCGTGGGCCATCCCACCCTCCACCGCGGCGTGCTAGCGCTGATCAACGACCCGGACGTAGACCTCATCACCCTCTCGCGCACCAAAGACGTGACCAACCCCCGAGGCGACCAGGCCCGGGTGGGCACCACCGTCACCACCACCGGGCAACCAACGCGGGATTGGATGAAATTGACGGAAGCGGCGGCGAGGATGGCGTCGGACGCAGTGCGCGAGGCGCTGGAGAACGAGGACCACGGTTTCACCGGGCTGCACGTGGCCGCGGCGGTCGCCGATACCCTCGGCGTGGGGGACGCCTGCTTTATCGGCGCCTCCAATCCCATCCGCGACATGGCGCTCGTGGGGCTGCCCTTCGACGGCGTGGACACCTATTCGCCGCGCGGCGCCGCCGGTATTGACGGCACCGTCGCCCAGGCCGTGGGCGTAGCGCTTGCCACGCAGACCCGGGAGGCGGACGCCCTGCGCGCCCCGCGCACCATCGCGCTGGTGGGGGACGTGAGCTTCCTGCATGACGCCACCGGGCTGCTCATCGGCCCCGGCGAGGCGCACCCGGAGAACCTCACCATCGTCGTGGCCAACGATGACGGCTGCGGCATCTTCGAGCTGCTCGAAACCGGCGCCGAGGGCCTGCGCGCCAACTTTGACAAGGCGTTTGGCACCCCGCACGGCGCGGACCTCGAGCAGCTGGTCGGCGCGTTTGGCCATGACTACCGCCGCGCGGACTCCCTGCCGGAGTTGCTGGAAACACTGGGCGAGCTCGCGGAAACCGCGGCCGGGATCACCGTGGTAGAGGCCCGCACCACCCGCGCCACGCGCCGCGCGCTGGCCGCGGACATCGCGTCGAAGGCGGGCCGTTAGTGTTGACGCACCCCCGCGTCCGACGCCGCCTCCACCAGCTCATCCTCATCCTCTACGCGCTGGTGATGCTGGGGATGGCGGCTATGGTCATCGGCCCGTTCCTCAATGACCGCACCATCGAGGCGAACCCCGGCCGGGCGTTGGCTACCGTCCGTGACGTATCCACGCTGCGCACCACCGTTGATTACACCGATGAGCAGGGAGTCCTCCACACGCCCGCCGCCGGGCTGCTGTATCCCACCGGCCTGGGCGAGGGCCAACGCGTCTGGGTCCTCTACGACCGCGGCAACCCGGAACTCGTCAAGGTCGAGGGGCGCGAGTGGACCCTGGCAGTCATCCCCGCCCTCTCCTCTGCGGCAGTAGCCAGCGTGGTGGCGGCCGGTCTCTGGTGGGCGGTGGGCGCCGCCGGGCGCCGCGCCGAACCCGCGGGGACCAGGATTAACCCAGAATTAGGCCCAGATTCACCTGACCGTGACGTTAAAGAAGCACAGTAAGGCCCATGCGTGTAGCAATAGTTACAGAATCGTTCCTCCCACACGTCAATGGAGTCACCGGCTCCGTCCAAAGGGTCCTAGAGCACCTGGCGGCGGACGGGCATAAGGCCCTGGTCATCGCGCCGGGAGCCCGGCCCGGGCAGGAAGAGATCGCTAGCTACGCGGGCTTTCCCGTGCGCCGCGTGCCCACGGTGCGCGTACCTGGAATCGATTCCTTCCCGGTGGGCGTGCCCACCGTGGCGGTGGCGCGCGAATTGCGGGCCTTTGTGCCGGACGTGGTCCACCTGGCCAGCCCGTTCGTGCTGGGCGCCGCGGGGGCGTTCGCGGCCAAGGCTCTGCGCGTTCCCACCGTCGCGGTCTACCAGACGGACGTGGCGGGATTCGCCACCAAGTATTCACTCAGCCCCCTGGTGGCGGCCACGTGGGAGTGGCTGCGCACGATTCACAATTCCGCCGCGCTCACGCTGGCGCCGTCCACGCCCACCATCGCGGAGCTGGGGGCGCACGGCATTGTCAACGTGCGGCGGTGGGGGCGCGGCGTGGACGCCGAGCGCTTCCAGCCAGCCAAACGCTCCGAGTCCCTGCGCCGGTCCTGGGGCGTGCGGCCGGGGCAGAAGGTCGTGGGTTTCGTGGGGCGCCTGGCCGCGGAAAAGGGCGTCCACCGCCTGGCGGCGCTAAATGACCGTGAGGACCTGCGCCTGGTAATAGTGGGGGACGGCCCGGAGCGCCCGCTGCTCCAGGGGCAGCTGCCGGGGGCGCGCTTTACCGGCCAGCTCGGCGGTGAGGAACTCGCCGCGGCTTATGCCAGTTTCGATCTCTTCGTCCACCCCGGCGAGTTTGAGACCTTCTGCCAGGCCATCCAGGAGGCCCAGGCATCCGGGGTGCCCACTATCGGCCCCGCGGCCGGCGGGCCGCTGGATCTCATCACGCCCGGCATCAACGGCGAGCTGCTGGCCGTGGACACGTTCTATGAGGAGTTGCCCGGCGCCGTGGACCGCTGCCTGCGCCTGGATGGGGCCGCCGCGCGCGAATGCGTGCTGGGAAAGACGTGGCGAGCCCTTGGCGAACAGATAGTGGGCTACTACGCCGAGGCGATTGCGGCACGCAATGGCGCAATCCGCGCGCGCTCGCCTAAACTGGTTCGACGTGGCTAAAGGTACAAGAGCAAACCTCGACAAGAAACCGTTTGACGTAGCGTCCATGTTTGACGCGGTGGGTGAAAAGTATGACCTCGCCAATACGGTCCTAAGCTTCGGCCAGGACAAGAAGTGGCGTGAGAGCACCCGCAAGCGCCTCAACCTCAAGCCGGGGGAGAAGGTTCTAGACCTAGCGGCCGGCACGGCAGTATCCACCGTGGAGCTGGCGAAATCCGGCGCGTGGTGCGTGGCGTGTGATTTTTCCCGCGGCATGCTAGCCGCCGGGCGCGAGCGCGACGTGCCTAAAGTTGCCGGTGACGGTATGAAGCTACCGTTTCCGGACAACACCTTCGACGCGGTGACCATCTCCTACGGCCTGCGCAACATCCACGATTTCGAGCTGGGCCTGCGGGAGATGGCCCGCGTCACCAAACCGGGCGGCCGCCTGGCGGTGGCAGAGTTCTCCAAGCCCGTGGTCCCCGTATTCGGCACCGTCTACAAGGAATACCTCACGCGCCTGCTCCCGCCGGTGGCCCGGCTGGTTTCCTCCAACCCGGACGCCTACGTCTACCTCGCGGAGTCCATCCGCGCCTGGCCGGACCAGGAGGAGTTGGCCGCCGCCATCAACCGCAACGGCTGGGCCGGGGCGGGCTGGCAGAACCTCACCTTTGGCATCGTGGCGTTGCATTCCGCCACCAAACCCCTCGAGGATTAATCCCACAATGGGGCGCGCTGGTGCGCCACGCGCAGGTCAAACGCGCCGCGGCCGGCCAGCCGCCAGACGCGGGCCAGTAAGTCTTTATCCTCGTCCGTGACCAGGTTGCCCATCAGGCGCGCCGCCGCCGGCATCAGCTTGGCGCCCACCGGCCCGCGCAGCCCCAGCGGGCCCGCCACCGGCAGGAACTGTGGGTACGTCAGCGCCCGGGCCAGGGTGCGCGCGAGCACGAAGGCCTCGCCGTACTCCGCGCGCAGCCGCTGCGGCCACTCGTGGGTTAGCCCGTCCCGCCCCAGCGGCTCGCCCAGCATCGACACCGCCATCGCGGCGGTCTCCAGGCCGTAGTCGATGCCCTCGCCGTTGAGCGGGTTGACGCACGCCGCCGCGTCTCCAATCAGCGCCCAGTTCCGGCCAGCCACATGCGACACGGCGCCGCCCATCGGCAGCAGGGCGGAGGCCACATCGCGAAGCTCGCCCAGGCCCCACTCGCTGCGCTGCGTGGCGGCGTAATGCTGCAGCAGCTTCTTGGTATTAATTTTCGCCGGCCTTGCGTGCGTGCTCAGCGCGCCCAGCCCGATGTTTACCTGGCCGAGCCGCTCGCCCAGCGGGAAAATCCAGCCGTAGCCGGGCTGCACCGCCCCGGCCTCGTCCTTAAGCTCAACGTGGGAGTGCATCCAGGGCTCGCCGGCCTTTTCCGAGTCCGCGTAGCTTCGTGCGGCGATGCCATAGACCTCCCCCTTGTGCCACGTCCGGCCCAACTGCTTGCCGAAGGTGGAACGCACGCCGTCCGCAACTATCACCCATGCGGCCTTTACCTCGGCGTCTACGGAACCGCTGACGCGGAAGGAGACCAAGCGCCCGTCTTCGACGACGGGATCCGTAGCGGTGCCTTGTTCTAACACGGCGCCGGCGGTGGTGGCGGCGGTGACGAGGGCGGCGTCGAACTGAGAGCGCGGAAGGGCGGAGCCCACGGAGGATGGGTAAGACTGTGGCCACGGCGCGGTGACGGACCCGCCATACCCGTGGAGCTTCAAGCCGCGGTTGCGGTAGCTGGGGTTGACCTCAACGCCCAGCAAATCCAGCTGATGCATGGCGCGCGGGGTCAGGCCATCGCCACAGGTTTTATCGCGGGGGAACGTGGCCGCATCCAGCAATAAGACCTCATGACCGGCGCGCGCGGCATGGATCGCGGCGGCCGCCCCGGCGGGGCCGGCACCCACTACGGCAACATCAAAAAGCTTAGGCATACCCGCCATTGTTTCACGGGGGGATGGGTTAAGTGTGTTTAGACGGGGACTTTGGACTACGGTATAAGGGATTAACCTATCCACTGAAGCACTTCAAGGACGCCACTAACATGAGCAACGGCCACACAACGTCCGGTCTGGACCTGGGAGACCAGCAACTGACCGAGCGCGTCGCCGCGGGCCTCGGGGCCGTTGAGACGCTGCTGCGCGCGGAGATCGACCGCGGGCACGACTTTGTGATTGAAAAAGCGTTACACCTTGCGGAGGCGGGCGGTAAGCGCTTCCGCCCAGTCATGTCCCTGCTGGCGTCCGAGTTTGGCCAACGGCCCGGATCCGAGCGCGTGGTCAAGGCGGCAACCTCGGTGGAAATGGTGCACGTGGCCACCCTGTACCACGATGATGTGATGGATGAGGCCGAGCGCCGCCGCGGGGTCGAATCGGCCAATTCGCGCTGGAACAACTCCGTGGCGATCCTGGCCGGTGACGCGCTGCTCGCGCACGCCTCCCGCCTGATGAGCCAGCTGGATACGCACACCATGGCGCACTTCGCGGATACGTTCGAGATGCTGGTGACCGGGCAGATGCGCGAGACCATCGGCGCCGGCGAGGCCAACGCGGTGGAACACTACCTCCAGGTCATCGAGGAAAAGACGGCCGTGCTGATCGCGTCCGCGGCATACTTGGGCGCCTACCACGCCGGCGCGTCCGAGGAGACCTGCCAGGCCCTCAAGCGCATCGGCGCCGCGGTGGGCATGATTTTCCAGATCGTCGATGACGTTATTGACATTTACTCGAACGCCGCGGACTCCGGAAAGACCCCGGGAACCGATCTGCGTGAGGGAGTATTCACGCTTCCCGTGCTCTACGCTCTCGAGGAAGAGGGCGCGGTGGGAGACGAGCTGCGTGGGCTGCTCACGGGGCCCCTCAACGACGATGAGTCCGTTGAGCGCGCCCTGGAGTTGCTGGGGCGCTCCGGCGGGCGTCGCAGGGCCCTGGAGGCCGTGCGCGGCTACCTGGACGTGGTGGAGCGCGAGCTGGATGGCCTGCCCGATATTCCGGCGGCCTCGGCCCTGCGGCATCTAGCGGACTATACGTTCAAGCGCGTCGGCTAAAATGCTTCCTGGCCTGGCGATTTGGCGCCGGTTGAGGGCTTAGGTAAAGTATCTAACCGCACCACACAGTGCATGCTAGGTTGCCCGAGCGGCCAAAGGGAGCGGACTGTAAATCCGCCGGCATTGCCTTCAGAAGTTCGAATCTTCTACCTAGCACGGATAAAGCCCCGTAGCAGCTGAGACAATCGGCCGCTGCGGGGTTTACTCGTATGCGGACGAGCCCGCATCGGTGGGGCAACGTAAAAAGCCCCGGAGAGCGGGTGCTTTCCGGGGCTGGGTGGATTACGCGGAGTGGTTACATGCCGAAGTAGGCGCGCAGGTCCTCCGTAATCAGCGGCAGGCGTGCCGGGTCTGGGGATTCCAGGTAGCACTTGAGCTTTGGCTCGGTGCCGGACGGGCGGACGATGACGCGGTCATCGGCCTCGGTGAAGAAGATCGAGCCCTGGGCGAACGGGTCGGTCTCCGCGATGGGGGAACCGGCCAGCTCCGTTGGGGGCTCCTGGCTGACCTTCTCCATGCCCTTAGCAATCAGGGACAGGTCCTCTACGCGGAACGTCAGCGGGGCGGTGTAGAGGTGGCCCACGGTGGCGTAGATGTCCTCCAGGCGGTCAGTTAGGGTCTTGCCCTCCGCCTTGAGTTCCGCAGCCAGGGAGGCCAACACGACGGACGTGCCAATGCCGTCCTTGTCGCGCACCGCGGCGGGATCGCAGCAAAAACCGATGGCCTCCTCGTAGCCGAAGGAAAGATCCTCGGTGCGGGCGATCCACTTGAAACCGGTCAGCGTCTCGGCGTGCGGCAGGCCGTAGTGGGCCGCGATGCGGCTGAGCAGGCGGGAGGAAACCAGCGAGTTGGCGAACCTGCCCTTGGGGGCCTCGCCGGCCTGGCTGCGCCGCGCGAGGTAGTCGCCAAGCAGCGCGCCGGTCTCATCGCCGGAGAGCTGGGTCCAGCCGTCGGCGGACGGGACGGCAACCGCGCAGCGGTCCGCATCCGGGTCATAGGCGACGAGGATGTCCGCGCCGATCTTCTCGGCGTGGGCCTTGCCCAAGTCCAAGGCGCCGTCCTCTTCCGGATTAGGGAAGGATACGGTGGGGAAGTCCGGGTCAGGCTGGGCCTGTTCGGGCACCAGGGAGACCTTGAAGCCGGCGCTAGTGAGCAGTTCCTCGCCCAGGGCGGCGCCCACGCCATGCATCGCCGTCAGCGCCACCGTCAGGTTGCCGCGCTCCTCGGCCGTTCCGCCGGCGAGAGTGAGCGCGCGCTTCAGGTAATCCGCGCGGGTGTCCACGTTGCTGATGTTGGCGTCATCGCGCGGGACCTCATCGGCGAATGGGGCGGCGGCGATGGCCTCGGCGATTTCGGCGTCGGCGGGGGAGACCAGCTGCACGCCCTCAGCGTCGCCGGTGGCCACGCGGCCGCCGAGGTAGACCTTGTAGCCGTTGTCGGCCGGAGGGTTGTGGGAGGCGGTGACCATGATGCCGCAGTCAGCGCCGAGTGCCTTGACGGTGAAGGCGGTCAGCGGGGTTGGGTTCTTGGCCGGCAAGACCAGGGCCTTGCCGCCGGCGGCGGAGATGACCTCGGCGGCGTCGCGCTGAAATTCGGCGGAACCGTGGCGGGCATCGCAACCAATCACTACGACCGGCTGGCTGACCTGGCCCTTAAGCCAGGTCACGAGCCCGTGGGTGGTGCGGATGACCACGGCGCGGTTCATGCGGGACTCACCGGCTCCCACCGCGGCGCGCAGGCCGGCGGTGCCGAAGGCGAGCGGGCCGGCGAAGGCGGCGTCCAGGGCTTCGTGGTCCCCGGCCTCGATCCAGGACAGGACCTGCTGGGCGGTCGATGGATCCGGGTCGTGTTCTGCCCAGGTGCGGGCGTAGTCGAGGTCAGCCATTAAAGCTCACCAAGAATCTGCTCGGAGGCGGACAGGCCCAGGCGGGAGGCGCCGGCCTCAACCATGGCAACGGCCGCTTCGCCGGTGCGGATGCCACCGGAGGCCTTCACGCCCAAGCGGTCACCCACGGTCTCGCGCATGAGCTTCACAGCCTCTACGGACGCGCCGCCAGCGGGGTGGAAACCGGTGGAGGTCTTAACGTAGTCTGCGCCGGCGGCCTCGGAGGCGCGGCAGGCGTGGACGATTTCCTCGTCGGTCAAAGCGGCGGATTCGATGATGACCTTCAGCAGCGTGCCAGGAATGGCATCGCGCACGGCCTTGATATCGGCCTCCAGCGCGTCCCACTCGTGATCCTTGGCGAACGCGATGTTGATGACCATGTCCACCTCGTCAGCGCCATCCTTGACGGCCTGGGCGGCCTCGGCGGCCTTGATGGAGGACTTCACGGCGCCGGATGGGAAACCCACCACGGTGGCAACCTTGAGTCCTTCCGGGACCTCGACGGGCAGCTGGGATGGGGAGACGCAGACGGAGAACGTGCCCAGGCGGGATGCATCCTCGATAAGGGCCTTGACGTCAGCCGGGGTGGACTCTGGCTTGAGCAGAGTGTGGTCGATGAGCTTGGCGATCTTGTCTCGCATGAAAATCTTCCTTATTGGTTAGCCGCAACGTCTGCGGACTCATTCTTCGCCATGGCCTGGTCAGTTACGACGTAGATGACAAGGCCAACGATGGCGACGGCTGCCAGGATCCACAGCGTGGTGTTGAAGCCGGAGGTTACATCCAACAGCTTGAAGGTGTACGCGATGCCCAGCGGGATGGCGATGTTGATGGTCAGGTTGTAGAAACCAATGGCGATGCCGGACTTAGCGGCGGTGATGTAGCTCAGCGCGGTGTTGACCAGCGGTGCATACATGAGCGCGAAGCCGGACGCGAAGGCGACGATGGTTACGGCCAGGACCGCTACGTGAACCTGTACGAATAGCGCGGCGATGACCAGGGATGCGGCAATCATGGCGCCGCCGGTGTAGACGGTGGTGCGGGAGGACATGAACTGGCCGATCTTGCCGGAGGACACGCCCACCAGGATGGCGCAGGTGTAGCCCGGGATCATCAGCAGGGATGCCTGGTCAATGGACATGCCGTGGAGCTCGTTAGCCGCGTATGGAAGCAGGGAGATGTAGCCCATCTGGGTGGAGTAGACCAGGAAGACGAATGCCAGGGTCCATACGTAGCGGCCGTTGGTGAAAAATTCCGGCTTGACCAGTGGCTGCTTAGCGGCCTTGACGTGCCAGATAAAAGCGATGAGGCCCAGGATGGCCGGGATGAGCCACAGCCAGTTGAACCGCTGCATGAACATGGTCAGGGAGGTGGCGAACACCGCGATGAGGAACAGGCCCATGACGTCCAGGTGGCCCTCAACGGCCTCGTCCTCTGGGATCATCTTGTAGATGGCAGGAACCGTCAGCACCAGGATCAGCGGGATGAGGAACATCGCGGTCCAGGAGATGTAGGTGGAGACGAAACCGGAGGTCAGCGCGCCGATGAGCAGGCCGGCCTGGAAGGCGGCGGTGGAGAAGCCCAGGTAGGTCTTCTGGTCCTTTTCGCTCAAGTGCTTGGTGACGTAGATGACGTAGAGGGTCTCAGCGGCGGCCAGGCCGGTGGTCTGGATGAGGCGCGCGGTGAGAACCAGCGGCCAAGAGCCGGAGAATACGAAGCCCATGACGGAGCCCACAATGACCAGGATGACGCCGGTGAGCATGAGCTTGCGGATGGAGATGGAATCGGCGAGCGCCGCGTACACAACGGCGCCGATGCCGATGATCACGCCGGCCAGGGAGGCCTGCAGGGAAGCCGTGTTATCCGGGATGCCCAGGCCCTCCGCCATAGGCATGGTCATGGTCTTGAAACCGTTATCGATGACCAGTGCAAAGACAAAGACAAACAGCAGCACTGGCACGGCGCGCTTTGGATTCAGCGCGGCACCTTTGAGAGTAGACATGGTCAGAATCTTTCTGAAGTTTCAGTGAAGGATTGTTGGCTAGATGGCCGCCAGCGGGAGGGCGATTTCCATCATGGAGGTAAACGCGGTCTGGCGCTCGGCGGCGGTGGTGCGCTCGCCGGTGATCAGGTTGTCGGACGCGGTGAAGATGCCCAGGGCGTCGACGCCGTGGCGGGCGGCGATAGCGTAGAGCGCGGCGGATTCCATTTCCACGCCCAGTACGCCCATGGATGCCCAGCGGTCGTTGACGGTGTCATCCTCGTTGTAGAAGATGTCAGAGCTCAAGATGTTGCCCACGTGGTAGTTTGCGCCCTGCTTCTCGGCCTCGGCGATGGCGGCGGCGGTCAGCTTCCAGGAGGCGGTTGGGGCCCAGGTGCCAGGCAGGTTGTACTGGCTCATGAAGTTGGAGTCGTGGGACGCGGAGACGCCGATGATGACGTCATAGAGGTTGACGTGCTTTTGCATCGCGCCGCAGGAGCCAACGCGGATGACCTTCTTTACGTCGTAGAACTTGATGAGCTCCGAAGAGTAGATGCCGATGGATGGCATGCCCATGCCGGAGCCCATGACGGAGACCGGCGTGCCGTTGAACTCGCCGGTGAAACCGAACATGTTGCGGACCTCGTTGAACTGCTTGACGTTGTCGAGGTAGGTTTCCGCGATGAACTTGGCGCGCAGCGGGTCGCCGGGCAGCAGGACGGTGGGCGCAATCTCAACGCCGTTTGGGTTGATGTGCGGGGTGTTGGTGGTCATGTCAGTCAGCCTCCAAAGTGAGCGATGAAATCGATTTAAACTGGTAATAACCTCAATCTAAGGAGCTCCCGGAACTTTTGTCAATACAGTGACATTACATTTGTGCCGGTGCTCAACCCCATGAAAGGTGACCTGCGCCAAGCCCCATCCCCGTCGGGGCTTCTAGCTGGACATAACCCGTTGCGCGGTCTCGTGGTCGATGACCAGGTGAGTGGCCAAGTTCATAGTCAATGCGGTGCGGATCGCGTCCGCCTTGGCCGCACCGCCCGCGATCAGCACGCGCACGGGCCGGGCGGCAAGATCCTCTAGGGTGATGCCCACGGTGCGGGCATCGATGGAGGGGCTGGCGGGGGAGCCGTCGGAGGCGAAAAAGCGGGAGCAGACATCGCCCACGGCGCGCTCGAGCAGGCTATTAGTCTCCCCCGGCGTGAGGTAACCCAGGTTGAGCGCCAGCGATTCGCGCGTCGCCGAGCCCACGGTAAACGCCGCGATGTCCACGGTCGCGCCCAGCTCCAGCATGTGCGCGATGTGGCGGTCCTGGACCACCCACTCCTTTGCTTCCGTGGAATCGAAAATCACCGGCAGCGGCAACATGCGCATCTCCGCGTCAAAGGCGTGGGCAAACCCGGACAGCGTCTCTATGTCCTTCGTCGAGCGCTCCGAATGGGAATGCCCGCCCTTGAGCTGGACCACCTGCACGCCCACCCGCGGCTGCGGGCGCAGGTGATCCGCCACCGCGGCCATGGTCTCGCCCCAGGACACGCCGAGGGACACGTCATCGCCCACCAGCCTTTCGAGCAGCTGCGCGCCGGCGCGACCCAGTTCCTTAAGTAGCATGTCATCCCCCGGGGGGCGCACCACGTGAACCTCCCGCAGCCCGAAGGCCCGCTTGAGCTTTCCTATCAGCTCGCTCGCCTGCTCGCGGGGATCGTGTAAGGAGATGGTGACAAACCCGGATTCGCGGGCGTGGGTCAGCAGCTTGGAGACCGTGGGGCGGGAAACACCCAGCTTTGCGGCGACCTCCGCCTGGGACATCCCGCCCAGGTAGTAAAACTTGGCGGCGTCAATGGCGTGCACGTCCCGTGCGTCAAGGTTGCCGCCGGGGCTTGCTGCGCCTTCCGGGCTTACCGGGCTTACCATGCTGGTCAAACCTGCTTTCCATTGATTCCGGGACGGGTTATGTCTTTATTCTTGCACGCCGCCGCAAGGTCATTGGAAGCGGGGCTAACAAGGGGCTTAAATGAGCATTAACGGTGCCCTATTTTTGCGGCACTAGCTGGCGATTTGTGTAAAGTAAGCGTTGTGGGTTAATCTTTTCAAGGCTTCAACAGAGAGCGGCAAGCGAAAAGCGAGACGCAATCTAGAGGCTAAGCCCCCTTAGCTCAGTCGGCAGAGCGTTTCCATGGTAAGGAAAAGGTCGACAGTTCGATTCTGTCAGGGGGCTCTGTTCGTTTCTGACCCTGTCAGGAGCGGCCGTTAAGGCGGTGTAGCTCAGTGGTAGAGCAAGCGACTCATAATCGCTGTGTCGCGAGTTCAATTCTCGCCATCGCTACAGGGAACGAAAGGCGCCCTTTAATGGGCGCTTTTTTATTACCGGTTCCCCTCTGGTAGGGTGAGCGTTGTCTTCAAGACAATTCCCGCGTGACACACCTGTGTGCGCGTAGGGGCGTGGCGCAATTGGTAGCGCAACGGTCTCCAAAACCGTAGGTTGCAGGTTCGAGTCCTGTCGCCCCTGCCAAGGAAAATGGCCCAGTTACCACCCGGTGGCTGGGCCTTTTCGCATCCCAGCCCCGCGATACGGCCGGTGCGCTTTTGTCAGTGCTTGCCGCTTTGGTAGTGTTGGCAGGGCTATAGACTTTTGCGGGCGCGGACTTCGCGTGCCGCAAAACCCTAAGATCTTTCTACTGCAAGAGGAGAAGCGCTGTGAGCGATGACAAGAGGCCGGAGCAGCAGGGCGCCATCCGCCCCACCGGTAAGCGTCAGCTGACGGGTGCCTCGACCACGTCCTCCACCGCCTACGAACAGCGCCGCGTAGTCCGCGTTGACGATAACAAGGACGCCGACGGGGAAAAGAAGAGCTCGCCCGCCACCTTCATCCCCGAGGTGGCCTCCGAGATGAAGAAGGTGGTGTGGCCCACCGCCAAGGAAATGGTCCAGTACACCGCAGTGACCTTCCTCTTCCTGATCGTCTTGACCCTGCTGGTCTGGGGCGTGGACACGCTAACCGGCCTCGGAGTTGAGTGGGCGCTAGTCCGCTAGTAGACTTACACACAATAACATTTCATCCCGCAGTTACCGCAGGTTAAAAACCCAGGTGACGGCGGGATAATTTTTTACCCGCGCCCCGCGCAGATATGGAGCCACGACATGAGTGATGACAACAACCTCAACAATTCCCTAGGAGATGCGTTGGTCGAGTCCGTGCAGGATTCCGCTAACGAGGCCGCCGCTGATTCCTTCGCCGCGGACGTAGCGGAGGCCACCGAGGCGTCTGAGGCCGCCAAGGCCGAACGGGCCCGGGAGGCGGAGTCTGCCGACGAGGCGGCGTCGGAGGGGGAGGCCGCCCAGCCTGCAGAGGCCGCTGAGCCTGCCGCCGCGCCGGAGGAATCCGACGAGGACGCCGAGTACCGCTCCCGCCTGCGCAAGTTCACCCGCGAGCTGAAGAATCTGCCCGGCAAGTGGTACATCATTCAGTGCTACTCCGGCTACGAGAACAAGGTGAAGGCGAACCTGGACATGCGCGCGCAGACCCTCGAGGTGGAGGACTCCATCTTCGACGTGGTTGTCCCGGTGGAGCAGGCCGTGGAGGTCAAGGACGGCAAGAAGAAGATCGTTAAGCGCAAGCTGCTTCCCGGCTACGTGCTTGTGCGCATGGACATCAATGACGCCGCGTGGTCCGTGGTGCGTGACACCCCGGGCGTGACGTCCTTTGTGGGCAACGAGGGCAACGCCACCCCGGTCAAGATTCGCGACGTGGCCAAGTTCCTCATGCCTAAGGAAGGTGCCGCCACGGCCGGCGAAGCGGCGGCGGTCGCGGCCGAGGGCGAGCAGGTCGTTGCTCTGCCTGACGAGCCACAGGCAAAGCAGTTTAACCACGACTACCAGGTAGGCGAGGCGGTCACCATCCTCTCCGGCCCACTGGCCTCCGTGTCCGCCACGATTTCCGAGATCGACCCGGAGACCGGCAAGATGCAGGGTCTGGTCTCTATCTTCGGCCGCGAGACCCCGGTTGAGCTTTCCCCAACCGAGATTGAGCGCATCAACTAACCGAACCCATTGACACAGCTCAAGCGGCCCGCGCGAGTTGTGTTAAAGGCGCACGGTGGACTAAACTAATCCGCCGTGCGCTTTTGCGTGCATAACCAACGTAAATCCCCGGTGGCTAGGGTAAATTCTGGCATCCGGACGGGCGCAGTTATTTCATCGTGGCGGCGCACCGGTAACAAGGAATTGAGGTAATTCGATGGCTCCGAAGAAGAAGAAGGTTTCCGGCTTCATCAAGCTGCAGATCGAGGCTGGCGCCGCTAACCCGGCTCCTCCAGTTGGCCCAGCACTGGGCGCCCATGGCGTTAACATCATGGAATTCTGCAAGGCTTACAACGCCGCAACCGAGTCCCAGCGTGGCAACGTGGTTCCTGTTGAAATCACCGTCTACGAGGACCGCTCCTTCGATTTCAAGCTGAAGACCCCACCCGCTGCCAAGCTGCTGCTCAAGGCCGCTGGCATCTCCAAGGGCTCCGGCGTTCCTCACACTGACAAGGTTGGCAAGGTCACCTTCGAGCAGTGCAAGGAGATTGCTCAGACCAAGTTTGAGGACCTCAACGCTCGTGACGTTGAGAACGGTGCACGCATCATCGCCGGCACCGCTCGCTCCATGGGCATCGAGGTAGAGGGCATTCCGGCTAAGTAATTAGCCGCCCCGCCGATATATACATCACCTGTGGTAGGGCCCGCTTCGGCCCGCATGAGACCACACCAATCCAAGAAAAGGAATTGCTTAAATGAGCACCAAGTCCAAGGCTTACAAGGCCGCCGCCGAGCTGGTTGACAAGTCCCGCCTGTACCGCCCGCTCGAGGCCGCAAAGCTGGCCAAGGAGACCTCCTCCAAGAACTTCGACGCTACCGTTGACGTGGCTATCCGCCTGGGCGTTGACCCACGCAAGGCTGATCAGCTGGTTCGCGGCACCGTATCCCTGCCTAACGGCACCGGTAAGGACGTCCGCGTCGCGGTATTCGCCGAGGGCGAGAAGGCAACCGCTGCTGAGGAGGCTGGCGCTGACATCGTTGGCACCGAGAAGCTGATCGAGGAGATCAACGCAGGCAACATCAACTTCGACGTAGCTATTGCTACCCCGGACCAGATGGCTAAGGTTGGCCGCGTTGCTCGCGTCCTGGGCCCACGTGGCCTGATGCCTAACCCTAAGACCGGCACCGTTACCGCGGATGTTGCCAAGGCAATCTCTGAGGTTAAGGGCGGCAAGATCTCCTTCCGCGTTGACAAGGCTTCCAACCTGCACGCAATCATCGGCAAGGCTTCCTTCGACGCCGAGAAGCTGGCCGAGAACTACGGTGCCCTGCTCGACGAGCTGCTGCGTATCAAGCCTGCTTCCGCTAAGGGTGTTTACCTGAAGAAGGTCACCATCTCCACCACCTCTGGCCCAGGCATCCCAGTCGATGCTTCC
Organism: Corynebacterium endometrii; assembly: GCF_004795735.1. Taxonomy (NCBI): domain Bacteria; kingdom Bacillati; phylum Actinomycetota; class Actinomycetes; order Mycobacteriales; family Corynebacteriaceae; genus Corynebacterium; species Corynebacterium endometrii. Next base: position 391,110 of record NZ_CP039247.1, read on the forward strand.
GTTCAGAAGGGTTACGCGGAGTAAATCCGGATGGATCCGCGCGGATTCACCGTTAAGCTGATAGCTTAACTAAGTTGCCTCCTCCGGCGATGCCGGGGGAGGATTTTTAGTTTTACATGTGTGCGGGACTATTTGAGTGCCTTGATTTCAGAGTATGCCTCAAGGGCGGCCTGGCGGGATTCCTTCAGATCAACGATGGGTTCGGGCCCCAGCGGGGTGAGGGATTCGGGGGACCAACGGGCGATGTATTCACCGTCCGGGTCGAAGCGTTCCTGCTGCGTTATTGGGTTGAATATGCGGAAAAACGGCGCGGCGTCGTCGCCGGATCCGGCCACCCACTGCCAGCCGAAGGGGTTGGACGCGGGGTCTGCGTCCACTAAGGTGTCCCAGAACCACTGCTCGCCGCGCCGCCAGTGGATGCCTAGGTTCTTAGTTAGGAAACTGCCCGCGACCATACGCACCCGGTTGTGCATGTAACCGGTGGCCCACAATTCCTTCATGCCGGCATCCACGAGCGGTATGCCGGTCTCGCCGCGCTGCCACGCGCGTAACGCGTCCGAGTCCTCCTCGTCCTCCCAATCGAAATGATCGAATTGTGTTCGCACGTTCCTTATTGCCATATCGGGGAGGTGATAAAGCCGGTGCCAGGCGAAGTCACGCCAGAGGAGTTCGGAACAAAACTTGGCGGCATCCGGGCTGCCGGATTCTAACGCGGAAAGGTAGAGCTCGCGGGCGGAAATCTCCCCGAAGCGCAGGTGGGGCGATAACCGGGAGGTGGCCTGCCGGGCGGGAAAATCCCGGCCCCGGGTATAGCCGGAGATCTCCTCAAGGAACTCGCCGGCCCGTGCGCGGGCGGCCCGCTCGCCGGGGATCCAGTCAAACCCGGACGCCCACGCCGGTTGTTCCGGCTCCGGCAGCGGGGGAGGGGGCGTGCCGGCACCAGTCATAGCGGGCACCGGCAGCGGTTCATCGTCGCGCACCTGCAGGCGTGCGGCCTTGCTGTACGGGGTAAATACCTTGTATGGCTCCCCGGATTTAGTCAGCACCTCCCAGGGTTCGGTGATGGTGTGGCCGGGGAAAGAGCGGACGGGAAAGTGATCCTTTAATTGGGAGTCCACCTCCCGCAATGGCTTGTGGTAGCGGCGGGTCCAGGCTACGGCGGTAGGGGCCAATTCGGAGAGAACCTGGTGGGGATTGCCGGTGCGGCGGATCAGCGGGATGCCGCGCGCCGCCAGGTCACCAGCCAGGGCGCGGATGGACCGCTCCCGCCACCAGCTAGCTGCTGCGCCCAACGGGCGAGTGCCGGGATAGACGGGTTCATCGATCACCAGCGCCAGCAGAGGGCCCTGGGCGGCGCCCCAGGTCAGGGCGGGATTGTCGTGCAGGCGGAGGTCATCGCGAAACCACATGATGGAAGTCATGAAGACCACCGTAGCCGCAAATTTGGTAAGTGGGTATTGCGATGGTAGATTAACCAGCTGAAGTTTGAACGACCCTGGTGGGTCGAGCTCAAGTTTCACCGAAGACCGTTGGTTATCCTTTACGGATCGAAGGTTCTCTTTCCTCAAGAGACAGCCCACGCAGGAGACGCTTGTTGCACCTTATCCATTGAGATTTGTGCGCCTCGTGCTCTTGCACGGGGCTTTTTTGTTGGCCAAGCGCCAGCATTGGGCCCCGGCGGAAACAAAAGAGATGTTTTGGAAGGAGGCGAGTAAATCATGGCAAATCCAAAGAACGTTGCAGGACTGGCAGAACTGAAGGAGAAGCTGGAGGCATCCTCCAGCGTATTCCTGACCGAGTACCGCGGCCTGACCGTGGCTCAGCTGCAGGAACTGCGCAACAACTTGGGCTTTGACGTGGAGTACTCCGTCGCCAAGAACACCCTCTTCAAGATCGCTGCCAACGAAGCTGGCATCGAAGGCCTTGACGAGTACCTGACCGGCCCAACCGCTATCGCCTTCATCAAGGGCGAGGCAGTTGACGCTGCAAAGGTCATGAAGAAGTTCGCCGATGATAACAAGGCGTTCGTCGTCAAGGGTGGCTACATGGACGGCAACGCACTCGATGCCGCTCAGGTTCAGGCCATCGCAGAGCTGGACAACCGCGAGACCACCCTCGCAAAGCTGGCTGGCGCAATGAAGGGCAACTTGGCAAAGGCCGCAGGCCTGTTCAATGCCCCTGCTTCTCAGGTTGCACGCCTCGGCGCTGCACTCGCAGAGAAGAAGGAAGCTTAAAGTCGCTTCCCTTTAAGGGAAACGCACCACAAATTTCAACAACTTTGCTGGCGGCCTAGGTTGGGGCGCCACACACAGAAAGGATGGCCATCATGGCTAAGCTCACCAAGGACGAGCTCATTGAAGCTTTCAAGGAAATGACCCTCATCGAGCTCTCCGAGTTCGTTAAGGAGTTCGAAGAGGTATTCGACGTAACCGCAGCTGCTCCAGTTGCTGTTGCCGCTCCAGGCGCTGCTGGCGCTGACGCTCCTGCTGCTGAGGAGAAGGACGAGTTCGACGTTGTCCTGACCGACGCTGGCGCAAAGAAGATTGGCGTAATTAAGGTTGTCCGCGAGCTCGTTTCCGGCCTGGGCCTGAAGGAAGCTAAGGAGCTCGTTGAGTCCGCTCCTAAGGCAATCATCGAGGGCGCATCCAAGGATGACGCTGAGGCTGCAAAGGCTAAGCTCGAAGAGGCTGGCGCTTCCGTAGAGCTCAAGTAATCTAACTTGAACCTTTAAGCCGCGTGAGCGCGCTCCTCGCGAGTCGCGCTCACAATGCTTTTACAACCCGGATTCCCGCAAGGGGTCCGGGTTGTTTGGTTTTCCTGCTCGTTTCCTGCTTGCTTAGCGGGTCTGCGCGGCGGGGTCGCGGCGAGAGCCGGAATGGGAAGAGCGGCCGAACAGTCCAAATACGCCGGCCAGACCGAGGAGCGTTAGGAGGGCGCCGGCGCCAACCATGACCCATCCGATGGTGGTCAGGGCGCCCGGCACGGGCAGGTCTGCGGCTTGGGCGATGAAGGCGGCGCGGTCTTCGTCGGAAGTAGCGGCCTCAAAGATAAAGGCGTCCTCAGTGCGGTTGCCCTCGCGGTCTCCGTAATAGTCATCGATGGAGACCTCCATGGCGACCAGGGCGCCGGTGGCTTGGTCCACGAAGTAGTCGCGGGTGGCGGAGTGGTAGAGGTAGGTCTGCTCAGAATCCCCGCCTTCCGTTTCGGTGCGGGAGGTGTTGAAAGCGCCGGCGAACTTCGTGGCCACGTTGGTGGGCTCCACGGCCTGGTGGTAGCGGTAGATGGTGCGGCCGTCGATTTCTAGTTCCTCTTCGAATACCGCGTCCACCGCGTCTCGGATGTACGGGTCGAACACCGGGTAGTTGGTCTTCTCCGCGTCCGCAGGGAATTTGAGCCAGTAGCCCGGCACCTGGGCCTCGGCCGCAGGGGTGGCGATGGTGTGGTTAATGTTGGCCGGGGAGGCGGCCGCGCCGGTGACGCGGTCGATGGAGTAGGTCCAGACCTGCGCCCCGACCAGGTTGTTCACATCCGCTAGGGCGGCCTCATCCGCTGATCCCGCCCGCACGGTGGTTTCACCGATGCGTAGGGTGGCCACGTCTTTACCGGAGGGCTCCTGAACGGCCATATGTAGCTGGTATGTCAGCGGCCCCTGGTAGGGTCGCGTGCCCTCCTCGTCGTGGATCAGCGCGGTGCCGTCAGAATCCTCGAGGGTCCAGGTGGTAGTGCCGGAGTCGAGCGGCATGCGGGAATTTGCGTCCAAAAAGCGCGGGGCAATGACGCCCGCGGCAACCAGGGCAAGGCCAAGGCCTACCAGCAGCGCGGAGAAGATTCGAGACTTAGGCAGCATGATGTGTGATTCTACAGCCCATCGCGCGCAAGTCCCGCCATGCGCGCGGGCGGATGCGGCAAAAAGCTAGCCGGCTGCTAGCGGCGCCGGCGGGGTTTAAGGTTCCACGCGGGCAATACGGGGGCCGGGCAAGGATCCGGACTTGGCGGTTTTAGCCCGCGAGTCGCTCGTTGCGTCAAACCCGGGGGAGTGTAGGCTCCCTGCTGGCCTGGATCGAACATCCGTAGCAAAAGCGGCAGGCCCCTGGTTACTCCCGCTTCCAAGCGGTCCCCTAAAATCCGCCACGAGGTGGCGATTTACCCTCGGGGCGTGTGCAGTGTTAGAAATTTAGGAGTAGCCCTGGGCTGAACGCGGCGTGAAACCCGCGCGGCCGGCGCGAAGCGGGAGCGGGGGAGCCCCGTTGCGTAGAGGCGGGCAATGCCTATAGGTGCTCTTTACAAAGCTGTCAAATTGGTATAGGCTATTTCGTTGCGCTGGAACCCGGATGCCAACGCACATTTAGCCTTTCAAGATTGGTGATGGTAAAGCCAGTTTGACAAGGTGATTTTGTGCTATCTGGCCCCGGTTATTCCACAGCAGACCGAATGCTAAAATTACCAGCGGTTTTGCTGCTCGCCTGCCGGGGTGAGCCGCAATCCGCGTGAGGTGCTGGAAGGACCCATCTTGGCAGTCTCCCGCCAGACCAAGTCAGTGGCCAATATCCCCGGAGCCCCGACGCGCTACTCGTTCGCGAAGATCAGCGAACCTATCGCCGTCCCGGGCCTCCTTGATCTACAACTTAACTCCTTTGCATGGCTCGTTGGTTCGCCGGAGTGGCGCGAACAGCAGCAGGCAGAGCGCGGCGACGATGCACGCATCACGTCCGGCCTTGAGGACATCCTGGAGGAGCTTTCTCCTATCACGGATTACTCCGGCAACATGTCTCTGTCCCTGTCTGAGCCCCACTTCTGGCCGGTGAAGAACACCGTCGATGAGTGCAAGGAAAAGGACATTAACTACTCCGCGCCGTTGTACGTGACGGCGGAGTTCTTCAACAAAGAGACGCAGGAAATTAAGTCTCAGACCGTCTTCATTGGTGACTTCCCAATGATGACGGACAAGGGCACCTTCATCGTCAACGGCACCGAGCGTGTCGTGGTGTCCCAGCTGGTGCGCTCCCCAGGCGTCTACTTCGACCAGACGATTGACAAGTCCACCGAGCGCCCGCTGCACGCAGTGAAGGTCATCCCTTCCCGCGGTGCTTGGTTGGAGTTCGATGTGGACAAGCGCGATACCGTCGGCGTCCGCATCGACCGCAAGCGCCGCCAGCCGGTCACCGTGCTGCTGAAGGCCCTGGGCTGGACCGAGGAGCAGATCAAGGAGCGCTTCGGCTTCTCCGAGCTCATGATGTCCACCCTCGAGTCTGACGGTGTGGCAAACACCGATGAGGCGCTGCTGGAGATCTACCGCAAGCAGCGCCCGGGTGAGCAGCCTACCCGCGAGCTGGCGCAGTCCCTGCTGGAGAACGCCTTCTTCCGCGCCAAGCGCTACGACCTGGCCCGCGTGGGCCGCTACAAGGTCAACCGCAAGCTGGGGCTCGGCGGCGATCATGAGGGCCTGATGACCCTGACCGAGGAAGACATCGCCGTCACCCTCGAGTACCTGGTGCGCCTGCACGCAGGTGAGCGAGAGATGGAAGCGCCTAACGGCGAGATTATCCCAATCAACACCGATGACATCGACCACTTCGGTAACCGCCGCCTGCGCACCGTGGGTGAGCTCATCCAGAACCAGGTCCGCGTTGGCCTGGCGCGCATGGAGCGCGTCGTCCGTGAGCGCATGACCACCCAGGATGCTGAGTCCATCACTCCTACCTCCCTGATCAACGTGCGTCCGGTTTCCGCAGCTATCCGTGAGTTCTTCGGTACCTCCCAGCTGTCCCAGTTCATGGACCACAACAACTCCCTGTCTGGCCTGACCCACAAGCGCCGCCTGTCCGCCTTGGGCCCAGGCGGCCTGACTCGTGACCGCGCCGGCATCGAGGTTCGAGACGTTCACCCATCTCACTACGGCCGCATGTGCCCTATTGAGACCCCCGAAGGTCCAAACATTGGTCTGATTGGCTCCCTGGCTTCTTACGCCCGCGTAAACTCCTTTGGTTTCATCGAGACTCCTTACCGCAAGGTGGTTGACGGCCGCATCACGGATGAGGTTGTCTACTTCACCGCCGATGAGGAGGACCGTTACGCCATCGCGCAGGCCGAGGTTGAGCAGGACGCTGAGGGCAACATCATCGGCGACCGTATCGAGGTTCGCTTGGCTGACGGCGCCATCGGCGTGACCGACGGCAAGGGCGTTGACCTGGTCGACGTATCCCCTCGCCAGTCCGTTTCCGTGGCAACCGCCATGATTCCGTTCCTTGAGCATGACGACGCAAACCGTGCACTGATGGGTGCCAACATGCAGCGCCAGGCCGTGCCACTCGTTCGCTCCGAGGCCCCATACGTGGGCACCGGCATGGAGCAGCGTGCGGCGTATGACGCGGGCGACCTGGTTATCACCCCTAAGGCCGGCGTTGTAGAAAACGTCACCGGTGAGCTCATCACCATCATGGACGATGAGGGCCAGCGTGACACCTACATGCTGCGCAAGTTCGAGCGCACCAACCAGGGCACCAACTACAACCAGACCCCACTGGTAAACATCGGTGACCGCGTTGAGGCCGGCCAGGTCCTGGCGGACGGCCCGGGTACCCACAATGGTGAAATGTCCCTGGGCCGCAACCTGCTGGTTGCGTTTATGCCTTGGGAAGGCCACAACTACGAGGATGCGATCATCCTTAACCAGCGCATTGTGGAAGAGGACATCTTGACCTCCATCCACATCGAGGAGCACGAGATTGACGCTCGTGATACCAAGCTGGGCCCCGAGGAAATCACCCGCGAGATCCCGAACGTCTCCGATGACGTCCTGCGCGATCTTGACGAGCGCGGCATTGTCCGCGTCGGCGCCGACGTGCGCCCCGGCGACATCCTGGTGGGCAAGGTTACGCCTAAGGGCGAGACCGAGCTGACCCCGGAGGAGCGCCTGCTCCGCGCAATCTTCGGCGAGAAGGCTCGCGAGGTTCGCGATACCTCGATGAAGGTTCCACACGGCGAGACCGGCAAGGTCATCGGCACAGCCCGCTTCTCCCGCGAGGATGACGACGATCTGAACCCGGGCGTCAACGAGATGATCCGTGTTTACGTGGCCCAGAAGCGCAAGATCCAGGACGGCGACAAGCTCGCCGGCCGCCACGGCAACAAGGGCGTTGTTGGCAAGATCCTGCCGCCCGAGGACATGCCATTCATGGCCGACGGTACCCCGGTGGACGTCATCCTGAACACCCACGGCGTGCCCCGCCGTATGAACATCGGTCAGGTGCTCGAGGTTCACCTGGGCTGGCTGGCACACGCCGGCTGGAAGGTTGACACTGAGGATCCAAAGAACGCCGAGCTGCTCAAGACTCTGCCTGAGGAGCTCTACGACGTTCCGGCCGATTCGCTGACCGCAACCCCGGTATTTGACGGTGCGACCAATGAGGAAATCTCCCGCCTGCTGGCTTCCTCCAAGCCAAACCGCGACGGTGACGTACTGGTCAATGAAGAAGGCAAGGCGCAGCTGTTTGACGGCCGCTCCGGCGAACCGTACAAGTACCCGGTTTCCGTGGGCTACATGTACATGCTCAAGCTGCACCACCTGGTTGACGAGAAGATTCACGCTCGTTCCACCGGCCCTTACTCCATGATTACCCAGCAGCCTCTGGGCGGTAAGGCACAGTTCGGTGGCCAGCGCTTCGGCGAGATGGAGGTGTGGGCGATGCAGGCATACGGCGCGGCCTACACCCTCCAGGAGCTGCTCACCATCAAGTCTGATGACGTGGTTGGCCGCGTCAAGGTCTACGAGGCGATTGTTAAGGGCGAAAACATCCCGGATCCAGGCGTTCCTGAGTCCTTCAAGGTGTTGCTCAAGGAGCTTCAGTCCCTGTGCCTGAACGTGGAGGTCCTCTCCGCGGACGGCACCCCGATGGAGCTCTCCGGTACCGATGAGGATGACATGGAATCCGGTTCCTCACTGGGCATTAACCTGTCCCGTGATGAGAACTCCTCCGCAGACATCGCATAACGGTACCGCTTAACAAGCATCGCTTAAGCCTTTCAAAGGCTCGGTTCCCTTATAACTTCCCGCCTCCCGGGTGTCACCCACCCCGGAGGCGGGCGGGAACAATACGACTAATAGAACTTATAAAGCCATCAACTTCCTCCTTAGTGGGGGATGAAAGGGAGAAGTTACGTGTTTGACGTAAATCTCTTCGACGAGCTGCGCATCGGCCTGGCCACCGCGGATGACATTCGCCGCTGGTCCAAGGGCGAGGTCAAAAAGCCTGAGACCATTAACTACCGCACCCTGAAGCCGGAGAAGGACGGCCTCTTCTGCGAGCGCATCTTCGGCCCTACCCGTGACTGGGAGTGCCAGTGTGGTAAGTACAAGCGCGTGCGCTACAAGGGCATCATCTGTGAGCGCTGTGGCGTTGAGGTCACCCGTTCCAACGTTCGCCGTGAGCGCATGGGCCACATCGAGCTCGCGGCTCCTGTTACCCACATCTGGTACTTCAAGGGTGTTCCTTCCCGCCTGGGCTACCTGCTTGACCTGGCGCCGAAGGACCTTGAGCGCATCATCTACTTCGCGGCGAACATCATCACCTCCGTCGATGAAGAGGCCCGTCACAATGACCTGTCCACCCTCGAGGGCGAAATGCTGCTCGAGAAGAAGGACGTGCAGGATGACATCGAGGCTGACATTGCTGAGCGCGCCGCCAAGCTCGAGGCGGATCTGGCTGAGCTGGAGGCGGCCGGCGCCAAGGCCGACGCCCGCCGCAAGGTACAGAACGCTGCCGATAAGGAAATGAAGCACATCCGCGAGGCCGGCGAGCGCGAGATTGCCCGCCTCGAGGAAATCTGGACCACCTTCACCAAGCTGGCTCCTAAGCAGATGATCATCGATGAGACCATCTACGAGGAACTCATCGACCGCTACGAGGATTACTTCACCGGCGGCATGGGTGCCGAGGCGATCCAGACCCTGATCCGCAATTTCGATCTGGACGCCGAGGCGGAAGAGCTCCGCGAGATCATCAACAACGGCAAGGGCCAGAAGAAGGCACGCGCGCTCAAGCGCCTGAAGGTCGTCGCGGCCTTCCAGCGTTCCGGCAACGATCCGGCGGGCATGGTCCTGGACTGCATCCCGGTTATCCCGCCGGAGCTGCGCCCAATGGTTGCGCTGGACGGTGGCCGCTTTGCGACCGCCGACCTCAATGACCTCTACCGCCGCGTGATCAACCGCAACAACCGCCTGAAGCGCATGATCGATCTGGGCGCCCCAGAGATCATCGTGAACAACGAGAAGCGCATGCTTCAGGAATCCGTTGACGCGCTGTTCGATAACGGCCGCCGCGGCCGTCCGGTTACCGGCCCGGGCTCCCGCCCGCTGAAGTCCCTGTCTGACCTGCTTAAGGGTAAGCAGGGTCGCTTCCGCCAGAACCTGCTGGGTAAGCGCGTCGACTACTCCGGCCGTTCCGTAATTATCGTTGGTCCTCAGCTCAAGCTGCACGAGTGCGGCCTGCCTAAGCTGATGGCGCTGGAGCTGTTCAAGCCATTCGTGATGAAGCGTCTGGTTGAAAATGATTACGCCCAGAACATCAAGTCCGCTAAGCGCATGGTTGAGCGCCAGCGCCCCGAGGTGTGGGACGTTCTCGAAGAGGCCATTTCCGAGCACCCAGTGCTGCTCAACCGCGCACCAACCCTGCACCGCCTGGGTATTCAGGCGTTCGAGCCTAAGCTGGTTGAGGGTAAGGCAATTCAGCTGCACCCGTTGGCTTGTGAGGCGTTCAACGCTGACTTCGACGGCGACCAGATGGCAGTCCATCTTCCGCTGTCCGCCGAGGCTCAGGCCGAGGCGCGCGTGCTCATGCTTGCGTCCAATAACATCCTGTCCCCAGCGTCCGGTAAGCCACTGGCTATGCCTCGACTGGACATGGTTACCGGTCTTTACTACCTGACCATGGACAAGGGCCCGGATGAGATTGGTGGCGAGGGCCGCTACACCGAGCCTTCCGAGGACAAACCGGCCACCGGCATCTACGGTTCCTACGCCGAGGCGATCATGGCGTATGACCGTGGCGTTCTGGGTCTGCAGGCACCAATCAAGGTTCGCATTTCCCACCTGCGTCCGCCTGCCGATAAGGAAGCGGAGCTCTTCCCCGACGGCTGGAACAAGGGCGACGTTTGGTACGCAGAGACCACGCTCGGCCGCATCATGTTCAATGATTTGCTGCCATGGGACTACCCATACCTCGAGGGCGTTATGGCCCGTAAGGGTGGCTCCGGCGTCGTGCTGCTGGGCGATGTGATTAACGACTTGGCCGCCAAGTACCCAATGATCACCGTCGCCCAGACCATGGACAAGATGAAGGACGCCGGCTTTTACTGGGCTACCCGTTCCGGCGTTACCATCACCATGCATGACGTTCTGGTGCTTCCTAACAAGACTGAGATTCTTGAGTCTTACGAGAAGGAAGCTGAGCGCATTGAGCACAAGTACTGGGAGCAGGGTGCCCTGACCGAGCGCGAGCGCTACGACCGCCTGGTTGAGCTCTGGAAGGATGCTACCGATACCGTGGGTAACGCGGTTGAGGACCTCTACCCGGATGACAACCCGATCCCAATGATCGTGAAGTCCGGCGCGGCAGGTAACATGCGCCAGATCTGGACCCTGGCCGGCATGAAGGGCATGGTTGTGAACTCCAAGGGTGATTACATCACCCGTCCAATCAAGACCTCCTTCCGCGAAGGCCTGTCCGTTCTGGAGTACTTCAACAACTCCCACGGTGCCCGTAAGGGCCTGGCGGATACCGCTCTGCGTACCGCGGACTCCGGCTACCTCACCCGCCGTCTGGTCGACGTGGCTCAGGACGTCATCGTTCGCGAAGAGGACTGCGGCACCCGTCAGGGCGTCCGCGTTCCGTTCGGCACCAAGGTTGGCGAGAACACCTACGTCCTGCACGAGCTGTGGGAGACCACCGCTTCCGGCCGCGTGTTCGCGACCGACGTCACCGATGCCGATGGCAACGTACTCGTCTCCGCCGGCGAGGATGTCAACGAGGAGAACTCCCTCAAGATCGTTAACGCTGGTGTGCTCGAGGCCAAGGTTCGTTCCGTACTGACCTGCCAGACCCCAGCCGGTGTCTGCGCTAAGTGCTACGGCAAGTCCATGGCCTCCGGCAAGCTTGTCGACATCGGCGAGGCAGTGGGCATCGTGGCGGCACAGTCTATTGGTGAGCCTGGTACCCAGCTGACAATGCGTACCTTCCACCAGGGTGGTGTTGGTGGTGACATTACCGGTGGTCTGCCTCGTGTTCAGGAGCTGTTCGAGGCACGTACCCCTAAGAACCGCGCGCCGATCGCCTCCGTTGACGGCACCGTCTCCCTGTCCGATGAGGGCAACTTCTGGACGCTGACGATTACCCCGGACGATGGTTCTGACAACGTGGTCTACGAAAAGCTGTCCAAGCGCCAGGGCCTGGCTCAGGTCCGCCGCCCAATGGAGGGCAACCCTGATACCCTCATCGAGCGCACGCTGCGCGAGGGCGACCATGTCACCGTCGGCGAGCGCCTGATGCGTGGCGCTGCCGATCCTCACGATGTGCTCGAGGTTCTCGGCCGCCGTGGCGTTGAGAAGCACCTGATCGATGAGGTTCAGGCCGTTTACCGCGCCCAGGGTGTAGCCATCCACGACAAGCACATTGAGATCATCGTGCGCCAGATGCTGCGCCGCGGCACCGTCATCGATGCGGGCTCCACCGAGTTCCTGCCTGGCACCCTGGTGGATCTGACCGAGGCTAAGAAGGTTAACGCCGCTGCTCTTGCCGAGCAGGGTGAGCCGGCTCAGCTGCGTTCGGAAATCATGGGTATCACGAAGGCCTCCCTGGCTACCGAGTCTTGGCTGTCCGCAGCGTCCTTCCAGGAGACCACTAAGGTCCTGACTGACGCCGCGATCGACAAGCGCTCTGACAAGCTGATTGGCCTCAAGGAGAACGTGATCATCGGTAAGCTGATCCCGGCTGGTACCGGTATCTCCCGCTACCGCAACATCACGCTGAAGCCTACCGAGGCCGCGCGCAATGCCGCTTACTCCATCCCAACCTATGGTGATTCCATCTACGGCGACGATGGCTTCGGTGAGTTCACCGGCGCCTCGGTCCCATTGGATGAGGATTTCATCTAAGGCCAGGATTCGCGCCTAGGCGCCGAGTTAGTGCCGATAAGCCCCGGTTTCTTCCCCGCCCACGCGCGGTGGGGGAGGCCGGGGCTTTCGCATGCCGCGAACACGCGGCGTTTTGAATAGAAGCCATATCGTTTTTAGCCGCAAGGTGCTAGGATCAGCGGCGTTGCGCTTAAAGCGTGGACTTTACAATTACACATACACGGGTGCCTAACGGCCGCGCACCGCGGCCGGGCTGAGATTCCGCAGAAGGCGGGAACCGTTGAACCTGATCCGGGTAATTCCGGCGAGAGGAAGAATCATGACAAATACAGGGACTAGTGCGCCTGCCCGCAGGCAATCCAAGGGCTGGCGAGTGGTAGACATCATCGTGGCCTCCATCCTGGCGGTAGCCTGTGCGCTGCTGTTCGTGGTGTGGAACACCGTGGGCTACGCCGGATTCAATGCGCTAGACGCGCTCACCCCGGGCTTCGGTGGCCTGATCACGGGATTCTGGCTCATCGGCGGCGTATTGGGCGGCATCATCATTCGCAAGCCGGGCGCCGCACTTTACGTCGAGGCGCTCGCCGCTTCCCTTTCCGCCGCGCTGGGTAGCCAGTGGGGCGTGGAGACCCTCTACTCCGGGATCGTGCAGGGCTTAGGCGCCGAACTCATCTTCGCCATCTTCCTGTACAAGCGATTCGGCCTGGGCGTTTCGATGCTGGCTGGTGCTGGCGCGGGCGTGGCCGCGTGGTGCCTGGAGCTAGTCACCAGTGGAAACATCGCCAAATCTTTGGAATTCAACCTTATCTACCTTGGCTGCACGGCCCTGTCCGGCGCGATAATGGCTGGCCTGGTTGGGTGGTTGCTTACCCGAGGGCTAGCCGCCACCGGTGCGCTTGACCGATTCGCCGTGGGGCGCGAGTCACGAAATGCCCGTTCCGCCCGCTAAGCAATGGCGATAAACAGTGGGACCAGGGTTGAAGCCCAGGGGTTTGGGTGGACCCATGCCGGGCGTGACCGAGCGGCGCTGCGCAATATCGACCTGGTGATCGAACCAGGGGAGAAGGTATTACTGTGCGGCGATTCCGGTTCGGGTAAATCCACCCTGCTCGCCGCCATAGCAGGCGTCCTCGGCGGGCCAGATGAGGGTGAACAGCAGGGCGTTGTGCGGCTCGTCGATTCGGCCGGCCATGCCGAGCAGCCGGGTGGATCCATCCCCGTTGGCCTAGTCCTCCAGGATCCGGATAGCCAGGTCATCGCCGCGCGCGTGGGGGATGACGTGGCCTTTGGATGCGAGAATCTGGGCCTGCCTCGGCACGAGATCTGGAAGCGCGTGGATGAAGCCCTGGACTCGGTGGGCCTGGGTGTGGGCCTCGATTTTCCCACCGCGCAGCTTTCAGGCGGGCAGAAGCAACGCTTGGCGCTGGCGGGGGTGATGGCTATGGGCGCTGGGCTCATCCTGCTCGACGAACCCACTGCGAATCTGGATCCCGCAGGCGCCCTGGCGGTACGCGAGGCCGTGGCGAAGGTAGCGGAGGTTACCGGCGCCACGCTGATTGTGGTCGAGCACAAGTTTGAGCACTGGGCCGAACTCCTTGACCGGGCCGTGCTGATTGAGGACGGTGCTATTGCCGCGGACGGCGATTTTGCCGCCGTGACCGCGGGCCGCGAGATTACCGGACTCCCCGTGGCCACACCCGTGGCGGGCGGTGATTATGCCTTGTGGGCTAAAGACCTGGTTACCCAATGGGGGCCGGCTCGCAACTTAGGCTTTATTTCCGGCGCGTCTAACGTTGTCACTGGTGCCAATGGTGCGGGAAAGACCACGTTGTTGATGACCATGGCGGGGTTACTGCCGGCTAGATCCGGTGAGATTGGGGTAGCGGAGACCGTGCGCAGCGGGCTTAAGGGCTCCCCGCTAACTTGGAAATCCCGGCAGCTAGCCAGGCGAATAGGCACGGTGTTTCAGAACCCGGAGCATCAGTTCGTCACGCGTTCCGTCTACGAGGAACTCCTGGTGAGCTCCAAGGTCATGGGGAGGGACGTGGATGCGGCGCGGGTGGAAGAGCTCGTGGAACGCCTGCGGTTGAGCGCCTTGGCCGAGGCCAATCCATTTACCTTAAGCGGCGGAGAAAAGCGCCGGCTATCCGTGGCTACGGCACTGGTGGCCTCGCCGGCCGTGCTGCTGCTAGACGAGCCCACCTTTGGCCAAGATCCAACCACCTTCGTGGAGCTGGTTGGGCTCCTTAGGGGGTTAGTAGATGACGGGGTGACCATCGCCTCGGTAACCCACGATGAACTCTTTATTCGGGCGCTGGGAGATTGGCGGGTTGAGATTACCGGAACCGGACATGATTGGCCGGGGGAGGGGCGTGGATAGGTTGAGCAGGCTAAACCCCTTGACGCGTTTGGCGTTGATCGTAATCGTAACCACGCCGCTGCTGCTAAGCATTGACTGGGTAAGCGCTTCCGTTTCGCTGGCCCTGACCCTCGTTCTGGTTCCATTCGTGGGAATGACCTACACGCAGCTGTGGCGGGCGGGGTGGCCACTAGCGCTCATCGCGCCGCTATCGGCGGTATCCATGCTGCTTTACGGCGCCCCGGGCGGCACCGAATACTTCAGCTTCTGGCTGGTGAAAGTGACCTCTAATTCCGTGGAGCTGGCCATAGCTATGGCGCTGCGCGTGCTGGCCGTGGCGCTTCCGGTCATTGTGTTGGCGCGTGGGATTGACCCTACTCGGCTGGGTGATGCGTTGGGGCAGATTCTGCGCTTGCCGGAACGCTTCGTCCTTGGCGCCGTGGCGGGACTGCGCATGATCACCTTGTTTAAGGATGACTGGTCTTCGATGGAGCGAGCCCGGCGGGCAAGGGGGCTGGGCGATGAGGGAAAAATAAAGCGCTTCGCGACCATGACCTTTGGCCTGCTAGTTCTGGCACTTAGGCGCGGAGGCAAGCTGTCCACCGCGATGGAGGCGCGGGGGTTTGGGCGTGCGCCGGTGTATGCACAGTCACGGACATGGGCCCGTGAGTCTCGCATGGGGACGGCGGATTACTGGGCACTGGCCGTAGGTTTGCTGGTGGCCGCGGCGCCGGTCGTGGTTTCCGTTGCGTCCGGGGCTTGGCGGTTCCTAGGCATGTAGCGCCCTATGCTTGCTGCTGGCCGAGGGGCGGGGATGCTGGACGCGTGTGGGAAAGAAAATAAAGCCAGGCGCCGCGTTATCCGCGTCGGAGCTGGTGGTATTTTCGATAGAAAGTAGCGGCTGGAGAACCTTTGGGCTCCCGCTGCTGCGGGGCCGGGTTATCGGCAGGACACAGACTTTTCCCAAAGAGGATAGATGGGGCCTAGGCCATGGAGAAACACACTCGCGACGAGGAGTTTACGGCGGAAGTAGAGCGCCTGGTGGGGGAGATCATCCGGGCAGCGCAGGATCGAAAACGCCCGTTTAAACCGGTAACGGTGCTGGTGGATGGGCCCTCGGGCGCGGGGAAGACCTGGTTGTCCGCCACCCTGTCGGAGCGGACTGGCTGGCGAACCGTTCACCTCGACGAGTTTTATCCCGGCTGGAAGGGCCTGCAAAAGGGCTCGGCGATGGTCGCGGAACAAGTATTGCGCAAAAACAACCCGGGCTACTGGCGCTGGGATTGGGATGCCAACCTGCCGGGGGATTGGGCCTCCTTGGACGCGCGCGATGAACTGATCGTGGAGGGCGCCGGGGCGATTACCAAAGAGTCAATTGCCGCGGCGGAAGAGCGTGGCGGGGTGGTCACGGTTTACGTCGACGGTCCCGTTGAGTTGCGCAGGGAGCGTGCGATAAAGCGCGATCCGGGCTACGAGCCCTGGTTTGAGGACTGGGCGGAACAGGAAAAGGCTCACTTCGCGGTCTGGGGACCGGAGGGGATCGAACCAGAAATCGCCTGGCGATGGGAATAGAAGGCGCTTGCCGGCCTGCGTGACTGGCCGCCGGCGGTAGGCGATAGCCGCAGAGGGAAACTCCCCCATAGAGATCGAAATAACGTTTTGATCTGCGGCTTTAGATGTGTTAAGTTAGACGGCGGTTCGCCTGCAGAATCTGCAGCGCGAAGGTCTGATCATTTATTGGCCGCAGGCTAGTGAAATGTTCTGGACATGCGGAAGGGCCCCGGAAAAGAGCCCCTATTTTTGCATGTTTAGGTCTTTTGCCTCGCCTGGCAGGCTGAAACTCAATAGAAAGACTGGTTAATGCCAACTATTCAGCAGCTGGTCCGCAAGGGCCGCCACGATAAGCGCTCTAAGGTAGCCACCGCAGCGCTGAAGGGTTCCCCTCAGCGTCGTGGTGTTTGCACCCGCGTGTACACCACCACTCCTAAGAAGCCTAACTCCGCACTGCGTAAGGTAGCCCGTGTTCGCCTTACCTCCGGCATCGAGGTTTCCGCTTACATCCCAGGTGAGGGCCACAACCTCCAGGAGCACTCCATGGTGCTCGTACGTGGTGGTCGTGTGAAGGACCTCCCAGGTGTTCGTTACAAGATTATCCGCGGCGCACTGGATACCCAGGGCGTTAAGGACCGTAAGCAGGCTCGTTCCCGCTACGGCGCAAAGAAGGGACAGTAATCAACAATGCGTAAGAATGCTGCACCAAAGCGTCCAGTAGTTAAGGACCCTGTATACAACTCCGAGCAGGTAACCCAGCTCGTCAACAAGGTTCTCCTGGACGGCAAGAAGTCCACCGCTGAGCGCATCGTTTACGGCGCTCTGGAGATCTGCCGCGAGAAGACCGGCACCGAGCCAGTAGGCACCCTGGAGAAGGCACTGGGCAACATCCGCCCGGATCTCGAGGTTCGCTCCCGCCGCGTCGGTGGCGCTACCTACCAGGTTCCGGTTGAGGTTCGCCCTGGCCGCGCAAACACCCTTGCACTGCGCTGGCTCGTAACCTTCACCCGTCAGCGCCGCGAGAACACCATGACCGAGCGTCTCGCCAATGAGATTCTGGACGCCGCTAACGGTCTTGGCGCTTCCGTCAAGCGCCGCGAGGACACCCACAAGATGGCTGAGGCAAACCGCGCGTTTGCTCACTACCGCTGGTAGTCCTTGGCATGAGTTTTATGACCCAGGCTCACTGAGTGGCCGCGGCCTCGTGGTGACGGGGATCCGCCGCCGGTTGGTGCTGAGCCCGGGTCATTTTGCTAAAGACCACGCGTGTAGGGGAAGCCTTACACCACGGCATTTTCGTTAAGCCGGACTTGATTACCGCTGCCGGAATTGCCGAGACGTGGCACAATGGAACAACGAAATTATCCGATTACATGAGTTGGAGTAATAAACGTGGCACAACAAGTGCTTAAGGACCTCAACAAGGTCCGCAACATCGGCATCATGGCTCACATCGATGCTGGTAAGACCACAACCACCGAGCGCATTCTCTTCTACACCGGTATCAACCGTAAGGTCGGCGAGACCCACGACGGTGCATCCACCACGGACTGGATGGAGCAGGAGAAGGAGCGCGGCATCACCATTACGTCCGCTGCCGTCACCTGTTTCTGGAACAACAACCAGATCAACATCATCGATACCCCGGGGCACGTGGACTTCACCGTTGAGGTTGAGCGCTCCCTGCGCGTCCTCGATGGAGCAGTCGCCGTCTTCGACGGTAAGGAAGGCGTAGAGCCTCAGTCCGAGCAGGTTTGGCGTCAGGCCGCTAAGTACGACGTTCCCCGTGTCTGCTTCGTCAACAAGATGGACAAGATGGGTGCTGACTTCTACTTCACCGTAGACACCATCGTTGAGCGCCTGGGTGCTAAGCCACTGGTTATGCAGCTGCCGATCGGCGCTGAGGATGACTTCGACGGCGTAGTAGACCTCCTTGAGATGAAGGCTATTACCTGGCGCGGCAAGGTAGAGACCGGTGCCGAGCCAACTATCGAAGAGATTCCAGCCGACCTGCAGGAGAAGGCTGAGGAGTACCGCGAGAAGCTCATCGAGACCGTTGCCGAGTCCGACGAAGAGCTCATGGAGAAGTACTTCGGCGGCGAGGAGCTGACCCTTGAGGAGATCAAGGGCGCTATCCGTAAGCTCACCGTTAACTCCGAGATCTACCCAGTTCTGTGCGGTTCCGCATACCGCAACAAGGGTATCCAGCCTCTGCTGGACGCGGTTGTTGACTACCTGCCTCACCCACTGGACATCGGCGAGGTTAACGGCCACGCTGTGGGCAACGAGGACGAGGTCATCACCCGTAAGCCTTCCGTAGAGTCCCCATTCGCTGCGCTGGCATTCAAGATTGCCGCTCACCCATTCTTCGGCACCCTGACCTTCATCCGCGTGTACTCCGGCCAGGTTGTGCCGGGTACCGAGGTGATGAACTCCACCAAGTCCAAGAAGGAGCGCATCGGCAAGCTGTTCCAGATGCACGCCAACAAGGAGAACCCTGTTGAGCAGGCAGACGCTGGCAACATCTACGCCGTCATCGGCCTGAAGGAAACCACCACCGGCGACACGCTGTGTGACAAGGACAACCAGATCATCCTGGAGTCCATGGACTTCCCGGATCCAGTTATCAAGGTTTCCATCGAGCCAAAGACCAAGGCAGACCAGGAGAAGCTGGGTACCGCTATCCAGAAGCTCGCCGCCGAGGATCCAACCTTCACCGTCGAGCTCGATGAAGAGACCGGCCAGACCGTTATCGGCGGCATGGGCGAGCTCCACCTCGACGTTCTGGTTGACCGCATGAAGCGTGAGTTCAAGGTCGAGGCAAACGTTGGTGCGCCTCAGGTTGCCTACCGCGAGACCATCCGCAAGAAGGTCGAGTCCCTGGACTACACCCACAAGAAGCAGACCGGTGGTTCTGGTCAGTTCGCGAAGGTTATCGTCACCATCGAGCCTTACAACCCAGACCCAGCAACCCTGGAAGAGGGCGAGTCCGCTACCTACGCATTCGAGAATGCCGTCACCGGTGGTCGCGTTCCACGCGAGTACATCCCATCCGTTGACGCTGGTATCCAGGATGCAATGCAGTACGGCTACCTTGCAGGCTTCCCACTGGTTAACATCAAGGCAACCCTGGAAGACGGCGCTTACCACGACGTTGACTCCTCCGAAATGGCCTTCAAGCTCGCTGGATCCCAGGTGCTGAAGGAAGCCGTTGCCAAGGCAAAGCCAGTACTGCTCGAGCCGGTTATGGCCGTTGAGGTCACCACCCCTGAGGAGTTCATGGGCACCGTTAACGGTGACATCTCCTCCCGCCGTGGCCAGGTTTACGCAATGGAAGACCGCTCCGGCGCAAAGGTCGTTAAGGCTAAGGTTCCGCTGTCCGAGATGTTCGGCTACATCGGCGACCTGCGTTCCTCCACCGCCGGCCGCGCAAACTTCTCCATGGTCTTCGACTCCTACGCTGAGGTTCCTTCCTCCGTAGCCCAGGAGATCATCGAGGAGCGCACCGGCAACAAGGCTTAATCCCCTCTGGAAAGCCTTGAACGGGGCTAATGATTATTAGCCCCGAACGCCTGGGATCCTTAGTTGGTCGCAGCTCGCCAGTAGTGCGGCCAGGTAAGAATCCGGCTGAGGCGTTAATCGGGGAGTAGCGGTCCGGGCTGAGCTCGCGAAAGCCCTTAGGGTGCGAAGCGCGGGCTGAGCCGGCCGTTACTCTCCAAACTAAGATCCACCATGGATTCTTGTGCGGAAAAGTACGTCCGTGAGAGTTTTTCCACGGACATATCGAATTCCTATGGATTCGGTTTGAAAAATCCGTGGCATAAATCTAGGATCGTGTAACTGGCACGTAAAGAAAGCGTCATTAGCGCTTCGAGCTCCGGTTTAGGCCGGTGAGCGGGTGCCAATGACAATGTTAAAACCACGTGGCTGCGAACGTCGTAGCCACCTATGAAGTCCAGGAGGACAAACAGTGGCAAAGGAGAAGTTCGAGCGTACGAAGCCGCATGTGAACATCGGCACCATCGGACACGTCGACCACGGCAAGACCACCACCACCGCAGCGATCACCAAGGTTCTGGCTGACCAGTACCCTGAGGAGAACGAGGCATTCGCATTCGATCAGATCGATAAGGCTCCTGAGGAGAAGGAGCGCGGTATTACCATCAACATCTCCCACGTTGAGTACAACACCCCTAAGCGCCACTACGCACACGTAGACGCACCGGGCCACGCTGACTACATCAAGAACATGATCACTGGTGCAGCTCAGATGGACGGCGCAATCCTGGTTGTTGCTGCTACCGACGGCCCAATGCCTCAGACCCGCGAGCACGTTCTGCTGGCTCGCCAGGTTGGCGTTCCTTACATCCTCGTTGCACTGAACAAGTGCGACATGGTTGACGATGAGGAAATCATCGAGCTCGTTGAGATGGAAATCCGCGAGCTGCTCGCCGAGCAGGAGTTCGACGAGGACGCTCCAATCATCCACATCTCCGCTCTGAAGGCTCTTGAGGGCGACGAGAAGTGGGTACAGGCTGTCGTTGACCTCATGCAGGCTTGCGATGACTCCATCCCAGACCCAGAGCGTGAGACCGACAAGCCATTCCTGATGCCTATCGAGGACATCTTCACCATTACCGGCCGCGGCACCGTGGTTACCGGTCGTGTTGAGCGCGGTCAGCTGAACGTCAACGAGGACGTTGAGATCATCGGCATCAAGGAAAAGTCTCAGACCACCACCGTTACCGGTATCGAGATGTTCCGCAAGATGATGGACTACACCGAGGCTGGCGACAACTGTGGTCTGCTGCTTCGTGGCACCAAGCGTGAGGACGTTGAGCGTGGCCAGGTTGTTATCAAGCCAGGCGCTTACACCCCTCACACCAAGTTCGAGGGTTCCGTCTACGTCCTGAAGAAGGAAGAGGGCGGCCGCCACACCCCATTCATGGACAACTACCGTCCACAGTTCTACTTCCGCACCACCGACGTAACCGGCGTTGTGCACCTCCCAGAGGGCACCGAGATGGTTATGCCTGGCGACAACGTTGAGATGAGCGTTGAGCTCATCCAGCCAGTTGCTATGGATGAGGGTCTGCGCTTCGCTATCCGCGAGGGCTCCCGCACCGTTGGCGCTGGCCGCGTTACCAAGGTTCTGGACTAATTTAGGAAGCTCCCAGAGCGCCTAAAGAGTCCTCACCTTAACCGGTAGAGCTTAAGCCGCCCCATTCTTTGACTTCGGTCACTGAATGGGGCGGCTTTTTGTTGTCCTAACCCCTATGGATTCAGCTGTAGATCTGCCGGGTGGGGTAGCAGTGTGGGCCGGCGCCAGATAATGATGCCGTAGGCGTCGCTAGAATTGAATGAGGGCCCTTTCGCGGGAAAGCCTGTTTGTGGCTTCCGCGAAGGGCCCTCGGCGCTACCTAAAGCGGCAGGGTGGGATTGTAGTTACTCCTTGGCCCAGCCGATGTTTTCTTTTGGTAGGACGGCGAAGCCGGCGGCTCCCATGTTCGCCAGGCCCTTCTTTACCGCAACGTAGGAAGGACCGTTTGCCCATGGGAGCAGTCCGTACTGCGCGAAGGCTTCCTTCTCAAGCTCGTTGGAGCGCTCGATTTGTTCCTCGGCGGTAGGCAGCTGCTGGAGTTCCTTGATCTTCTCATCCAGTTCTGGGGTGCCGGTGCCGGACATGTTCAGGTCAGAATCGGAATTGTAGATCTGACCGAAGTAGGCCACGCCGAACGGATCGGATGAGGCGAAGCCGGAGAAGAACATATCGAAGTCACGCTCAGAGGTGATATCAGAGAACTCGGAGGACGGCTTGTTATCGATGGTCATCTCGATGCCGATATCCTTGAGCATCTTCTGGGTAGCCAGGGCGATGGACTTAGAGACCTCATCGTCGCCAACTACTACGTAGCGGATGGACAGCTGCTCGCCGTCCTTCTCGTAGTACTCAGCGTCGTTGAGGGTGTAGCCGGCCTCTTCGAGGATGGACTTGGACTTTTCCGGATCGTAGGAGATTAGATCCGCCAGGTTGTCCTCGTAGTCTTCCTGGGTGGAGAAGAGGATGAGTGAGCCCGGCAGCTCCTCGGAGTAGCCCATGCCGTTGTAGCGAATCTGGGCTAGCTGGGAGCGGTCGATGCCGTTGAAGATTGCCTCGCGGACCTTGATGTCTGCCAGCGCGGGGGCGTCGGAGTTCAGGGTGAATAGGGCGTTGGAAGGCTGCAGGGCTGCGCGTACGTCGATGGCGTCACCCATGGAGGCCGCGACCTCGAGGTTCTCGCGGTTGCCAACACCAGCGGCGTCAATTTCGCCGGCCTCGAAGGCGTTGATTGTCGCTTGGGACTCCATCTGGCGGTAGGTCACCTTATCGAGTTTCGCTTCGTCACCCCACCAGTTGTCGTTGCGGGTGAAGACCACGGTGCCGGCGTTGAAGTCAACGGATTCTACCTTGAATGGGCCCGCGCCATATTCAGGCTTGAGGTTGTTGAGGTACTCATTGTCGAACTTCTCAGGCGTGTTGATCTCCGGGTGCAATACGTTGTTGAACAGACCCTGCCACCATGGGTACGCAGTGGAGAACTTGACGATAACCTCGAAGTTATCGGCACCCGCCTCGACGGTCTCGATGAGTTCGTAGCCGTCGGTGGAGTTCGGGGTGACGGCAGCGTTGGAGCCGTTGTTCATCTCCCAGGTGTTCTTGAAGGCTTCGATGTCGATAGGGGTACCATCATTGAACTTAGCCTCAGGGTTGAGCTTATAGGTGACAACCGTCTTGTCATCTTCAACGCTCTCCTCCGCGGAGAGGACGTACGCTTCATTAGGGGAGTAATTGCCCGCGCCATCGAAATTGGCCAGCACCGGGTTGTACCAGTTCCACACCGCCCTGGTGTCAGAGGTCATGTTTGCGTGGAATGCATTTTGCTGCTGCGTTAGCTCACCCAGGGCAAGGGTCAGCTCGCCGCCGTCTTGGATCTGGTCGCGCTCGAGTGGGTTGTAGTCTCCTTCGGGGTTGACCTCGATATCGAGGCCCTCGGGCGCTGGCGACACGTTGGATGCACCAGCACCGTTTGAGTTACCGGCATCGCCACCACAAGCGGCGAGGGTCAGGGACAGTGCCGCCATAGTGGCAACACCGGCGAGGCGCAGGCGCTTAGTCTTCTGCATGAAATTACTCCTTTTGGTAGGGGTGTTAAATGAATACGCACCGCGGCCCGTTCGGATGTGTCGCAAGTCCGTATTCATCCAGGAATTAGCTAGTGGTCCTGGCCTTTAGCGTCGTGCCATGCAATTCACTGGAGGGGTTGTCAAGCGATATGAAGTTGTAAGTCATTGAAATCTTCAGTGGTGCGCTATGCAGTTTTGTTGATTTTTATCTGTTACCCGAAAGAATTTGACCGCTTCCCCTATCTTGCCACGCCCTACCCGGCTCGTCCCGGGCTTTGGGCTTTTAATTGGCAAGATAGGTAAAGCGAGGCGTTTACCTCGGGTGCTACTCCGCTAGCGTATGGATTTGTCCTCGACGGCCTGGGCCGCCAAGGCGTCTCGCCGTGTGCGCTTCTCGCGGGCTGCCACCGGGTCCGGGATGGGGATGGCGTCCAGCAGCTTCTTGGTGTATTCGTGCTGCGGGTTATCGAAGATGTCATCAACGTCGCCAAACTCGACGAATTTTCCCTTGTACATCACGGCGACACGGTCGGAAAGGTGCCGAACCACGGACAAGTCGTGGGCCACGAAGAGGTAAGTCAATCCCAGCTTGCGCTTCAAATCCTCGAGCAGATTGATGACGCCCGCCTGGATGGACACGTCCAGCGCGGACACGGGTTCGTCAAGGACGATGACCGAAGGATTGGTCGCTAGAGCGCGCGCCAAGCCAATGCGCTGGCGCTGGCCGCCGGAGAAGTGCCCGGGGAAGCGGTCGATCTGGGAAGAATCGAGACCAACGAGCCCCATCAACTCGGCCACGCGTGCATCCACGTCTCCTTCGTAGCCCAGGGAATTGAGGGGTTCGGCGATCACTTCGCGGACGGTTAGTCGCGGGTTCAGCGAGCTCATGGGATCCTGGAAGACAATCTGCAGATCCTTGCGGGCCTCGCGGCGCTCCGCGCTAGACATCGCACGCGCATCCTGACCATTGAGGGAGATCGAGCCATTCTTTGGGTTCAAATCCATGATCTCGAGCAGGGTTGTGGTCTTACCGCATCCGGATTCGCCGACGATTGCCATGCACTCGCCTTCGCGGATATCGAACGTTAAGCCGTCAACGGCCTTTACGGTACCCACCTTGCGTTTGACCAGGGATCCCTTGGTCAGGGGGAATTCCTTGCGCAAGTCCTTTACTTCCAGAGTGACCTTGCGGTCCTCACGCGCCACATTCGCGAACTTATCCTCGCTCAGCGGGGGAACCTTAAACAGTGATTCGCCGCCGATGCGCTTATCGTGAATCTCGTGGGAACGGATGCAGGCGGTTGCATGCCCGCTATTTTCATCCGAGAGCGGAAGCAGCTCGGGTTCGCGCTGCGAGCACTCCGGCAGCGCGACCGGGCAGCGATTGGCGAATTGGCACCGCTTGTCCAGGTCGACCAGGATCGGAGGGTTGCCGACGATAGGCGTCAATGGCTCCTCCGAGGAGACGTCGGGGCGCGGGGTAGAACCCAGCAGGCCCACCGTGTACGGCATACGTGGTTGAGAGAAGATGGTGTTGACATCGCCCCGCTCGACCGGGCGGCCCGCGTACATGACCATGACATCGTCGGCGGTTTCCGCGACCACGCCCATGTCATGGGTGATCATGATGGTCGCCGCGCCGGTCTCGCGCTGGGCGACGCGGATGACGTCCAAGATCTGGGCCTGGATAGTTACATCGAGCGCGGTTGTGGGCTCATCGGCGATGAGTACTCGGGGATTATTCGCGATGGCGATGGCGATCACCACTCGCTGGCGCATGCCGCCGGAGAACTCGTGGGGGAAGGATTTCAAGCGCATCTTAGGCTCGGGGATGCCCACGAGGTCCAACAACTCCGCCGCCTGCTTGAGCGCCGCAGCCTTCGGGATTTTCTGGTGCGTCTGAATCGCCTCGACAAGCTGGGTGCCGATATCGAACACGGGCGTTAGCGCGGACAAGGGGTCCTGGAAAATCATGCCGATGCCGTTGCCGCGGATAGCTGACATTTGCTTATCGCTAAGGCCTAGCAATTCGCGGTCATTGAGTTTGACTGATCCCTCCACCTTTGCGTAGTCCGGGAGCAGCCCCATAATGGCCATCGATGTCACGGACTTGCCGGAACCGGATTCGCCCACGATACCCAAGGTGCGGCCGGGGTAGAGGTCAAAGTCCACGCCCCGCACCGCGGACACGGAACCCGCCTCGGAGGGGAAGGAGACCTTTAGATCCTTGACGGAAAGTACTGGACTTGTTGGATTGGTCATTTAAGCCTTGCCTCCGGACTTCGAATTGGGATCTAGTGCATCGCGTAGGCCATCGCCGATAAAGGCCATGGACACGGTCAGTAGGGTGAGTGCGCCGGCCGGAAAGTAGAACAGCCACGGCGTTGAGCGCAGGGTGGCGGTGCCGCCCTGCAGGAGGGTGCCCAGCGAGACGTCGGGCAGCTTGACGCCCAGGCCGAGGAAGGAAAGCGCCGTTTCCGAACCGACGGTGCCGACGATGCCGAAGACAAACTGGATGATGAGAAGGGACCCGATGTTAGGGATGACGTGGCGTACGACGGTCGTGAAGCGGGAAACGCCCATGTACCGCGCGGCGCGGATGTAGTCCTGCTCGCGAATCGAAAGCGCCAGCGACCAGATGACGCGGGCCTGGTACATCCAGCCGAAGGCGATGAGAACCACGATGAGTAGGCGCCAGTCGCCGCCAGAGTCGCTGACCAGCAGGGCGATGATGAGGAAGGTAGGGACCGAGAGCAGGAAGTGGATAATCGCCAGCACGACCTTTTCCGGGGCCCCGCCCCATAGGGCTGCGCCGGCGCCGACCAGCGCCGAAATCACCAGGGTCGCGGCGGACACAATCACCGCGATGGTCAGGGAACGGCCGATGCCGTGGACGATCTGCGCGTAGAGGTCCATGCCGGAGTTGTCCGTGCCGAACCAGTGCTCGTCATTCGGTGGCACCGCGAGCGACAGGAAGTCAGGTTCGGTGTAGTGCCATTTTGCGAAAAACCCGCCGAAGATCGAGAACAACGCAAGGGCTAGGAAGATAATAAGCCCCACCACGGCCAGCTTGTTGCGGAAAAATCGGCGAATATACAGCTTGGCGCGTGACGTGCCTGAGGTTTCGGCGGCGTCGGCTGAGGCAAGCGCCTCGGCCTCCGCGGCGGTGAGCTGGTTGTGCGCGGCGACCTCGGCCTGCGGTGATAGCTCGCCGGTGCCCTTATCGGCCCGGGCCTTCAGTGGCTCGATACCCTTGGACTGCTGTGGTTTGTTAGGAGTAGTCATCTTTTAGCTCACCCTCACGCGTGGATCTAGGGCAACCACGACCAGATCGGCCAGGACTGCAGAAATAGCCGTCATTGCGGCGCCGAACGCGGCCACCGCCACTGCGCCGTTGATGTCATTTTTGGCAATGGTCTCGAGGAAGTACTGGCCCATGCCGTTCCAGCCGAAGATGCTTTCCGTCATCACGGCGCCCGTGAAGATGCCCGGGATGGAGAAGGCGACCGAGGTGGCCACCGGAATGATCGAGGTACGCAGCGCGTGGCGGCGGATTGCGGTGGTGCGGGTAAGCCCCTTAGCGCGGGCGGTACGGACGTAATCGGCATTCAGGTTGTCCAGCAGCAGGGTGCGCTGGGTCATGTGGTAGCTGGCGTAGGAGATGATGACCAGGGATATGGTCGGCAGGATCATGTGCTGTGCGGAATCGATGAGCTTATTCCAAAAGCCTTCGACGCCAATAGAGCTGGCGCCCACCACGTAAAAGATGCGGGTCCCGGTTATATCGTTAATCTTGATGGCCGCCCACACCACCGCGATGGAGGCCACGACAACGTGCGTGTTCATCGCGAAGATGGAGATACCTTGCCAGACACGGTCGCCGAGCTTGTACTGGCGCGAGGCGGTATACACGCCAACGGCGACGCCCAGAACGATGGAGATGACCGTCGCCAGGAGCAAAAGCTGGGCGGATACCCAGATGCGGTAAGAGATCTGTTCGTTGACAAAGTCGCCGACTGGGGAACGGCCCCAGTCCCAGCGGGTGATGATGCCGGTGAGCCACGTCCACCACCGCTCTAGCAGAGGGGTGTCAGGGTTGAGGTTGTAGGGCTCGAGAAGCGTAGATATCTGTTCATCTGACAGTGGAGGGCGGCGGCCCTCGTAGTTTGACCGCGGGTCTAAGAAGAACGAGGCCAGGAAATATGTCAGGTTCGTCGCCAGGAAGATCATCAGTAGCCAACCGACGGTCTTCCGGAATAGATATCTAAGCATGCAGTGCTCCACTTGAGTCGGAGTAGTACGTCATCGGGGATTCCCAGTGCTGAGCATCGCGGCGGGTGGCGCAGGCGACAAATCAACCACTAATAGAAATGCCTTGGGAAAGAATTTAGCGGGTTTGTTACCTAAACCACAATTATTACTGCTAGTGGTAGCGATCCCCTGTCGGTCGATAAATATTAAATGCGCGTAAAACCCCTCAAAGGCGTGCGTGCGCAGTGCGTTGGTGCGGGGCAATGAGCCACCGGGCGCGCGACGGCTTCCTGCCTACGATCGCCGTAGGCGAGGCATTGGTTGAGGCGCTTGGGAAGCGGCTAGGCTAAGATGCCATGCTTGACCCCACGAGAATTGAGCCCACCCTGGACGCCCTGCGCCGCGCGTGGGAAGGCCAGCCGGATCTGAGCCTGTCTACCTTATTTGGGATTCTGGCGGGTCAGGGCGTTGGATGGGGCGCCTCAGACGAGGCGCTGATCCAGGCTTTGGATTCGATGTCCGCGCAGCACCCGCCTCTGCTTCCACTGGGGGCTGACGGCCTAGCCAAGGGGGCTTGGCTTGCGACGTGCAATGGCGGACGCGTAATGGTGACGCTGACGCGGGATTCTAGCGGTGCTGCCTGCGTGATTGTTCGCCGAAGGGACAAATCCTCGACGTCGCCGGGCCAGCCGGTGGTGTGGAAATACGCGGGCTTGCGCCCCGCAGGACCCGGCCGCCCGCTAGTCATCAAGGATATGGATGGCATAGAGCACCGCCTGGGTGTGGTGGACCTCCTCACCGCTGTGCGCACTACCACGGCGCCCGCTGCGGAACTCGAGGGGCGCACGCGGCGCAGGATTGGCGATTCCTGCTACGTCATCCGCACCACCGAGGGACTGCTTTTGCTCGAACGGCGAGCCTACAACTTCACCACCGGCCGGCGAACCGTGGATTGTGATGCGATGGAGTGGTCCCGCGTGGAGCAGTGCCGCCCCGGCCAGCCGTTGATTCTGGCGTTACCTGGCGGCCGCCAGCGCGACTGCGGCGCGGTGGAAGAAGTATTCTTGGCCCAGTAGCGCCCAGTAGCGGCGGCCATTGGGGTCAAGGCTCCTTAGGGGTCGCTGCGGCGCACCGTGTAGTAACCGTTTCGCGTAGGTGCGCGGACGAGTAGGCCCCAACCACCTAAATCTATAAGTGGCTGGGGCCTGAAGCGTGTGTGCTACTTGACCGCCAGGTTGGCTGAATGCAGTCTGTAGACGGTTTCCACTTCTACGTCCGGCAGGGCCGCGCGGAAGTCGCGCTCGGTTTGCTCGATGAGTTCGCGCAGCTGCTTCGGATGCATTTCCGCGGCGGAGGTGACCGTGAAGGTCAACGTTGGACGCTTGCGGTCTAGGGCCACTTTGCGGTCACACTTGACGATGTTGGGGTGCTGCGCCAGGGATTGGGAAATGCCCTCGGCTATGCCCTGTATGGAAGCGGTGATCTTGCCTTTGTCCGACGAAGCCTCCGATACCACCCGGTCAAGCTTGTGCGGGCGCAGGTTGGCGATGAGCAGCCACAGCCCGCAAAACAGCAACAACAGGCTCGCACCGGCCAGGGCCCACGGCCACCAACCCGCCCCCGGAACGGCGGCCCATGCGTCATGGTCAACCCAGCGCGATGCCTCCACCGCGAGTGGCACATCGAAGTGCAGCAGGATGGGCCAGACGCCTAGGGCAAGCAGGACTAATCCCAGCACGAAGAACAGGATTCTCTCAAAAGTAGCCAGCCCCTTAGACATTGTTATCTACCTCCTGAGTCTGTTCGTAGTGCACGGTCAGCTCCGGGCGGGGACGCAATCCCTCAATCGTGTGTTCCAGCGCCGCGGTGGTGCGTTTCGCCAGGGTGGGGTCCTCAGCGTCACCGTTGATGATGACGCTGACCTTCTTGGCGGAGGTATTGCTCCGGGCGGCCGCCACTCCGGGCACGGTACGAGCCGCCGCCGCGACCCTGCGGGCCACATCGACCGGGCGCGTCCACATGCTGGTGATTTCTGTGGAGTAATCGATGTGCGTTGACTTGCGCGGTTTGAGCGCCACGAAGAGGAAGACGAGGCCCAAGGCTACGGCCCCGGCGCCCGCCCAGACCATCCAGTCCTGCAAAGCATCCGTTTCCATTATGGAGAAGAACCATTGCAGCCAGGATTGGGCATTGCCATCCCCGAAGAGCAACCAGGCCTCTCGGGCGGCAACGAAGGAAGCGCCCAGCAGCGCTATCGCCAACAGGACGGACCATGGGCGCACCGCCGGCGAAGGCTGGGGTTCCTGCCCTCGACGGTAGGGCAGGCTCTGACCGGATGAGTTCTCATTCATGGCGGCCTCCAGGTTGTGTGCGGATGCGGGTTGGTTCCACCCTGATGTCTTTAAGCTTTAACGGGCGGACTTCGATGGCGCGCAACGGCTGTGGCCGGGGCGCCTGGACTCGTACCGGATTAGACGGGCGCACCGTTACCGGCTTAAGCGGCGATGCCTTGGGAACGGAAACCGGCCGCGTCTGCATAGGCTTTGGGCGGCTTACAGGTACCAGCTCTTGCGGCTCAGGGGCGCTAACCGAACGCACGGGGGCCGGATTAGGGGTGCCGATAGTGCGGACCTCGACGGGGGCAATATCGCTCACGGACGGGCTGCGTACCTCCGCTCGCGGCGCGATAGTGGGGGAGGAGATCCCAAGGGGGTGCTTAACCACCACCGGCTTGAGTGATACCCTGCGCTTAACCTGAGGCTGCCACACGTTCGTGGGGGTTACCTGCGGGGCGCGCGCGGCGGCAACGGGGCGTGCGGCGAGATCTTGTTGGCTTACACGCTTGCCGGGCACGGTGCGGCCGATGGCCACGTTGACACGGGTGGTCTTAAATCCCAGGTAGGCGTCGATGGCCTCGGCCACGGCATCCTGCACGGCCACGGAAACATCCGTGATGGGGGAGGGCCACACGGTGGCGATGGCGCAGTCCACCGCGGCCACGTTCGCCTCCGGGTCGAGCTGCACGGCCACGCGAGGGTACGCCCTGCGGCTAAACCCGCCGAGCTTAGAGTCAACCGTGGCAATGCCGGGCACGGTTTTAATCGCCGCGGCCACCAGGCGTTCTACTGCGCGCATGGAAAAGGCGGTGCCACCATGGTCACCAATAGATGACTGGTTGGCCGGGTCTTCCCCGGTTCCGGTCTCAGGTGCGGCGGGAGAGGTCATGAAGCTCGGCCTTTGCCCACCAGGGTCTGGTACAACTCAACCAAGTTGATGCGCCCGTCAAAGTGGGCGCCGGCAATGGCGCCAATCAACGCGAAGATAACTGCGGTGAGAAAAAGCTTCCAGCCGCCCAGCACCAAAATCATAGCTATGGCTACGCCTAGAAGCGCGCCCAGCAGGGTGTAATTCTTCATTATGTTTTCCTCATTAACAAGGTGTGCTTCTACGCCGAGACATCAGCGAAGATGACGTCCACGGTAGTTATCTCTGGACAGGCAGACTGCACGGCCTCGCGGATCTGGGGTGTCAGGTCACGTAAAGGGGTGGCTTTTTCAAGCCCGCCCTGCGCGGATAGGTCCGCGATGACAAAAATCTCTAGGTGGGTGTCATCCTGTACGTGGGCCTTGCGCAGGCCCTTGATGCGCTCACCGGGGTAGAGCAGAGAGATTTCCCCGTAGCTGCCGCCGTACATGCCGGCGATTCCAGGTAGCCCGGCCACCGCCTCGGCGATAGCCTTAGCGCCGGCCTGGGTCAGCTCGAAACCAGACATGGGCTAGTTCTGGGGCGCAATGGCGGTTTCTGGGTCCTGCTCGTTGGCAGCTTCCTGCGGCAGCTTGACGTCAGTGACACTGACGTCTACGCGGTCTACCTCGAGTCCGGTCATGCGTTCCACGGCGGTCATGATGTTGCGGCGGATGGCCTCCGCGAGCTCGTGGATGGCGACGCCGTACTCGGCGATGATGGACACGTCAATATTGGCCATGCCATCGGCCAC
Organism: Corynebacterium endometrii; assembly: GCF_004795735.1. Classification (NCBI taxonomy): domain Bacteria; kingdom Bacillati; phylum Actinomycetota; class Actinomycetes; order Mycobacteriales; family Corynebacteriaceae; genus Corynebacterium; species Corynebacterium endometrii. Next base: position 422,559 of record NZ_CP039247.1, read on the forward strand.
CGCGACGGAAACGCCCTGACGGACATCCTCCGAGGCGCCAAGGGACTCGCGGATGGAACCCAGCATGCGCGCACCGCCGCCGCCCAGGGCAGCCACGCCGGAAACCTCGCGCGCCGCGATGCCGGCGATCTTGGAGACCACCACGTCCTCAATGGCGGTGGTGCCGTGTTCCGTCTCCAAGTTCCTATTAATCTTGCGCTCCGGGACGGCGATATCCTGGGTGCCCGGGGTGCCTGGGGCGGCGGGTGCTTCTGCGACGGGGGCGTCGGCAGGAGTGGTTGCGTTTGCCGGGGTATTGGTTGCGGTGGAATCAGCCATGACGAGCCTTTCTTTGCGATTGTCCTAGTGCCCTCATGGTAACGCTTTTAGCCCGCAAGCGTCAGAAAGTGATTTTGAACACTGTTGCCTGAAAGGTTTGTGTTTAGGCCTGGGACGTGCTTAAATACAGGGGTTGCTTTAACAGAGGTAGCGGAAACGCGAACCGGATTTATCCGGCGCAGCGGGGAAGTTATCCCTGGTAAGGCGAACATGACACCTTTGATTCCGAATGCGTAATCATTAGTGAGCGCAGGCGGTAAGAAGGTCGGTCACACGGGCTAGGTCCGCGCTTTTAGCGCTTTAAGCAGAGACATCCCGTGAGGCTGGACCGGAGAAGGGGCATGGCAAATAAACAGCGGCAGTATACGAAATGGGTCATTTTCGGCTGTGTGGCGTTTCATCGCCGCGCGTAATGCGTGAAAACCGTCCCCTTCCGTGATTCTTATGACTTCGGGTCTCTTGTACCCCGTCACGAGCACTGCAAGATGGTTGTTTGCCGGCTTGTATCTCGTGGTCATCATGACAATCTAAGACAACTGGCGTTTGGCCTGGCCCTAGAGACCGGTACAACGTTATAGAGAAATCGAGAAAGCTTTTTCCCACCGCTTTACGCCCCGGATACGCCGGGTATGTGAAAGTGGGGAAGCGAGGAAGAGGATAAGCGTGGCGGGACAAAAAATCCGCATTCGGCTGAAGGCCTACGACCACGAGGCAATTGACGCTTCTGCAAAGAAGATCGTTTCTACCGTAACTTCTACGGGCGCTCGTGTTGTTGGTCCAGTGCCGCTCCCAACGGAGAAGAACGTATACGCCGTTATTCGTTCTCCACACAAGTACAAGGACTCTCGCGAGCACTTCGAGATGCGCACTCACAAGCGCCTCATCGACATTCTCGACCCAACCCCGAAGACCGTTGACGCCCTCATGCGCATCGACCTTCCGGCAAGCGTCGACGTCAACATCCAGTAGCCAACAGCTGCTGTCGAAGTAAATACTTTGGTGGAGAAGAATTAATGAGTGAAAACGAGATCAAGGGCATTCTGGGCAAGAAGCTCGGCATGACTCAGGTCTTCGACGAGGATAACCGCGTAGTACCGGTTACCGTCGTTGAAGCTGGTCCATGCGTAGTGACCCAGATTCGCACCGCAGAAACCGATGGCTACAACGCCATCCAGATCGCCTTTGGCGAGATTGACCCACGCAAGGCCAACAAGCCTGCCACCGGTCACTTCAAGAAGGCTGGCGTGACCCCACGTCGCCACGTTGCCGAAATCCGCATGGATGACACCTCCGCATACGAGGTTGGCCAGGACGTGACCGTTGACATCTTCGAGGGCGTAACCTTCGTTGACGTCACGGGCACCACCAAGGGCCACGGCTACGCAGGTGCTATGAAGCGCCACGGTTTTGCAGGTCAGGGTGCCTCCCACGGTAACCAGGCTGCACACCGTCGTGTTGGTGGCATCGGCGCATGTGCTACCCCAGCACGCGTCTTCAAGGGCAAGCGCATGGCCGGCCGCATGGGTCAGGACCGCGTTACTACCCAGAACCTGAAGATTCAGAAGATCGACGGTGAATCCAACCTGCTGCTCATCAAGGGTGCTATCCCTGGTGCTCGCGGCGGCCTGGTTACCGTCAAGACCGCAGTGAAGGGCGGTGCACACGCATGAGCAACCTCAAGCTAGACGTCCGTACTGCTGAGGGTAAGACCAACGGCTCTGTCGAGCTGCCGGCTGAGATCTTTGACGCAGAGGTGTCCATCGCTTTGATGCACCAGGTTGTCAACGCTCAGCTTGCTGCAGCACGCCAGGGCACCCACGCAACCAAGACCCGCGGCGACGTTCGCGGCGGTGGCCGTAAGCCATTCCGCCAGAAGGGCACCGGCCGTGCGCGCCAGGGTTCCATCCGTGCTCCTCACTACACCGGCGGTGGCACCGTTCACGGTCCACAGCCACGTGATTACGCACAGCGCACCCCTAAGAAGATGATCAAGGCCGCCCTGTTCGGTGCACTTACTGACCGTGCCCGCAACGAGCGCATCCACGTCATCGAGGAATTGGTTGCAGGCCAGGAGCCTTCCACCAAGAAGGCAAAGGCATTCTTCGCAGACCTAACTGACCGCCGCAACATCCTGCTGGTCATCGGTCGCGAGGATCTGACCGCCCGTCGCAGCGCCAACAACCTGCCTAACGTTCACATCATCGATGAGGGCCAGCTGAACACCTACGATGTTCTCAAGTCTGACGATGTTGTGTTCTCCGCAGAGGCACTGCACACCTTCATCTCTCGCGTATCCAACGCTCGCGATGAAGAGAAGAAGGAGGAGAAGTAATGGCTAAGATCGCCAATCCGCGCGATATCATCATCGCCCCGGTTGTCTCCGAGAAGTCTTACGGCCTCATGGAACAAAACACCTACACGTTCTATGTAGCCACTGACTCCAACAAGACCCAGATCAAAGATGCCGTAGAGCAGATCTTCGGCGTGAAGGTTGACTCCGTGAACACCGTAAACCGTGCAGGTAAGCGCAAGCGCACCCGCACCGGCTTCGGTACCCGTAAGTCCACCAAGCGCGCTTACGTGACGCTCCGAGAGGGCAGCGACGCTATCGACGTCTTCGGCGCTGGCGCCTAAGAAGAAAGTCGAGAAGTAAGGAAGAATTATGGCTATTCGTAAGTACAAGCCGACAACTCCGGGTCGCCGCGCATCCTCCGTTTCTGAGTTTGATGCACTGACCCGCTCCACTCCGGAGAAGTCCCTTCTCCGTCCGTTGAGCAAGACCGGTGGTCGTAACAACTACGGCCGCATCACCACCCGCCACATCGGCGGTGGCCACAAGCGCCGTTACCGTCTGATCGACTTCCGTCGCAACGACAAGGATGGCATCCCAGCGAAGGTCGCTCACATCGAGTACGACCCAAACCGTACCGCTAACATCGCCCTGCTCCACTACGTGGACGGTGAGAAGCGCTACATCATCGCTCCAAAGAACCTGCAGCAGGGGCAGATCGTGGAGTCCGGTGCGAATGCTGACATCAAGGTGGGCAACAACCTGCCACTGCGCAACATCCCAACCGGTACCACCATCCACGCTGTAGAGCTAAAGCCGGGCGCTGGCGCTAAGTTGGCTCGTTCCGCTGGCGCTTCCATCCAGCTGCTGGGTAAGGAAGGCAAGTACGCAATCCTGCGTATGCCATCCTCCGAGATTCGCCGCGTGGACATCCGCTGCCGCGCGACCGTGGGTGAGGTTGGCAACGCTGACCAGATGAACATCCGCTGGGGCAAGGCCGGCCGCATGCGCTGGAAGGGCGTTCGCCCAACCGTCCGTGGTGTCGTTATGAACCCGGTTGACCACCCACACGGTGGTGGTGAGGGTAAGACCTCCGGTGGTCGTCACCCAGTATCCCCATGGGGTAAGAAGGAGGGTCGCACCCGCAACCCTAACCGTTACTCCAACAACATGATCGTGCGCCGTCGTCGCCCGAACAAGAAGCGCTAAGAGGAGGTAAACAATGCCACGCAGCCTTAAGAAGGGCCCGTTCGTCGATGAGCACCTCCTCAACAAGGTGGATGCTCAGAATGAGGCCGGCACCAAGCAGGTCATTAAGACCTGGTCTCGCCGTTCGACCATTCTTCCAGATTTCATTGGCCACACTTTCGCCGTCCATGACGGCCGTAAGCATGTTCCAGTGTTTGTCGATGATTCCATGGTCGGCCACAAGCTGGGCGAGTTCGCACCAACCAAGACCTTTAAGGGTCACGTCAAGGACGATAAGAAGGGACGTCGATAAGCGATGAGTGACAACATCACCTCCGCATCCGCAACGGCCCGCTACGTCCGCGTTACCCCGATGAAGGCACGCCGCGTCATCGACCTGGTTCGCGGTAAGTCCGTAGCTGAGGCTCTTGCAATCCTGAAGTACGCACCTCAGGGCGCTGCAAAGCCAGTAGCTAAGGTAGTTGCTTCCGCAGCGGCTAACGCTGAGAACAACTTCGGCCTGGATCCACAGACCCTGGTTATCTCCGAGGCTTACGCCAACGAGGGTCCAACCATGCGTCGTTTCCAGCCACGTGCGCAGGGTCGCGCGTTCATCATCCGTAAGCGCACCAGCCACATCACCGTGGTTGTCGAGAGCCAGAAGGAAGGGGCCAAGTAATGGGCCAGAAGATCCATCCTCACGGCCTACGTTTGGGCATCACTTCCGACTGGAAGACCCACTGGTACGCCGACAAGGACTACGCAACCTACGTTGCTGAAGACATCAAGATTCGCGAATACCTCTCTAAGGGCCTCGAGCGCGCCGGCATCGCCGACGTAGTTATCGAGCGCACCCGCGACCGCGTCCGCGTTGACATTCACACCGCCCGTCCGGGCATCGTGATTGGTCGCCGCGGCGCAGAGGCTGACCGCATCCGCCGCGAGCTGGAAAAGCTCACCGGCAAGATGGTTGCGCTCAACATCCTCGAGGTCAAGCAGGTAGACGCAAACGCAACCCTGGTTGCTCAGTCCATCGCTGAGCAGCTGGTTAACCGCGTTGCTTTCCGCCGTGCAATGCGTAAGGCAATTCAGTCCGCTATGCGCCAGCCACAGGTAAAGGGCATCAAGGTCCTTTGCTCTGGCCGCCTTGGTGGTGCTGAAATGTCCCGCACCGAGCGCTACCACGAGGGTCGCGTTCCACTGCACACCCTGCGCGCAGAGATCGATTACGGCACCGCAGAGGCCCACACCACCTTCGGCCGCATTGGCATCAAGGTGTGGATCTACAAGGGTGACGTAGTTGGTGGCGTGCGTGAGTCCGAACTGAACGCTCCGTCGCAGGGCCGTGGCCGCGGCGACCGTAACGGTCGTCCTCGCCGCGGTGGCCAGCGTCGCCAGCGCGCAAATCAGAAGCAGGAGGGCTAATCCATGCTGATTCCAAAGCGCGTTAAGTACCGTCGCCAGCACCGCCCTACTCGTAGCGGCGTGTCCAAGGGCGGTAACCGCATCAACTTCGGTGATTACGCTATCCAGGCTCTGGAGCCTGCGTACATCACCAACCGCCAGATCGAGGCAGCTCGTATTGCCATTAACCGCCACGTCAAGCGTGGTGGCAAGGTCTGGATCAACATCTTCCCTGACCGTCCTTTGACCCAGAAGCCACTTGGCGTTCGTATGGGTTCCGGTAAGGGCCCAGTTGAGAAGTGGGTGGCCAACGTTAAGCCAGGCCGCGTACTTTTCGAGATGAGCTACCCAAATGAGGCTGTTGCACTCGAGGCTCTGCGCCGCGCTGGCCAGAAGCTTCCTTGCAAGGTCCGCATCATCAAGAAGGAGGACCAGTTCTAATGGCAACCGGTACCCCTGCACACGAGTTCCGCGAGCTCGATAACGCCGAGCTGGAGCAGCGTCTTGCAGATGCGAAGGAAGAGCTGTTCAACCTTCGTTTCCAGAAGGCCACTGGCCAGCTGACCAACAACCGCCGCATCGGAACCGTAAAGCGCGACATTGCGCGCGTGTACACCGTTCTGCGCGAGCGCGAGCTTGGTCTGTCCACCACTCCAGGAGCTGAGGCATAATGACTGACGTTAAGAAGGAAAAGGGCGCACGCAAGGTTCGCTCCGGCTACGTTATCTCTGACAAGATGCAGAAGACCATCGTAGTTGAGCTCGAGGACCGCAAGCAGCACGCCCTGTACGGCAAGATCATGCGCTCCAACTCCAAGGTGAAGGCGCACGATGAGGATGAGATCGCCGGCGTCGGCGACCGCGTCCGCATCGAAGAGTGCCGTCCGCTGTCCAAGGACAAGCACTACCGTCTCGTTGAAATCATCGAGAAGGCTAAGTAATTCCTTCGGGGCGCAACGCCCCGGCAGCTGAATTAACTTTCCGCACGAGCCCCGATACTTAGTTGTATCGGGGCTTTTGCGATCTTCTATTCCTCGGCGGATTCTAGGGATCGTCGAAACACCTGACCTTGATTGGTGGTGTTTGTGGTGTCGAGTCGTTGGGATCCTTCGCCGGAGGTGGTGGAGCAGCTGTGCGTCTTAGTCCACGGTGGCCGCAGCGTGTGTAGTGCCGCGACGGAATTGGGCCTTAGCCTGAATGTTGCTTATCGTTTAGCCCGCGAACTTCAGCTGCCTATTCGCAGTAAGAAGACTCTTTCCAGGCCAGATGCTCAACGCATTGAACAGCTGTGGAAGCAGGGCGTGAAGCCAATGCAGATTGCGTCCCGGCTCAATCTGACCCCGAGCGTGGTCTACCGCATTGGTATTGAGCGTGGCCTGTGGCACCGCAATCGGCATGGTCGTCGCGCAAACGCCACGTCACGTCGCTGTGAGTATTTGACGCTGCGGGTTAGCGCAATGGGCCGAAAGGACGCCGCAGAAGCCGTCGGGACCAATCCGCGCGACGCCCTCGATATCGACAAGGCAGTTATTAAGCTCAATCCTGTAGGACGCGTGCCGTTTGTCCCCGACGGACCCGATGTCGCGCTCTATAAAAGACTTATGCAGGTCTTGCCCTATGTTGACGGCCGCCTAGCAGTACCCGTCGAAGTCATCCCACAGCACGCAATAGACAAGCGCATCAGTTCACGGTATTTGTCCGTCGAGGAGCGCGAACTCATCGCCGATTTGCACCGTCAAGGCCTTGGTGTGCGTGCTATTGCCCGACGATTGGGACGCTCTGCTGGAACGATAAGCAAGGAAATGGCACGCAATCGCGACGAGTGTGGGCTGTATCTACCGCATGCAGCTCACAGGAAATCGGTGCTGCGCAGGTTTCGGCCAAAGCCACGCAAACTCGACACGAACGCGGCACTGCATGAGGTGGTGTGGTCGTTGCTGAAACAGCGGTATTCGCCGGTGCAGATTTCGAATCGGTTGCGTCTGGACTTCCCTGACGATGACACTATGAGGGTGTGTCCTGAAACTATCTACATGTCGTTGTTCTTCCAAGCTAAAGGGGAGCTGAAGAAAGAAATTGCTGCGTGCCTGCGTCAAGGCCGCGCCGTGCGCAAGCCTGGCAATCAGCGCATTCCACGTCAACGGTTTAGCGATCCCATGGTGATGAGGTCAAGTCCTGGGTAGTGGTGTATCTGTATTTCGAATCTGGGGTTAGTTTCATGGCGGTGGTTTAGGGGCCGTCTCGGGGATGTGGGGTGAGGGTATTCATGCGGCGTTTTCCTGGTTGTTGTCGCGGTCCTCGTCGATGACCCCAGCGGCGATGATGTCTTTGGTCTGTGTCAGGCTGGCCAGTGACATATAACGCTTCTGTTGGATCCAGTCATCGTGCTGTTCGGCCAAAACCGCCCCAACAAGGCGCACAACAGCGTCTCGGTTTGGGAAGATTCCTACGACATCGCTACGCCGGCGGATCTCCCTATTGAGCCGTTCAGTGGGGTTATTCGACCAGATTTTGCTCCACACCGCTTTCGGCGCAGCGGTAAACGCCAACAGCTCGTCGAGACACTCCTCGAGGTAGCCTGCCACGTTCGGGAACTTGTGCTGGCAGAACTCCACCACATCCCTGGCCTGGATCCACACGCTGGTGGCATCGGGTTGCTGGAAGATCGTGTGAAACATTGCTGATAGGGTCGGCCACTGGGTCTTCGGTACCTTGGCTGATAGGTTCTTCGCGAAGTGGGTGCGGCACCGCTGCCAACTAGCCTGCGGCAGGCAATCACCCACGGCTGCTTGAATACCAAGATGGGCATCACTGGTGACCAGGAATACCCCGGTGAGGCCACGGGCGATGAGGTCGCGGAAGAAACCCGTCCACGACGCGGTAGATTCCGCGGTGGCAACCTGCATGCCAAGCAGTTCGCGGTAGCCGTCAGCGTTGACACCTGTGGCCAGTAGCACGCTGGCTTTGACGACTCGGCCGCCTTCCCGCACTTTCATCGTCAACGCGTCACAGGAGAGGTAGTAATACGGGCCCTGGTCCAATGGTCTGGTACGGAATTGTTCGACCATCGTGTCAAGCTCTTTGGCCATCTCGCTGACCTGTGATTTCGATAGGTTGTTGATACCGAGTGTGGCGACTAGGTCGTTCATCCTGCGGGTGGAGACCCCCTTGAGGTAGCAGGTGGCGATAACTGTGGTCAGGGCGCGTTCGGTGCGGCTGCGGCGCTCTAGCAGCCAGTCGGGGAAAAATGAGCCGGTGCGTAGCTTCGGGATTGCCACATCAATACTGCCGACGCGGGTATCTAGCTGTCGGTGACGGTAACCATTGCGGGTGTTTGTACGATCCGGCGAGACTGTTGCATAATCTGCCCCGCAGACGGTGTCTGCCTGGGCGGAGAGAATCTGGTTGATGAAGTCAGTGAGCATTTGGCGCATCAGGTCTGGGGAGGCTTGAGTCAGTAGCTCTTCGACATACGCGGTCGGATCGATATGATTGGGGTCAGCGGCCATCGCAGGGTACTTCCTTTCGAGGATAGGTAAGAGTTGATTCGAAAGGTACCCGCGATGGTCGCCTCATTGTGCACCGGCACAAGGCCTACCGCGGGCTACAGATACACCACGCTAGCGGACGCAACCGGTGATGATTTCTCAGCGGCCTGCAACGGTCGACGATCGCGCAGTCCCTGGACATTGGGAAGGCGACCTCATCTTGGGCAAAGCAAACAAGTCAGCAATCGGCACCCTTGTAGAACGCAGCACCAGGTACGTGATGTTGCTTTACCTGCCCAACGGCCACGGTGCTGTGGAAGTACGCAACGCGCTCGTTGATGCTATCGAGCAGTTGCCGGCGCATTTGCGTGGTTCGTTAACGTGGGATCAGGGAAGTGAAATGGCTGGTCATAAGTCCTTCACCATTGCCACAGATTGCCCGGTGTACTTCTGTGACCCTGCATCACCATGGCAGCGAGGAAGCAACGAAAACACCAACGGGCTGCTGCGCCAGTATTTCCCCAAAGGCACTGACCTATCGGTCCATACCAAAGAAGACCTCGAGTTCGTAGCCATGCAACTCAACGACAGACCACGCGCAACCCTAGGATTCGCCAAACCAGCCGAAAAGATGGCTGAACTGCTAGGCTGTGCCAACGAAAACTAGAACCGTGTTTCCACGACCACTAGAATCCGCCCTCACGGGGAATCAAGAGCTGTTCCTGAGGGGAGCTGAGCCCCGGGGTAGACGGTTCGATGAGCAGGGCAAGTACATCCGTCGCCACGGCCAAGAGGGTTTGGCACGCCGGTTTGTTTGTCGGGCACCGAGCTAGCGTTGCAATACCACGGACGCATCCGGCCGCGATAAAGATAGGTGAGGTGGACCTGAAGCGGCGTATCGAGTCTAGGATCGATAATTGCGCTAATGAGTTGGAGCGAAGGGGCGGGAGCTGATGCTTACTTCAGTGCCAACATGGGAGCAGTGGGCCTTGCCCACGAGTGCGGGGCACTACTTAAACAGGTGCGGATTCTGTGCCGCGTACTCGGCCAACACGATGCGCCAGGTGACCTTTGTTCCGGGCTGGAATTCGGGCACTCCAAGCTTGGCTAGCGTGTCCGCGATGTATTGGATCTTCCGTTCAAGCTTCTTGGAGCTCCAGCCCAAGTCCGCGGCCAGTTCCTCATGGGACTTTACCGCGATGCGCGGCTCCTTATAGGGGTGGTCCAGCAGGGGCTGGGCCAGGCGCCGGAGGAGTTCGCGCTGCTCCGCGTTGGGTTCGAAGGTATTCGCGGTGAAGGTGCCGTCCGGAGGGAAGCTATACTCGGGCTCCCTGACCCCCTCGGCCACGGTTACTTCAATCTCGTAGTCCATCTGCGGGGTGGAGAAGTAAATACTAGAGACCCCGGGTTGCAGGATTTTGCGGCCACCCGCCGGCAGCTTTTCCGCGGTGTAGGCCTTGTCCGCGCGGGGCTGGATGGAAGCGGAGACGAAAGAACCGATGTTTTTGATGTACCACTGGCTGCCGTTGCTCCATACCTGAAGGAAGTTGCGGTGGAGGGAGGTATCCTCGGCGCCGACCACGAAATCGGAAAGGCGGCCGATGGTCAGTGACTCGCCGGGGCGCACTACGCGCCGGTTGCCAATCAGGTCGTCGACTAAGAGTTCACCGCGCTGGAGCATGGAGCACCTTTCTTCTCATGGATACGGGGGATAGTTTAGTCCACCTCGGCAGCGGCGGGGAGTAGCCCCCAATAAACACCCCGCCGGCTGTAAGGAGCGGTCTAATGAAGTCACTCTATTGCCAATCACGGGAGAAACCATGGATGCCCCACTGCCATCGCAATTGCTGCCAACTCAGCCAGGAATCCCTACCCTGGCCTACCTTGCGGGGCAGTGGGACTCAGATCAACCAGTCCAAGATTATGACTGGGGACACTGAGTAAGCAGGATTAGTCTTCTGCATAAAGGTGACAACTCACGGGCTGAGGCCACAGTTGCTTACGGTTGACCACCGTCTAACCGGGAGGGCCCTTACGGGCGCTAGGCCCAAGTGAAAGGTGGGGCTGCGGGCCGCTAATGGGAAGGGCCCGTCAACAGTAAGGGCCGGTGCGAGCTGTAGTTATCTGCCCGCTGCAGTCTGGATGGAACTGAGGAAGGTCGCGTAATCCTGGCGGATCGCACCCAGCGGCTCCACCACTTGCTTCTCGGAGGTCTCGGCCACCTTCCTGCGCAGGGCGGCGCGGGTGCGGGATTTGATGCCGGCGCCGATGAAGCCGCCGAAGACCGCGATTAGCGTGCCCAGCAGAATGCCCAACAACAATCCGCCCGCAATGAGCAGGGTTGGGATTGACCAGCCCTCGACCTCGGGGGTCAATTCATTGCCGAGGAGCGGAACCAGCACGCCTGGCAGGAATGCCACGGCAAGGTACCACGCCACGCCCACCAGCGCGGCGAGCAGCGCGAACCACTGGATGACCTGGAAGATTTTCCAGGCGCCGGACGGCTGCGCGGGCAGTTTGGTGCCGGAGGCCGCGCGGTCCAGATGGTCCGGCATTTTCTCGGCGATCGCCTCGGCGCGGTCAGAGACGGCGGAAGACCAGGCGTTCGGCAGGCCTTCGGAGGCAGCCGCGGCGTAGTGGCGCACGCCCTTGTTGGCAATTGCTTTGCGTGAGGCGTCCAGCTCGGGCATGGACGTGCGGCGGACGCCGAGCTCGTCGGCCTCCTCGCGCAGGCCCAAGCGGCGCAGCGGATCTGGCTTGAGCTTCGTGATCCACGAGGTCAGGAGCCAGCCGGTGGTTTGCCCGAGGCGCTGCCGGTAGGCCTTGGACGTGGCGTTAGCGAGTTCCTCGGCGCCGGCGGCCTCGGAAAGCAGCGTGTCCATCTCCTTCTTGGCGGACTTCGGCACGCCTTGGATAGCGGCGCCCTCGGTCCACGGAGTAGTTACGGCGGAAAGATCTGCCTCGATACGCCGGGTCTGGGCGTTGTGAGCCTTGGCCACGCGGGTGATTTCCTTGCGCAGGTCATCGATGCCCATGCCATCTCGAGCGGAGGTCGGTACCACCTTCACCTTCTTAAGCCCGTCCTCGCGCAGCAGCTGAGCGTAGGACTCGCACACGGCCTGGACATCGCCGTCACGGAGCCTATCGGCTTTGTTGAGCACGGCCAGCGTTACCGCGGAGTGGTTGGCGTGGGGGCGGATAAAATTCTCGTGGATGATGGAATCAGCGTACTTCTCCGGATCTGTGACCCAGACCAGCACATCTACCTGGCCCGCCAATCGCGTGGCGATTTCACGGTTAGAAAGCTCCACGGAGTCAAAGTCGGGCAGGTCAAGCAGAATAAGCGGCCCAGCGCCCGGGGCGAATTCGCCCGAACGGTTGCGGCGGTCTTCCACGCTCAGCCAGTCAAGCAGCGCCTCGGAACCGCGGGGCTCCCACACGGCAGCCAGTGGGGAAGAAGTGGTAGGGCGGCGGGGAGAAGACTTGCCTAGGTCCTCGCCCACCACGGCGTTAAAGAGCGTGGTCTTGCCGGAGCCGGTGGCGCCGAAGAATCCCACCACGGTGTGGTCTGCGGAGAGCTCGCGGCGCTCGGCGGCTGCCTTGGCCACGCGGTCGAGCGGCTCAAGCTCGGTTGGGGTCAGGTACGCAGTGCCGGCCTCGCGGGCGGAATTTAGCGCCTCGAGGCGCTCGGAGAGTTGGGGCTTTTTCTTAAACATCGCGATCCTCCTCGCGGATAACCGGGACGCCGCGCAGGCGGTTGAGGCGATCCATAAAGCTTGCGGTCATTGTTGGCCGAGCGGACTCGATTTCCTTTACCTCGTCAATCACCTCGCCATCGATGATGGCTGGCTCGATGGCCTCAACCCCGGCCTCTTCACGCACCGCGGCGGCGGCAAGCCGCGCGGCCTGACGCATCTCGCCGGAGGTAGTGCCGGAGGCCAGGGAGTCAATGAGTTCGTTGTAGCGGGCTTCTTCCTGTTCGAACAGGACGTGCACGCGGGCGTTGAGATCCTCGCGGGCGTGCCTTGCCATGCGGCGAACGGCGTCTTCACCAAAGATGGTCTCGAGCAGTTTCTGGCCCACCACGGCGGAACCGCCGGCGATGGCTAGTTCACCGCCGGAAAGACCAGCGGTGGATGCAAACACCACAAGCATGAGTGCCACGGTCACCACGTTGAGACCGATGGACATCACGCGGGCCTTCATGCGCTTATCTGCCGCGTTGTCCTGGATGTAACCCATGAGCCCGGTCTGCCACTCGCGGACCAGCTCAGAGGCGGACCCGTTGATGGTGGTGGAGGCGTGGGCGAGCTCTGGGGCGGCGTCGGCACGCAGGGAAGGCGCCACCGAGCCCAGGTGGGACCAGGAGCGGGTGGCGGCGGTCTCGGCGGCGTCCACGACCACGGCATGGAGGCCGGACTCTATTTCGGTTTCGACCTCGCGCATCGGCGCAGGTTTACCGCTGAACCAGGACCCCAGTTTGTCCAGCGCGGAGGAATACCACCGTTCGATTGTGCGAAAGGCATCCGAGGTCCCCACAAAGTCCTGCCAGCGGGCCATGACTTCCTGGCGGAGCAGGTTGCCATCCGACGTCGCGTCAATGACATGCTCACTCGCGCGGTCATAGTTCGCGGAGATGGCCTCACGCAGCTGGGCGGCGAAGGCCTCCTGGCGGGCGCGTTCCTCGGAGAGGGCGTCCACGCGGGCGACCAGGCGCTCCATAGCGCCTAGGACCGTCTTGCCTGCCATCTCGCGGCGGGCTGCGGAATCCGCGGCGAGTCGGGAGAGTACTTCGCGGGCTGGGGCCACGGTCTCGTCCGGAAGGAATTCGGCAAAATCCTTCGCGAATGGGACAGTAATGAGCCGGGATTCGTTAAGGCCAGCTTCGTCCATCATGCGGCGCAGGTCCTGCGGCACGGTGGCCATGGCGTCCTCATCCACGCGGTTCAAGATGACGAGGACCTCAATATCGCGGCCGGCCGCGTCATTAAGGAAATCCCACACGAGGTTATCCGCGTAGCGCGCCGGGGTGGTCACAAACACCCACAGGTCGGCGGCGGCCAGCAGCTGGGAGGCGAGGGCGCGGTTCTTATCATCGATGGAATCAAAGTCCGGCGCGTCTAGCAGGGCAAGTCCCGGGGACAGGCGCGGGGTCTCGACGATGCGGAGGGAATCAGCCTGTGCGCCGGGTTCCTCAGGGCCGTGGGTGCGCGGCAGATCCGGGAGCACGTGAGGGGAATTGAACCACTCAGCATCCGCCGGGTTGACAACTAAGGATGGCTGGCGGGTGGTGGGGCGAATAACGCCGGAGGCGGTGACCTTCTCGCCGATTGTGGAATTGACCAGCGTTGACTTGCCGGAGCCGGTGGAGCCGCCCACCACGGCCAGTAGAGGGGCGTCAATATTGGCCAGGCGGGGCAGGACGTAGTCATCCAACTGGGCGACGATGGCGCTGGCATCAGCCCCGGTCTGGTCTTCGGGGCGAAACCTGGCCGCGGCTAGCTTATCCCGCAGGGCGGTCACTGATTCGAGGCTTTGAATACTCACCCCATATATCGTACAGAGGGGCCCGCGCCTCCCAGCGCAGATGCCCCTAACCTGGATTTGTGCAGGCCGGGGCGATGTGGTTAAATATTCGGGTTGCTTGAAGCCGGTCGGCTCCGGCGTGGAAGTTTCCGGTCCACCCTTGCCGAGACCCCTCGACTAGTTCGTTGCACACTTCAAGCCGCAAGCAAGTAGACCAGGTGCGTTAAGGCCGGAAATCTTACGCACAATAATCCAGGTCAGGAGACCAAGCAGTGATTCAGCAAGAATCTCGTCTGCGAGTCGCCGATAACTCTGGTGCACGAGAGATTCTCGTCATCCGTAACCTCGGCGGTTCCGTTCGACGTTTTGCCGGCATTGGTGACGTTGTAGTTGCCACTGTCAAGGAAGCCGTCCCAGGCGGCAACGTAAAGCAGGGCGAAGTTGTCAAGGCTGTTATCGTTCGCGCGAAGAAGGAAACCCGCCGTCCGGACGGTTCCTACATCCGCTTCGACGAGAACGCGGCCGTCATCCTCAAGGGTGACAACGAGCCACGCGGTACCCGTATCTTCGGCCCAGTCGCGCGCGAGCTGCGCGACAAGCGCTTCATGAAGATCGTTTCTCTCGCACCGGAGGTGATCTAATCTTATGAAGATTCATAAGGGCGATATGGTGATTGTTATTTCGGGTCCTGACAAGGGCGCGAAGGGCAAGGTCATCGAGGCATACCCACAGCGTGACAAGGTTCTCGTTGAGGGCGTAAACCGCATCAAGAAGCACGTTGCAAACTCCGCCGCTGAGCGTGGCGCTGAGTCCGGCGGCATTGTTACCCAGGAAGCCCCAATCCACGTTTCCAACGTTGCGATTGTTGACTCTGAGGGCAACCCAACCCGCGTGGGCTACCGTTTCGATGAGAACGGCAAGAAGGTCCGCATCGCGCGTAGCAACGGGAAGGACATCTAAACAATGAGCGAGAACTACACTCCACGCCTGAAGGCTCGCTACCGCGAGGAAATCCGCAAGACCATGCAGGACGAGTTCTCCTACGAGAACGTCATGCAGATTCCTGGCGTCACCAAGGTTGTTGTCAACATGGGTGTTGGCGAAGCCGCTCGTGACTCCAAGGTCATCAACGGTGCGCTCGAGGATCTGACCGCAATTACCGGTCAGAAGCCACAGCTGCGCCGCGCAAAGAAGTCCATCGCTAACTTCAAGCTCCGTGAGGGCATGCCAATCGGCGCAAAGGTTACCCTGCGCGGCGACCGCATGTGGGAGTTCCTGGACCGCCTGCTGGTCATCGCGCTGCCACGTATCCGTGACTTCCGCGGCCTGTCCGATCAGCAGTTCGACGGCAACGGCAACTACACCTTCGGCCTGTCCGAGCAGTCCATGTTCTACGAGATCGACATCGACAAGATCGACCGCCCTCGTGGTATGGACATCACCGTAGTGACCACCGCTACCACCGATGAGGAAGGCCGCAAGCTGCTCAAGGAGCTCGGCTTCCCATTCAAGTAAAGCGTGATGTGGGCGCCTAACAGTAGGGCCCGCAACCGCTATCAAAGCCCCAGCCTTTGTGGTTGGGGCTTTTTGCTTGCCCGCTTTAACCCCGCGAGGTTTTATCCGCAATCCCGCTCGAAGCCGCGGGCGGGCGGGTTATCATGTTCCGGTTCCAAGATTCACCCGGTAACCCCATGATTCGCGCGGCGCATCCAAGGGCTGCGAGCGCTTATACACCGTAATGAATAAAGGCTAAGAATAATGTCATATTTCTCTCGCAGCGCGATTATCGCTCCCAAGGAGTTTAATCGCTGGCTGATTCCGCCGGCGGCGCTGGCGATCCACCTGTCCATCGGCCAGGTCTATGCTTTCTCCGTTTTTAAGATTCCGCTCATGGAGCACTTTGGCGTCCAGGATGTGGCCGTGGGATGGATTTTCTCCCTTGCCATTTTGATGTTGGGCATTTCCTCAGCGCTGTTTGGCACGTGGGTTGAGCGGGTAGGCCCGCGCGTATCGATGACGGTTTCCGGCACCCTATGGGTATTGGGATTCTTTATCGCCACCTTCGGTATTCAAGCCGGCCACCTGTGGCTGGTTTACCTTGGATACGGTTTCATCGGCGGCATTGGCCTGGGTATCGGTTACATTTCGCCGGTGTCCACGTTGATGAAGTGGTTCCCAGACCGCCCGGGCCTGGCCACGGGGTTGGCGATTATGGGCTTTGGCGGCGGTGCGTTGATCGCGTCGCCGGCGTCCAACCGCATGATGGAGTTCTTTGGTGGCGGTTCGGATACCGCCCAGCTTGCCGCCGGACTGCGCGGCACGTTCCTTACCCTCGCCGTCCTATACCTTGTGGTCATCGCGTTGGGTGCCTACTCCATCCGCATCCCTCACCCCGACTGGAAGCCAAGCGGTGGGCCGGCCGCACCGGCCGAGCCCGATGCAATGAAGACCACCGGCAACGTCTCCGCCAACACGGCCATCAAGACGCCCCAGTTCTGGTTGCTGTGGATCATCCTGTTTACGAACATCACCGCGGGTATCGGAATCCTTGAGAATGCCGCACCGATGATTCAGGATTACTTCCCGGCCATTACCGCCGGGGCGGCCGCTGGGTTTGTTGGCCTATTGTCGCTGACCAACATGGGCGGGCGCTTCGTCTGGTCCTCCCTGTCTGACATCATTGGCCGCAAGAACATCTACATGGTCTATCTGGGCATGGGCCTCCTCCTGTACTTGGTCGTGGCCCTATTCGGTTCCTCAAACCTGGTGGTCTTCGTTGCCTGTGCGCTTATCATCTTGTCCTTCTACGGTGGCGGCTTCGCAACGATTCCGGCCTACCTGAAGGATCTGTTTGGCGTATACCAGGTGGGGGCCATCCATGGACGCCTGCTCACCGCGTGGTCCGCAGCGGGCGTGGCGGGTCCACTTATTGTCAACATGGTCCTGGAGAATCAGGGCGCCAAGGGCTACGAGGGCCCAGAGCTATACAAGCTATCCCTGTTTATCATGTGCGGCCTGCTGGCCGTTGGCCTCATCGCCAATATCCTGGTCCGTCCGGTGGCCGAGAAGTACATGGAGGATCCGACGGTGGTCAAAGCTAAGGCTGACGCCGACCGCAAGGCCGTTATGGACGCTGAGGCTGAGGCTGAGGCTGAGGGCCATGATAACGGATATTCAGGCAAGCTCCACGCGGCCGTGGCGTTGATCCTGGCGCTGTTTATCGGCGCATCACTTATCTTTGGTCTCTGGGAGACCGCCGTTAAGGCGGCCCAGATGTTTACCGCTTAACCCGCGGGCTGACCGGCGCGCACCGCTTCCCTTCACTAGGGGAGGGTGCGCGCTTTCGCATTTGCTGGGGTAGGGGTCCTTTCTTGCAGAAACTATATGTGTGACGTAGGCTACAGAATAAACTTTGAGTGACCTAATCCGGGATTAAAGAGGAGATTTTCATGACGGACATCCACTTCGTGGGCGCTGCCCGCCTACCCATCGGCAAGTTTGGTGGGGTACTTGCCGGTCTAAGCCCCACTGAGATGGGGACTACGGTGGCGCAGGAAGCCATTGGGCGCTCAGGAGTGGACGCGGCGGACATTGAGACGGCGGTTTTCGCTAACGTTCTGCCCTCCGAACCGTCCGATTTGTACATCAGCCGGAAAATCGCCATCAGGGCGGGCATGCCTCATTCCTCCATCGCGATGAACGTCAACCGCCTGTGCGGTTCCGGTCTGCAGGCCATCATCTCCGCGGCCCAGACCGTACGCGACGGTGACTCCACCTATGCGCTGGCCGGGGGAACCGAATCCATGACGCGCGCGCCATACAGCGTGGAGGGCATGCGAGCGGGGAAGAAGATGGGCGATGGGCGCCTTTATGATTGGCTCACCGGCGCGCTGACCTGCCCGTTCGGTACAGGTCATATGGGGGTGACCGCGGAAAACGTGGCCAGCGATCATGGCGTGACCCGCGAACGCCAAGATGAGTTCTCCGCCGAGTCCCAGCGCCGCGCTATGCAGGCCCGCCGGGACGGCGTGCACGCTGAAGAGATTGTCCCAGTCGGTGAGTGCGACTTTGATGAACACGTCCGCGAGACCAGCGTTGAAAAGCTGGCGGGCCTCAAGCCCGTCTTCCAGAAGGATGGCACGGTCACCGCGGGCAACGCGTCGGGCATCAATGACGGCGCGGCCGCGGTGGTATTGGCCACCGGGGAGGCCGTGGCGGACAAGGGCCTGACGTCACTGGGCAAACTCATCGGCTGGGGGATTGCCGGCGTGGATCCAACCCGCATGGGTATCGGCCCCGTCGAAGCGGTCCCCAAGGCGCTGGCCAAGGCGGGTATCACACTCGATGACGTGGATTTGATTGAGTCTAATGAGGCCTTCGCCGCCCAGGCCATCGCGGTGGGGGACGCGCTTGGCTTCGATCCCGAAAAGACCAATGTGTGGGGAGGCGCGATTGCCCATGGCCACCCAGTGGGCGCGACCGGCGCGATCCTCGCCACAAAGATGCTTTACGCCCTGCGCCGGGAGGCGAAGCGCTACGGGCTTGTCACCATGTGTATCGGCGGCGGACAGGGAATTGCCATTGTTATTGAGAATGGAGAAGCATAAATGACTACTCACATTACTAAGGCAGGCGTTATCGGCGCGGGCTCCATGGGCTCCGGAATCGCGGCCCTACTGGCATCCGCGGGCATCCAGGTAGTGCTGTTGGACATGAATGAAGACGGCGCCTGCAAGGCCGTGGAACTCCAGCGCAAGCGAAAGGGCTTCTATCACCCCGATTTCGCAGACAATGTCACCGCGGGATCGGATTTCTCGCTGCTCGAGGGCTGCGAGTGGGTAATCGAGGCAATTTTCGAGGACCTTGAGGCCAAGCACAACCTATACCGGGATATCGAGCCGCACCTTGGCGCGGATACCATTTTGAGTTCCAATACATCCACGCTGCCGCTGGAACGCCTGCGCGAGGGCGTGGCCGCGGAGCGCCCGTTCGCCATCACCCACTTCTTTAACCCACCAAAGGTCATGCGCCTGGTGGAGCTTATTGCGAGTGGCGAGACCGAGCGGCGCCTGCGCGCAACCATTGAACAACAGTTGGGCAAGGTGGCCCTGGAATGCCGTGATACCCCAGGTTTCATTGCCAACCGCCTGGGATGTTATTGGATGGCGGCCGGCGCGGGCATCGCCATGCGCGACGGTATAAGCTACGAGCTCGCCGACGCCTCCTTCGGCCGCGCGCTCGGCATCCCACGCACCGGCGTATTTGGGCTGTTGGATTACATCGGCCTGCAGCTGGTGAAGCCAATCTGGGGAAGCCTTGAAGACGCGCTGCCCGCGGATGACCTCCTGTTCCGCTGGCCGCTGGGATCAAATGAATTCATCGCGGGCCTGGTCGAGCGCGGCCTGACCGGGCGCACTGGCGAAGGCGGCTTCTACAAGGGGCGTGACCAGGTCATCAACGAGGACTATGAGTATGTCCAGCGCACCCAGCCCGATGATGAGGCCTTAGCCGCTCGTGATCCACGCACCCTCCTGGAAACTGATTCGCCGGGCGGGCGCTATGCCAAGGAACTGTTCTTGGAGACTTTGGAATATTGCTGCGTCGTGGCCCCCGAGATCGCTGACCACGTGGGGCTTCTCGATGAAGGCCTCAAGCTGGGATTCGGCTGGAAGAAGGGCATATTCGAACTCGCGGACGTGGTGGGCGTTAAGTGGCTTGCCCAGCAATATGAAACCGCGCCCGCGCTCCTTGAGTCCGCCGTCAAGGCCGGTGGATTCTACGTTGACGGCAAGGTGCTGGGTAGCTCCGGCGTACTTACGCAGCTCCCAGCCCGCGAGGGCGTGGTATCCGTGGCCGGTCTGGAGGCTAAGGGGCGCAAGGTAGTGGATGAAGAGACCATTCAGGTCCTGCTGCTCGACAACGGGGTGGCCATCGCTAGCCTGAAGACCCCGCTCAACTCCCTGCCGGTGCCGGCGCTCAAGGCGCTAACCCAGGCGGTCAACGACGCGGAGTCTCTGGGCATTAGGTCCTTGGTGATCGGGAGCGATGAAACGCGCGCCTTCAGCGCCGGCGCCCACCTTGACTCCCTGGCCTCGGCAGCGGAATCCGGCGATGAAGCCGCCGTGCGCGAGATGATAGAGTCCGGTTCCATCCTCATGCGCACGCTGCGCTTTGCCCCCATCCCCGTGGTGGGCGCGGTAAAGGGCGTGGCCCTTGGCGGCGGGGCGGAGTTGGCGCTGGCCTGCGACGCTCGGGTCATTCACGCCGATACGCAGCTTGGCTTCCCGGAACGACTCGTGGGACTGTACCCGGCGTGGACCGGCACCGTGTCTTCCCTAGAGAACATGCTGGCTGCCGGGAAGACTCACCAGGAGGCCTTTGATTTCATTGCCCAGGCCGTGCCTGCCCCTAATGCGTTCTACGCGCGCGAAGCGGGGCTCCTGCGTCCCTCTGATGAGATCCTTCTTTCCGTTGATCACGTCTTGAGCCGTGCCATCGACTTGGCGGCGGAACTCGCCGAGGGCTACGAAGCACCACAAGAGCCTCGGTTGCCACTGGCCCAGGATCTTGAGATCAACCTCGAGGACGCTTCAAGCACTGACCTCGTTATTCTCGAGGCACTTAGGGCGCACTACACCGGAGACGGCGAGGTTTCCCACACGGAGCTTGCCGAGAGCGAAGTGGACAAGGCAGTTCCGGTTATCCTGAACGGGCCTAACGCGGAGCGCGCCAGGCATTATGCGGACCATCGCAAACCGTTGAAGAACTAGGCGCGTCCGGCCATGGGCCTCAGCCCGGTACTCCGTAGTAAACGGGAGCGACCGAGGATGCTATGGGGGATGCTATGGGGGATGCTATAGGCGGGCCGTTTAGCCCCTATAGCACCGCCCGTGCCTTTCTGAGGTGGCTCTGAGGCGGCTGCCGGGCGCGGCGGGGGCTGGGTCTGGGGCGGCCGCAGGGGCAAAAGTTTAAAAGACTGGTTGCAAACAACCGGCAGCAAGAAAATCCCTCGGCTTGGGAGGGGAATCCACGCGAATTTGGTCGGTGTCAGTCGTTTGTGACCAGTCTTTTAGTGACCGCGCCCGTTTAGGCTGTCTTATTTGTAGGCGGAGAAGCCCGTAATTTGCTTGCCGATGATCAGCGACTGGACAGTGTCAGTCCCCTCGTAGGTATGCATGGCCTCGATATCGGCGAAGTGGCGCACGATGTGGTGCTCAAGGAGGATACCCACGCCACCCAGCATGTCGCGGGCGTCTTGCGCGATGCGCCGCGCGGCGCGGGTGTTGTGCAGCTTAGCCATGGACGCTTGCTCGGGACGCAGGGTGCCGGCAGCATCAAGCTCCGTAACCTTGCGGGCGGTGAGCATCATCTGATTAATATCAACCAGCATGTTAGTCAGGCGCTGCTGGATGATCTGCGACTTGGCTAGCTCGCGCCCAAACTGCTGGCGCTCAAGTACGTATTCGCGGGCGTATTCGTAACAGGCAATCGCAGAGCCCAGCGCCATCCAAGCCACGCCTGTGCGGGTCGCGGTTAGAACGCGAGCTGCGTCTTTAAAGCTTTCCGCGCCGGGCAGGCGGTTTTCGGCCGGGACGCGGCAGTCCGTCAGGGTGATCCTTGCCTGCTTGATGGCGCGCAGTGAGACCTTGCCCTCCTGGGTTTCGCCGTGATATCCGGGAGTGTCCTGCGGGACGATGAAGCCGGAGACGTTTCCATCTTCCATACGCGCCCAAACAACGGTGATATCCCCGACGGAGCCGTTACCAATCCAGCGCTTTTCGCCGTTGAGCACGTACTCATCGCCATCGCGCACCGCGGAGGTTTCCAGGGCAATAGAGTCTGAGCCGTGGGCGGGTTCGGTCAGGCCAAATGCGCCCAGGATTTCACACTTGGCCATGCCTGGGAGGTATTTAGCCTTCTGCTCCTCGGAGCCCAACATGGCGATGGAGCGCATGGCCAAGCCCGCTTGGACCGCAATGACGGTGCCCATGGAGGCATCCGCGCGGGTGACCTCCATCAGCGCCAAACCGGCGGCGAGTGGGGTCATGGTCTCGTGCCCCTCTACGTCGAGCCCGTCCGTCATAAGGTCAAGTTCGCCCAGGCGGCGGACTAGGCCCATGGGGTATTCCGCCTTTTCCCACGCGTCATTGATCACGGGGAGGCAATCGCCCCGGAAGGAGCGGGCCCGTTCCCACACCGCAGAGTCTTCGGCAGAGAGGTCATTGAAGACACCTAGAAAGTCCGTGGTTCGATCAAACAGGTTAGGGGTGGGCATAGTTAACTCCTTGAGATAGGTCACTAATTTCCACTATTGTGACCCCGCTCTCAATAAGGTGTCAAGTAAAACAATTTCGTAAACTAAGTATTCAGTTCGCCGGAGTATACGTTGAAGCGGTCGCCTCGGATGAAACCAGCCAGGAACATTCCAGTCTCCCGCGCGGTCTCAACGGCCAGTGACGAGGCCGCGGACACGGCCAGCAGCGCCGGGAAGCCGGCCATGGCGGCCTTCTGGACTAATTCAAAGGAAGCGCGGGAGCTCATAACGAGCATGAGCTCACTCGCGGGCAGTAGGCCCTCCATAAGCAGGTGGCCAATGACCTTGTCGGCGGCGTTGTGGCGGCCCACGTCCTCGCGAACCACCACGGGCTCCCCGTCGAGGGTAAATGCCCCGGCTGCGTGTATTCCGCCGGTCTTTTTAAACTGGCGCTGGTGTTCTCGCAGTAGTTCGGGCGCGCGGGCGATAACGTTAGGCGCCAGCGTGCGGGGAGAAATGGGGAAGTGGGTTTTCGCAAACAACTCCTCGATCGACGAGGTGCCACACACACCACACGCGGAAGTTCCAGCGGTGAGGCGTAAATCTTTGAGCTGAATGGAATTTCTGCGTGTCAGTTCCACATCGAGCACGTTGTAGGTGTTGGCGCCGTCCGGCCCCGTCGCCCCGGCGCAGTAACGGGCGGTGTGCACGTCCTCCGCATCGCGGATGTGGCCCTCGGAATGCAAGAAGCCATGCGCCCATTCAATATCGTGGCCAGGAGTGCGCATAGTGGTGGTGACAACCTGGCCATCAACGCGCAGTTCAAGGGGTTCTTCGGCGGCGACGAAATCCGCGCGGGTATCGCGCTGGGTAATATTGCCGTCCTCGCCGAGCTGTACGCGAGTTACTGCAAATGACTTATTGAGTCTGCTCATAACTATTCAGCATAGATAAGGTGCAGAACAAGGCTGCGGGCCATATCGCGCGAAGGGGTCCGTATGTAAGTTCCGGAAGTGATGGTCGGGCCCCTTGAAGGCCTTTCCTTGTGGAGGCCTAGTGGGGTTATGGGTCATGCGCCCAGGCCTAACGGGCTGGGGCGGTATCTCGTAGGCTTTATTTTTCCGTCCGTTCCAAGAGGCTACGGACCCTGTCGATGTTGGCGACTACGTGGGCGGGAAGATCGTCGGGGGAGGTGCTGGACGCAGAGAGTCCTGCGGCAACGCCCACAAGAAACGTTGTGATTGGTGCCGCCGCCCTCGACGGCCCGTGCGCTACGTCCGAGGTCAGCGCGAGCAAATCGCCCAGGGACGTGCGTGCTAGATGCGGATCCAGGCCTAGTTCCTGTGAGGCGGAATCTAGCCAGGCGAGCGCCGCGGCTTTCTCTTCGGGGGAGTTCTTCTTGGGTTGAGGGGATGTGCGAGCCATGACCACGAGTCTATCGGGCGTGACCGCAACCTGCGTGTCGATAAAAAGCCCTGCTAAAAGGTCTTGTGTAAAGCTAAGGGAACCTGTAAAGTAGTACGTCGGGCCTGTGCTCAGGGCGGAATGAATCGCATTTCCGCTGCTTGCACGTGGTCCCCGTAAGAATTGAACAACTACTTTGTTGTAGGCCCCCCGCCAAATGCGGCGGACCGTGTATGCATCAAAGGGTGGCGAGCGCCTCGAGGTACTGACCCCGGGGAGCGTGAGTAGCCCGAAATCACACGGAGAACGTCTTTAGGTGGGACTCATGCCTAACACGTTCGTCGCGATTGGGTTCATCCAGTACGCGATGGGCGCGGTGGCGGAGGTTTGGGAACCGCAACGAGAAAGGTAACGGTCACTTAACCATGACCATGACTGATCCAATCGCGGACATGCTGTCTCGCGTGCGCAATGCAAACCATGCGCACCATGACACCGTGTCCATGCCTACCTCCAAGATCAAGGTCAACATCTCCGAGATCTTGAAGCAGGAAGGCTACATTGCTGGCTACTCCGTCGAGAACAACCAGCTGACCATCGAGCTTAAGTACAACAACCGCGACCGCTCCCTGTCTGGCCTGCGTCGCGTGTCTAAGCCAGGTCTGCGCGTTTACGCTAAGTCCACCAATCTGCCGAAGGTTCTGGGCGGCCTGGGCGTGGCTATCATCTCCACGTCTCAGGGTCTGCTGACCGATCGTCAGGCTCACGAGAAGGGCGTAGGCGGAGAAGTTCTCGCCTACGTCTGGTAAAAGGAGGTCTGACTAAATGTCTCGTATCGGTCTAGCACCAATCGCCATCCCGAATGGCGTTGAAATCAACATCAATGGCCAGGACGTAGAGGTTAAGGGCCCTAAGGGCACCCAGACCGTCAACGTTGTTGAGCCAATCACCGTGGCTGTTGAAGACGGCGAAATCAAGGTTTCCCGTCCAGATGACCACCGCAAGAACCGCGCTCTGCACGGCCTCGTTCGCTCCCTGGTTAACAACGCAGTTGTGGGCGTAACCGAGGGCTACCTCATCAAGATGGAAATCTTCGGTGTTGGTTACCGTGTTCAGCAGAAGGGCAAGGATCTGGAGTTCGCTCTGGGTTACTCCCACCCGATCCTCATCGAGGCTCCGGAGGGAATCACCTTCGCAGTGGACGGCGCAACCAAGCTCTCCATCGCTGGTATTGACAAGCAAGCTGTCGGACAGGTCGCCGCGATTATTCGCCGCCTGCGTAAGGACGATCCTTACAAGGGCAAGGGTATTCGCTACGAGGGCGAGCAGATCCGTCGCAAGGTCGGAAAGACGGGTAAGTAAGCAATGGCTAACACTGAAAACGCAAAGCGCACCCCGGTCGGCAAAGACATCTCCTCGCGTCGCCGCGAGGCACGTGCCCGCCGTCACTTCCGCATCCGTAAGACCCTGCGTGGCACCCCAGAGGCTCCACGCTTGGTTGTTCACCGCTCCTCCCGCCACATGCACGTTCAGGTCATCGATGACCTGGCGGGCCACACCTTGGCTGCCGCTTCCTCCATGGAAGCTGACATCCGCTCCTTCGAGGGCGACAAGAAGGCTAAGGCTGCCAAGGTTGGCGAGCTGATCGCTCAGCGCGCTAAGGAAGCGGGCATCGAGCAGGTCGTCTTCGACCGTGCAGGTTACAAGTACCACGGCCGCGTTGCTGCGCTGGCCGAGGCTGCACGCGAAGGTGGTCTGAAGTTCTAATGAACATCAACGGAAACATCAACGGAAGGAACGCCTAATGTCGGACCGTGAACAGCGTGACGGCGGACGCTCCGCCGAGAACAAGAACAACAACCGCGGTGGCCGCAATGATCGCCGCAACAACGATCGTCGTAACCAGGACAACGAGCGCGATAAGTACATCGAGCGCGTAGTCACCATTAACCGCGTCTCCAAGACCGTTAAGGGTGGCCGCAACATGTCCTTCACCGCTCTAGTAGTGGTAGGCGACGGCCAGGGTATGGTCGGCGTTGGCTACGGCAAGGCTAAGGAAGTACCTGCAGCTATCCAGAAGGGTGCAGAAGAGGCTCGCAAGAACTTCTTCCGCGTTCCTATGGTTGGCGGCACCATCACCCACCCGGTAGAGGGTCGCGACGCAGCCGGCATCGTAATGATGAAGCCTGCAGCACCTGGTACCGGTGTTATCGCTGGTGGCGCTGCACGTCCAGTGCTTGAGTGCGCTGGCGTTCAGGACATCCTGTCGAAGTCCCTGGGCTCCGACAATGCCATCAACGTCGTCCGTGCAACCGTGGACGGCCTCAAGCAGCTGGTTCGCCCTGAGGAAGTTGCTGCACGCCGCGGCAAGTCCGTAGAAGAGGTAACCCCAGCCCGTATGCTGCGCCTGCGCGCAGGTCAGGAGGCTTAAGACTATGGCTCTGAAGATTACTCAGGTTAAGGGCCTCGTGGGCACCAAGCCAGTACACCGCAAGAACATTGAGGCACTCGGCCTCAAGCGTATCGGCCACACTGTTGAAAAGCAGGACACCCCGATCATCCGCGGCATGGTGAACAAGGTGCGCCACCTGGTTACCGTTGAAGAAGTAGCAGGGGAGTAAACCATGGCTGACATCATTAAGCTGCATGACCTGCGCCCATCTGCGGGTGCAAACAAGCCAAAGACCCGCGTCGGCCGCGGTGAGGCTTCCAAGGGTAAGACCGCTGGTCGCGGTACCAAGGGCACCAAGGCTCGCAAGCAGGTATCCGCTGCTTTCGAGGGTGGCCAGATGCCGATCCACATGCGTCTGCCTAAGCTCAAGGGCTTCAAGAACCCTAACAAGGTTGACTACCAGGTAGTTAATGTTTCTGACCTGGCAAAGGCCTTCCCACAGGGCGGCGATGTAGCCAAGGCTGACATCGTTGCTGCAGGCCTGGTTCGCAAGAACGAACTGGTTAAGGTTCTGGGCAACGGCGACATTGACGTTAAGCTCAATGTCACCGCTGACAAGTTCTCCAAGTCCGCTGTTGAGAAGATCGAGGCTGCTGGTGGTTCCACCACCGCCGCTAAGTAATCTGCTTAAAGCTAGGGAGCCGTGGCCGCTCCTGGACTTAGAAGAAGCGCCCCGCCCCCTCCGAGTGAGGGGCAGGCGGGGCGCTTTTGCGCTGTCTAGCGATTATGCGGGAGAGCAAACCTCGGTTGGCGCGCGGTCGCTTGGAGGAACAGGGGAAATTGGGGGTCTAAAGAGCGTTATTCAAATGTGGAGATAGGCGCTTATGCTGGTAGGGTGGTGGGGTCATTACTGTTCAGCCGCCCAGTTTGCGCGCGCAAAATCTCTTTCATCGCGAGGTTTTCCGTACTAGCTGGGTCGATGAGGAAAACCATCCCTGCTTGCCTTGCGCTTGCCAGGGGCCAGGAGGATTTCTCTAGTGTCCGCCATTTTTCAGGCTTTCAAGGACGCCGACTTACGCAAGAAGATCATCTTCACCATTGTGATGATCATTGCGTACCGCATCGGTGCTCAGATCCCTTCCCCGGGCGTGGACTACGCTTCCATCGCCGGGCGTCTGCGCGACCTGACTGCGGAGCAGGGCAACTTGTACTCCGTCATCAACCTCTTCTCGGGTGGCGCGTTGCTTCAGTTGTCCATCTTTGCCATTGGCATCATGCCGTATATTACGGCCTCCATCATTGTTCAGCTGCTGACCGTGGTCATTCCGCGCTTCGAGCAGCTAAAGAAGGAGGGCCAGTCCGGTCAGACCAAGATGACTCAGTACACCCGCTACCTCACGGTAGCGTTGGCACTGTTGCAGTCCTCCGGCATCGTGGCGCTGGCGGACCGCCAGCAGCTGCTGGGCCAGGGCATCGAGGTTCTCAAGGCTGACCGTTCCATCTGGACCTTGGTGGTCCTAGTTATCGTCATGACCTCCGGTGCTGTGCTGGTTATGTGGATGGGCGAACTGATTACCGAAAAGGGCATCGGCAACGGTATGTCCCTGCTGATCTTTGCTGGTATCGCTACCCGCCTGCCTACGGACGGCGCCCAGATCCTTCAGAACAACGGCGGCGTGGTCTTCGCGATGATTCTCGCCGGCGCCATCGTGTTGGTCATCGGTATTACATTCATCGAGCAGGGTCAGCGCCGCATCCCCGTGCAATACGCAAAGCGTATGGTTGGTCGCCGGCAGTATGGTGGGTCTTCCACCTACCTTCCGTTGAAGGTCAACCAGGCCGGCGTTATCCCGGTTATCTTCGCCTCCTCACTGATTTACATGCCGGTTCTTATCACCCAGATCGTTAATTCCGGCAACCCGGTGCCGCCGGACAATTGGTGGCAGCGCAATGTGATTTCCTGGCTGCAGTCCCCGGCGTCGTGGCAGTACATCGTCACATTTTTCGTGCTGACTATCTTCTTTGCATATTTTTATGTCTCGGTTCAGTACGATCCGGCAGAGCAAGCGGATAATATGAAGAGGTACGGCGGATTTATCCCAGGTATTCGTCCAGGCCGGCCAACGGCCGAGTACTTGGGCTTCGTGATGAATCGCCTGCTGTTCGTCGGTGCGGCCTACCTTGGCCTCATCGCAATCCTGCCTAACCTGCTCCTGGACCTGGGTGTGGGCAGTGGTCAGGGTGCCGGCATGACCGCTTTCGGCGGAACTGCAATCCTGATCCTGGTCTCGGTCGCGCTGACTACGGTTAAGCAGATCGAGTCCCAACTTCTGCAATCCAACTACGAAGGACTTCTTAAGTAATGCGACTCGTACTCCTCGGCCCTCCAGGTGCTGGCAAGGGCACTCAGGCAGCAATCCTCAGCGAAAAGCTGGGAATCCCACATATCTCCACCGGTGACCTGTTCCGCGCCAACATTGGTGAGGGCACCCCGTTGGGTCTCGAGGCCAAGTCTTACATCGATGCCGGCAAGCTCGTGCCTACCGACGTGACCGCGCGCATGGTTGAGGACCGTCTTTCCCAGGAGGATGCGCAAAACGGCTTCCTTCTGGACGGCTTCCCACGCACCGTCGAGCAGGCGGAGATTCTCAAGGGCCTGCTCGAGGGCAAGGGTGAGAAGCTTGACGGAGTGGTTAACTTCCAGGTGGCTGAGGACGTTGTTGTAGAGCGCATGCTGGCTCGCGGGCGCGCGGATGACAACGAAGAGACCATTCGCACCCGTCTGCAGGTATACCGCGATGAGACCGCGCCTCTCATCGACCACTACGGTGCGGAGATCATCAACATCGAGGCTGAGGGCACCGTTGAGGAAATCAACGCCCGCACCCTCGAGGCTCTGGGCAAGTAAGGCCCATGGCTTTTCGACGCCGCAGTAAGCGCATCCCGGCTAAGACTCCGGGCGAACTAGACGCCATGCAGGCCGCGGGCGAGATTGTCGGCAAGGCCTTGCAAGCGGTCCGCGCTGCTGCGGCGTCTGGCGTATCCACACTAGAGCTTGACGAGGTAGCCGAGCAGGTCATCCGCGAGAATGGCGCCATCCCGGCATTCAAGGGGTACCAGGGATTCCCGGGTTCTATCTGCTCTTCCGTCAACGACGTGATTGTGCACGGGATACCGTCGAAGGAAACCATCCTGGCCGACGGGGACTTGGTCTCCATCGATTGCGGGGCAATCCTGGACGGCTGGGTGGGGGATTCGGCATGGACCTTCGGTATCGGCAGGCTCGATGAGAAGGTTCAGCGTTTGAATGAGGCCACCGAGTGGGTGCTGATGGAGGGGATAAAGGCCATGGTGCCCGGTAACCGCCTTACGGATATTTCCTACGCTTTAGAGGTGGCGACCTTTGCCGCCGAGGAAAAGTTTGGGGTGGAGCTATTCATCGTGGATGGTTACGGCGGGCATGGCATCGGACGCGCGATGCATGAGGAACCGTACCTAGCCAATGAGGGAAAACCCGGGCGCGGCCCGGTGATCCAGGAGGGATCAGTTCTGGCCATCGAGCCGATGCTCACCCTCGGCACGGAGGATAACGAGGTGCTCGATGACGATTGGACCGTGGTGACTTTAGATGGTTCTTATTCCTCGCACTGGGAACACACCGTCGCCGCCACCAGCGATGGCCCGCGCATCCTGACCCCGCGTTACTAGAACCCCAGTCCGGTCAGTGGCCAAACCTTCGGTCATTAACCGAGCCATGGCGGGCCCGCATCAACAGATGCCGGCCCGCTTTCGGGATTTGGCGGTTTTAGCGGGCCGGTAAGCACGCGTGGGGATTTCCGGGGAATATCACCCAAGAGGGCCAAAATGCTCGGGCTATAACTAGGTATTAATACGGGTTGGGGTTTATACTGCTCTTTATGACTAAAACCTGGTTTTCCGCTGTGCCAGTAGGGGCGCGTCGCGCGTTTGTAGCTTTCGTCGCCGTTCTGGTTATGGCTATCTCCATGATGGGCAGCGCCCCTAGCGCCCAGGCCCAGCAGAATCCGCAGATTGAGCAGATTTCCTCCCAGCTCAATTCCCTTAGCTCTGATTTGTCCGTCGAGAAGTTGGCGGCGCGTTCCCGCGATGACGCCTGGAACCTGCGCAACAAGTGGCTAAGCGATCTGCGCAAGCTCAACCCTCAGGCTGAGACCATCATCCGTCCCGCGATTGATAACGCGATGAACGCGATTTTCCCAGGCCTCAAGGCGGAAAAGCAGCGCGAGGAACGCTTGGCGCGTGAGGCCGCCGCGCGCAAGCTGGCTGCCGAGCAGGCGCGCGAGCGCGCTATTGCTGAGGAGGCCGCTCGCCGCGCGGAGGCGGAGCGCCGCCGCAACAGCTTTAACGTGGGCCCCTGCCCGCGAGACGCAAAGGTCTGCGTCGATATTGACGGCCGCCGCACCTGGCTGCAGGACGGCAAAGGTGGGGTAACCTACGTTGCACCTGCAATGGCCCCCGGCCGTCCGGGCCAGGACACGCCGCGCGGCACGTTCTACGTGAACCGCAAGGTTAAGGATGAGATCTCCTACGAGTTTAATAACGCCCCAATGCCATGGGCCGTCTACTTCACTTACAACGGCCACGCTTTCCACCAGGGAGACCCGTCCTTTATGTCTGCTGGTTGCGTTCGTCTTCCGGCCGATGCGGCGCAACGCTTCTTTAACACCCTGCAGATCGGTGACAAGGTCTTCATCTACTAATCGTGGTCCTCGATTAGAAACGTGAAAACTTTTCATCCCGGCTTCCCTAGCGGAGGCTGGGATTTCAATATTTGGGGTTACGGATATCTGGAACCTCGGAGTCTTAAATGAGGGGCGGGGCGTGACCTGCGATGATTTTAAAAATATCGGCAGAAACGTTTGTGTTTCGTGTCCTTAAGGCGTAAGGTTTATCGATGGTGTATACGCGGGCTAGAAATGCTTGCGTTATATGCCAGCAGTAGATACCAACATGCGGTGGCCACTTAACTTGTAAGGCCGCCAGAAAAGTAGAGGTTATGGCTAAGGAAGGCGCAATCGAGGTAGAGGGTCGCATCATCGAACCGCTGCCAAATGCAATGTTCCGCGTCGAGCTGGATAACGGCCACAAGGTTTTGGCACACATTTCCGGCAAGATGCGTCAGCACTACATCCGTATTCTCCCAGAGGATCGCGTTGTTGTAGAGCTGTCTCCTTATGACCTGACTCGCGGACGCATCGTCTACCGCTACAAGTAAAAACCGTAAGCCTCCTTACCCCACGGGTCCGTGTTCCTCAAGGAACTCGCACGCTTTTCGGCGCGTGCGCAAGCGGGCCTCCATTTACCTTAGGCCGCGGTGGCCTGAGCCCCACCAGATAAAGCATCCCCATGGTTCCGGCACGGTCCGGGCAAAGCGGATGATGGTGAGGGACGGGTGGGGAGAAAACCACCGTAACAACCCGAAAGGACTCTGCCACATGGCACGTCTTGCTGGTGTTGACCTCCCACGCAACAAGCGTATGGAGGTAGCACTTACCTACATTTACGGCATCGGCCCAGCCCGTGCCGCCGAGCTTCTTGAGAAGACCGGCATCTCTCCAGACCTGCGTACCGATGACCTGTCTGATGACCAGGTTGCGGCACTGCGTGACGTGATCGAAGCTACCTGGAAGGTAGAGGGTGACCTCCGCCGCCAGGTCCAGGCTGACATCCGCCGCAAGATCGAGATTGGCTGCTACCAGGGCATTCGCCACCGTCGTGGCCTGCCAGTTCGTGGCCAGCGCACCAAGACCAACGCTCGTACGCGTAAGGGTCCTAAGAAGACCATCGCAGGAAAGAAGAAGTAATAGATGCCTCCTAAGACTCGCTCCGGCGCACGTCGTACTGGTCGTCGCGTCGTCAAGAAGAATGTGGCTCAGGGCCACGCATACATCAAGTCCACCTTCAACAACACCATCGTGTCCATCACGGACCCACACGGTGCTGTGATTTCCTGGGCATCCTCCGGCCACGTTGGCTTCAAGGGTTCCCGTAAGTCCACCCCGTTCGCAGCTCAGATGGCTGCTGAGTCCGCTGCCCGCAAGGCAATGGAGCACGGCATGAAGAAGGTAGACGTTTTCGTCAAGGGCCCAGGCTCTGGCCGCGAAACCGCTATCCGTTCTCTCCAGGCTGCCGGCCTGGAGGTATCCTCCATCTCTGACGTGACGCCACAGCCACACAATGGCTGCCGTCCACCGAAGCGTCGCCGCGTATAAGGAAAGGAAAAGGTAACTTACAATGGCTCGTTATACTGGCCCAGTAACCCGTAAGTCCCGCCGCCTCCGCGTCGACCTCGTCGGCGGAGATATGGCGTTTGAGCGCCGCCCATACCCACCGGGACAGGCTGGCCGCAACCGCATCAAGGAATCTGAGTACCTGCTGCAGCTCCAGGAGAAGCAGAAGGCTAAGTACACCTACGGTGTGCTTGAGCGTCAGTTCCGCCGCTACTACGCAGAGGCTAACCGTCTCCCAGGCAAGACCGGTGACAACCTGGTCATCCTGCTGGAGTCCCGCCTCGACAACGTGATCTACCGCGCTGGTCTGGCCAACACCCGTCGCCAGGCACGCCAGCTTGTTTCCCACGGTCACTTCACCGTGAACGGCAAGAAGATCAACGTTCCTTCCTTCAAGGTCACCCAGTACGACATTATCGACGTACGTGACCGTTCCCAGAAGATGGAATGGTTTGAAGAGGCTCAGGACCGCCTGGCCGAGGCCGTAGTACCGGCTTGGCTTCAGGTTGTTCCTGAGACCCTGCGCATCCTCGTGCACCAGCTGCCCGAGCGCGCTCAGATCGACGTTCCGCTGCAGGAGCAGCTCATCGTCGAGCTTTACTCGAAGTAAAGTCTTATCCCCTCTTTTTCTTTTTAACCTCTACCGGCTTCAAATAGTGGGAGCCGAAAAGGAGAAGCTCAATGCTCATTTCTCAGCGCCCTCAGCTCACCGAGGAGTTCATCGATTCTTCCCGTTCCCGGTTCGTCATCGAGCCGCTGGAGCCAGGTTTCGGTTACACCCTCGGCAACTCCCTGCGTCGCACCCTGCTGTCCTCCATTCCTGGTGCAGCGGTTACCTCCATCAAGATCGACCGTGTTCTCCACGAGTTCACCACGATTGCCGGTGTGAAGGAAGACGTTTCTGAGATCATTCTCAACATCAAGGGTTTGGTACTTTCCTCCGACTCTGACGAGCCGGTTGTTATGTACCTGAGCAAGGAAGGCCCTGGTGCGGTGACTGCAGGCGACATTCAGCCGCCCGCAGGCGTTGAGATCCACAACCCGGATCTGCACATCGCTACCCTGAATGAGACCGCGAACTTGGATATGGAGCTCGTTGTGGAGCGCGGCCGCGGCTACGTCCCTGCGGCGACCACCTCTGGTGATATCGGACGCATCCCGGTTGACCAGATTTACTCCCCGGTTCTGAAGGTTTCCTACAAGGTCGAAGCTACTCGTGTCGAGCAGCGCACCGACTTTGACAAGCTGATCATTGACGTTGAGACCAAGAACTCGATTTCCGCACGCGACGCGCTGGCATCTGCCGGCGGCACCCTGGTTGAGCTGTTCGGCCTGGCGCGCGAGCTGAACACCCAGGCCGAAGGCATTGAGATCGGTCCATCCCCACAGGAGACCGAGTACATCGCTGCTTACGGCATGCCAATCGAGGACCTGAACTTCTCCGTTCGTTCTTACAACTGCCTGAAGCGTCAGGAGATCCACACGGTCGGTGAGCTCGCAGAGTGCACCGAGTCCGATCTGCTGGATATCCGCAACTTCGGACAGAAGTCCATCAATGAGGTAAAGATCAAGCTGGCCAACCTGGGCCTGGCCCTCAAGGACACCCCTGAGGACTTTGACCCAACCCAGCTCGAGGGTTATGACGCTGAGACCGGTGACTTCAAGGATCCGGCCGCAGAGGACAACGAGTAAATCAGACCCAAGGCGGGCTGCCCGCCCGCCAACGCGCTCAAGTAAAACGCTAACGAGGAGTACACAATGCCTACCCCTAAGAAGGGTGCCCGTCTCGGCGGCTCCGCTAAGCAGCAGGCTCACCTGCTGTCTAACCTGGCGAAGAGCCTCTTCGAGCACGGCGCTATCAAGACCACTGACGCTAAGGCGAAGATGCTTCGTCCTTACGCTGAGAAGCTCATCACCAAGGCCAAGGGCGGTACCCTGGCTGACCGTCGCGCGGTTCTCAAGGTTCTCCCGCACAAGGAGACCGTTGCTTACCTGTTCGACGAGCTTGCACCTAAGTTCGAGGGCCGTGAGGGTGGCTACACCCGCACCATCAAGCTCGAGAACCGCACCGGTGACAACGCTCCGATGTCCCAGATTTCCCTGGTGACGGAGGAGACCGTTTCCACCGAGGCTACCCGCGCCACCCGCGTGGCTGCGTCCAAGGAAGCCGAGGAGGCCAAGGCTGAGGAGCCTAAGGCCGAAGAGGCTGAGGAAGCACAGGCTGAGGACACCGCGGTTGAGGAGACCGTTGAGGAGTCCAAGGAAGAGGAGAAGTAATTCTTCCGCCTAGACCCTAGGTCTTGCCTCGCGAAGGGCCATCCCCGAAAATCTTTAGGGGGGTGGCCCTTTGCCATGCTTGATGCTTGCTTAAATTCTTGTAATCGTGGCAGTGCTAAGGCCGCGGGGATTGGGAGCGGGTCGGCGTAGGCGGTAGCATCGTGGCATGCACGAACTGGTTCGCCTCCGTTTAGACGTTGCCTATGACGGCACTGATTTCCATGGATGGGCTAAGCAAAATCCCATTGATGGGGTCCCGGTTCGCACCGTTGAGGGCACGTTGACCGAAAAGTTGGCCATGATTGCCCGCTATCCAGTGGAGCTGACGGTGGCGGGCCGCACGGACGCGGGCGTGCACGCATCCGGCCAGGTCGCACACGTAGACGTGCCAAAGGCCATGTTCGCCGAGCGCTCCATCGCCGGTGACCCGTCGCGCCTAGTGCGGCGCCTTGCAAAGCTCCTCCCATCCGACGTCACCGTCACCGCCGCCTCCTTCGCCCCCGTTGGCTTCGATGCGCGTTTTTCCGCGCTGCGCAGGCATTACGTCTACCGCATCACCACCGCCCCGCAGGGGGCGTTGCCCGTCCGGGCGCGTGATACGGCGACTTGGACTCGCCCAGTTGACTTAGACGCCATGCAGGAGGCGGCTAGCGCGCTCGTTGGGTTGAATGATTTCGCGGCGTTTTGCAGGGCGAAACCCCACGCGACCACCATCCGCGACCTGCAGTCCTTTACCTGGCGTGACGCGTCAACCGATAAGGAACCGCAGCTGTACGAGGCGCACGTCACGGCCGATGCCTTTTGCTGGTCGATGGTGCGCTCCTTGGTGGGATGCTGCCTCGCCGTCGGGGAGGGCAAGCGTGATGTGGACTTTGCCGCCGCATTGCTGAAGGAGAGCCAGCGTAGCTCTAAGATTCCGGTGGCCGCGGCGGGCGGATTGTCCCTGGTGGGGGTGGATTACCCGGCCGATGATGAACTTGCCGCCCGCGCGGAGGCCACCCGCGGGCGCCGCGATGAGCTACAGGTTTAGTCCCAAAACCTAGACACCGGCCCGCGGTGCTGGGGTAGGATCCTTGGCATATGCCGCGCAGGGGGTGCGGCGCATTAGAAGCTAACAGGATTCGGGGGAACCTCATGGGCACGCCAATGCCAACTACTAAAGCGCAGGTATCGGGGCATAAGTTTCTTCGCCGCCGGGTAGAACATGGCCTGGTGATGGGGGATGTGAGGATGATCCATGATCCCCTGGCCATCCGCAGGCGCGCGCTGACCTTCGGGGCGATTGCCGTGGGGCTAATCAGCCTCGGCTCCGGCCTGCTGGCCTGGTTGCAGCCCAACCCGGCGCCGGGCGACGCGCCGATTGTCCGCAGCGCGCAAGGCCAGCTATTTGTGCGCGTCGAGGAGGCTTACCATCCGGTGGCTAACCTGGCCTCGGCCCGGATTATCGCCGGTGAGGCCGCGGAGCCGGCCTCGATTGGGAAAGAGTATCTGGACGGGGCACAGCTGGGCTCGCCGCTCGGCATTGGGGATGCGCCGGGCTTTTTGGCTATTGGTTCTCCCCACGCTGTGGGCGCATGGTCCGCGTGTTTCGCCGGTGACGCGGCGGTGGCGGAGGAAGAGGAATTCCCCACGGTCATTGGGGATTCCGGGGCGGTAGCAGCCGGGGAGACCGTGGTCACCGAGGGACTGGACGTAGCTACCCTGGGCGAAGACCAGGCTGCCCTGGTTGAGTCCGCGGGTACCCAGTGGATGGTTACCGCAGGGGGCCGTGCCGCACTGCCGGAAGCCGAGACTATCGAGGGCCGGGTGATGCGCAGAACGCTGGGAATCACGGGGGACACTCACGTGTGGGCCGTGCCTGAGGGCGTACTCAACGCCTATCCGGAGCTGCCGAGACTGGAGTTCCCTAGCGAATTGCCCGCGGTGCTAGATACCAATAAAGGCGCCCAAGGGCTGTGGGCGTCGGTGGGCAGCGGTGCGAATGAGCGCGTGTGGCCGCTGACTGAATCCCAGGCTACCATGCTGGTTGACATGGGCGCGGAGCTAAGGCGCCTAGACGCGGCCACGGTGTCCTCGATCCCCACCACCGAGCCTCGCGGAAACCTGCCGTCCCTAGTACCGCAGTGGGTTGGGCCTAACGATGGGTGGCTGTGCGCCACCCCACCAACCGAAGAACGCCTTTCCGGCGAGGTTGCAGGCCTGGCCCAGCCCGCGGGCGGCACGGTAGCCCTGTCCGGCGATGGAGTTGCGGATCACTTCCTGGGACTATCCACCGGCGGGGTGGGAGTGGATACGGGCAACGGCTACCAGGTGGTTTCTGCCACGGGGCAGCGTCATGCGGTAGCGGGGGTGGAAGTCCTAGAGGCGCTGGGAGTGGGGCGGGCGCACCGAGCCCCATGGGAGGTAATCCGGCTGCTTCCGGAGGGCACCGACCTTAACCGCGAGGAAGCGCTCAAGGTGACCTACTAACAATGCGCATGAGAAAAATGAATAGACAGGTGGATACCTAGGTAAGATATCAAGCTATGACTAGCATGCGCGACGCCGTACATGAGCGCGTGGAATCTTTCCGGGACTTCCACGCGGGTTCAAAGGAGGGCAAATACGGCTTCCTCGTGCGCCCGCTGACTCTGCTTCTAGGTTGGACGGTTTTCGCGGCGGGAATACTGATGATCCCCCTGCCCGGCCAGGGCTGGCTAGTGACCTTCTTGGGCGTGGGAATCTTGTCCCTTGAGGTTGGCTGGGCCCGCCGCTTACTCGATTGGGGAGTGGGGATCTATGACCGCTTCGTGGCCTGGTTCGAACGCCAGAGCGCCCAGGCCCGCATTGCCCTAGTCGCCACCCTCATCCTGGTTATTTGGTTGACCTTCGCGGCCGGCGCCTACGTTGCGTGGCGCCTGGGCGGGCTGGACTTTCTGACGGGTCCGCTGCTGCACTATGGGCTGACGCGCTAGACGGGGGCGTCGGACAAGTGCGGCCCCTACGAGCCCCAGGAGCGCGGCCGCGGCGAGGCCAACCCCGGCGTGCACGCTGGTCCGCACCGCCTGGGGCGTGGGGGTTGGGGCCGGGGTCACGGTCTTGGCGCGCGGCGGTATATCTCCCGCGGGCATGACGTGGGTGAGCGTGCTCAGCGGATCTACGGCGCCAAGGGATGGGTCTGCGGCTGCGGTGATTATATCCCGAAGCTCGCCAGCGTTGGAGTCCGGATAACGCTCCTTAAGCAAGGCCGCGGTGCCGCTGACCACTGGGGCGGCAAAGGAAGTGCCCTGGAAGCCTACTTCCTGGCCCGCGCGCTCGGCCGCCTTAATCCAGCCATGGCCTGAAGGATTGAGTACCAGTGGCACGGAGCCAGGCGCGCTAAGCGGAGGGATGGTGGCTTCCGGTGGGACGGGGATGGAATAGTCCGCGGTGGCGTGGCTGTGGTCTAGGGCCTCCACGGCGAGCACGGTGGGTGAGTGTGCGGGGAAGACCACGTGGCCGGCTTGGCACCCGGTGGATGTGTTGCCGGAGGCGGCGACTATGAGCGTTCCCTGGCTTTCGGCGCGCCTGAGCGCCTCATCCAATGGGCCTGGATCGAGGCGGAGCGCGGCTTCCGGCGGGAGGCAGGAGACGAGCGAGATATTGATGACGTCCGCGTCCTTATCTAGGGCGATGTTAATGGCATCGACCAGGGAGCGTAGGCTGCCCGTGCCAGCGGGGGCGTCTCCATCCTCACTGGTGCGGTAGTGGGAGGAGGATTGGCGGATACTAATCAACGTGGCGCCGGGGGCGATTCCGGTTGCCTGGGAGCCAATGATTCCGGCCACTGCGGTTCCATGGAGATCGCAGTCAAACAGTGGGTTGGGTTCATCGGGTGCCACAAGGTCCGCGCCCGCTTCGAGCCGCGGGAGCTCCGCGTGGCGGGCGATGCCGGTGTCGATGATGGCCACGCGGACCCCCGCACCTGTGGCGTGGGCATGCAGCCGTTCCCGGTATTCAGACTGGGCGGCGGTGGTATGCGGAACGGAAGAATTTGATACGGGCTCCGCGCACGGGGTGGATGGTTGTTGCGCATAGCTGCATGGCGCCCCGATAATCCCGGCTAACACGAGGAGCGTTGCGGCGACGCCCGTAGCGCTGCGCCTGCGCATTATCCCAGCCCCCTAATCAGCATGAACAACCCCAAAAGGTGTGCGGCCAGCGGTAGGGAGGCGGCGATGGTTAGGGATTCGGCGCGTTCGAACCACACGATTGTGGTGGGTTCAAGGTGCGGAATCCGTGGCGCCCACAGTGGGGCGGTGGCCCCGGCAACCAAAGCCAGGGCGGCGATGACAAACCAGATGATGTGACCGGTCGTGGTGGACCATTCGCCGCGGGACAGCCAGGCGGCTACGGCGGCGGATACTACCGCGGCGAGCCCTATGAGACTCAGCGCCCATGAGGCGAACCTGCTGGCGTGGCGGGCGGCGTGCAGGACCATGGCGCCGGCGTAGGCCAGGCTTAGCCCCTGGGCAAAGCCGGTTGTGGTGGCGCTTAAGCCAAAGGGGCCATCCCAGACGGCGGTTAGCCCACTGCCAGCCAGCGCCAGCACCGCCCATGCCGGAATGAGGGCTGCGGCCAGGCCGAATGCCAGGCCATCATAAAGGGCCTGCGCGCGCAGGGCCCGTAGGTCCACGCGAGTGGGTAGGGCATCGGAAATATCAAGGGATTGGCCCGCCGTGGGCAGGCGCGGAACACTTAGACCGGCCGCTCGGGTTGTAAGCCCCGGCGCGATGGCGACCAGAATGAGACCCGTAATGAGCGCGGCCGCCGCGGCAGAGACTAGCGGCGCCGGACCGTCTTCAGGCCCTGGCATAAACAACCCACCAACCGCGGCCACGGTGATGGTGATGGCCGTTAACGTCGCCGCCGCGGTGCGCGGCCCCACGAGCCCAGTGGCATGCGTAATCGCCAAGGCTAACCCGGCGCAGGCGCACGCTATGGCCCCGCCCAGAGCCGCCTCAACCACCGTGGGTGGCAGCAGAAACTCAAGCACATCGTGGATGAGCAGCCCGCCGGTGGATCCCGAGGAGGCTGACCAGTTGGAAATACCCGTCCAGCCGGCCGCGGCCGCCATAGCAATGATCCATCCCGCCACCGCCGGGGAGGGACGCACCCATAACGCCAGGGCGAACCCTAAGGCGGCGGCCACCGCGATAGCGGCCGCCACCGGAACATACGCGGACGCAAGCAGGGCTAAGGCAGATAGTGCCGCTAGGGACCACGCCCATGCCGCGCCGGGGGCGCCACCGGACCCAGCGGTCGCCGCCAGCGCCTCAGCGGAATCCTTAATCACCGGTGGAACAGGATCCTCGGCCGGGCTGAGGTAGATGAGCTCACCATGGCTAACCACCTCCTCAAGCGGAAGGCTACGCCCAAGCGGCGTGCCCGCCGCGGTGGTAATGGCCCACGGGCGCGTTAGTGGCGGAGCCCCAATAATCCTTAAGACCTCATCCATCACCTCATCCAGCGTGGAGCGGGAGGGTAGGGCCAGGTCGGCGTCGGTCGCGAAAGAGCCCACATGGCAACGAAAAGTGACATTAATGCGCTGAGATACAGCCACGGTAAACCCCCGAGTGTGTAATCAATTCCGGGCAACCCCTTGCCCTGACGGACTTCATTGTGGCTTACTAAAAGCACGCGTGTCTACCGCTTGGGGGAAATTCCTTGTGGCAGGGGGCCACACCCGGGGGAGAACAGCAAGGCGCGCAATTCGGAGGGACAAGACTATGACCAGTGTTGTTGTGGAACCCGTGGGGCCGGAGGGTCGCGAACCAACCCCAGACTTGCCCGTGGGGGAGATCCAGGCGGAGCCGGTGCCTGACGCATTACGGAAACAACCGGTGCCACTCGTGCGCCTGCTTATGCCGATAATCATGATAGCCGCGGTGGTGGGCATGGTGGCGCTGATGGTCATGGGAGGCGGTGACGGCCGCTCTGTTTCGCCCATGCTGCTCATGTTTCCGCTGATGATGCTGGCCAGCGTCTTTATGATGTTCAACCCGCAGGGCCAGGGCCAAGACCCGGATGAGACGCGGCGCACGTACCTGCGCCACCTCAAGGCGGTGCGGGAGGAGGCGTTAGAGAATGCCAGGGCCCAACGCGCCCATGAGTTTCATCGTCATCCCAACCCGGATGGGCTCATCGACTTGGTAGGTACCTCGCGCCTGTGGGAGCGTGACGCCGCGGACGCTGACGCGCTGGAGGTGCGTCTTGGTGTGGGTGAGACCGCCCTGTGCACGCCCATCGCCGTGCCGGACCCGGGAGCAACGGAGGATCTTGACCCCGTGTGCGCGGTGAGCCTGCGTCACTTAGTCAACGCCGTGGATTCGGTGCCGGAGGTTCCCGTAGCTCTGCAGCTTCGGGCATTCCGCTTCATTGGGTTTTCCGGAAAGAACGCGCAGTCACTCGCACGGGCGCTAGTAGCCCAGCTGGTGGTGGCGCATGGTCCGGAGACGGTGGGAATAGAAATCGAGGGCGCAGACAACGGCGAGGGATGGGAATGGCTCAAGTGGCTACCCCACGCACGCAATCCGCGCCGGGCCTCCTATTGCGTGTTGATTGTCAACAACGTTCCCACCAGCGGCGTCGAGGACTTCATTGAAGATCCCGAGCTGACAACCATCATCGATGTGGGAACCGTTGCGAATACGGAATTGGGCATGAGGGCGGAAATGGAGGGCATGACGTTTACCGTGGGCGATACCCTTAACGCGGTCACCGCCGACGGTGAAGAACCCCTAGCCCGGCCGGACGGGCTTACGTTGGGCGCGGCGCAGGCGCTGGCCCGCCGATTGGCCCGCTGCACCCGCCCGCGCGGGTCCACTGCAGCCTCCCGCAGCAAGGGGGACCTGCTATCCCTGCTGGGAGTGGAGGATATAGACCAGCTCAGTGGGGATAAACTATGGCCGGGACGCGCCGGGAGCCAGCGGCTTAGCGTGCCACTGGGAATCGACCCACAGGGCCAGCCCGTCATCCTAGATCTCAAGGAAGCCGCCCAGGGCGGCATGGGGCCGCACGGGCTTGCCGTGGGCGCTACGGGTTCGGGCAAGAGTGAGATCCTGCGCGAGATAGTGGTAGGCCTTGCCGCGACCCACAGCCCGGAAGAGCTCAACTTTGTCCTCGTCGACTTCAAGGGCGGCGCGACCTTCCTGGGCTGCGACGTGCTGCCGCACACCTCCGCTGTGATTACCAACCTGGAGGAGGAATCCACACTGGTGGCTCGCATGTTTGATGCAATCTCCGGCGAGCTGACCCGCCGCCAGGAAGTCCTGCGTAAGGCCGGGAATTTTGCAAACGTCACCGAATACAGCGCGGCCCGTGCCGTGCGTGATGACCTCGCACCGCTGCCGGCGCTGGTCATCGTGGTGGACGAGTTTTCGGAATTGCTAGCCCAGCATCCAGACTTTGCCGACCTTTTCGTAGCGGTAGGCCGCTTGGGGCGTTCCCTACATGTGCATTTGCTCCTGGCATCCCAGCGCCTGGAGGAAGGCCGCCTGCGCGGGCTGGATTCGCACCTGTCTTACCGGATTGGCTTAAAGACCTTTTCCGCAGGTGAGTCCCGTCAGGTCCTCGGTGTGACTGATGCTTATCATCTGCCCAGCCAGCCAGGCGCGGGCTATTTGAAAACGGACGCGGAAGATATCCGCCGGTTCCAGGCCGCGTACGTCTCCGGACCGTTGGAACGCCCGGCCACCAGCGCCACTGGTGCGGGTCGCGAGCTTGCCGTGCAGCCCTTTACGCAGTGGAAAGACGATGCCCCGGTTGCTGCGAGCGCAGACGTGGTTATTGACAAATCCACCACCTTGTTTGCGGCCGTGGTTGAGGCCGCCCGTGCGGAGGCTAAGACAAGGGACCAGCGGGCACACCAGATTTGGCTGCCTCCACTGCCGGATGCGGTGGAGCTGCCGGCCATCATCGCCGATTCCCATCTCACCCTGGGCAACGAAGCGAACGAGCCGGTCCGTTTGGCCGTCCCACTGGGACTAATTGATCGCCCGTTCCACCAGCGTCAAGACCCCCTGTTTGTCGACCTGGGGGCCAGCGGTGGACACGCGGTTATCTGTGGCGGTCCCCAATCCGGCAAGTCCACGGCGGTGCGCACTATGGTCGCGTCCATTGCCGCGCTGAATTCCCCAGACAAGGTCCGCTTTTACATCATCGATGCCGGTGGTGGGCAGCTCAGCGGGATGGGGATGCTGCCGCACGTGGCTGGCGTGGCCAACCGTACTGAACCGGATAAGGTCCGCCGCATTGTAGATGAGGTTATGAGCTTCGCGGAAACCCCACAAGAACGCCACACGTTCCTTGTCATCGACGGCTGGCACCACATTGGCACTGGTTCCTCCGAGTTCGAAGACCTGGCTGAGCCCATTACCAAGCTGGCCGCGGATGGCCCATCCGCCCGGGTTCACCTCATTATCACCACCCCGCGTTGGACCACCATGCGCCCATCAATTAGGGATTTAGTAACGCACCGCTTGGAGCTGCGCTTGGGTGAAGCCATGGATTCCCTGGTGGACCGTAAGGCCCAGGCCCAACTGCCGGCAAAACCTGGCCGTGGCCTAACTCCCGAGGCCCAGTTCATGCTCATTGCTAACAGCTCCAATCAGGACGTGGCTTACCTCGCCCAGTTTTATGCTGAGCATCAGCCTGTTCCCGCCCTGCGCACGTTGCCCGAACACATAAATCGCGATGAACTCGCTGCGCTATCCGCTGGTCTGGAACGGGCGGGGCTGGCCTGGGGTATCGGCGGGCGCAACCTAGAGCCGGTTACATGGGATAGCGCCGCCCATTCCCATTTCGTGTGCGTGGGTTCATCGGGTTCGGGAAAGTCGGAATTCCTGGCCACGGTTGGTGCCGCCATCTCAGATTTACCGCGTGCGGATGCGCGCATGGTGGTCATCGATCACCGCCGCTCGCACCTGGCCCGTTTCCCAGAGGAGATGGTGGCCGCCTATTCCGCCACCGCCGCCGGCACGGAAAAGGCCCTTCAGGATGCAGCCGCCACGCTTCGGGGGAGGCTGCCCGGACCGGAGGTGTCACCGGCTGAACTTAAGGCCCGATCATGGTGGGAAGGCCCGGAAATCTACATCCTTATTGACGATCTGGATCTGGTCAGCGATATGCATCTAGGTCCGCTGGTGGAGCTTATTCCGCACGCCCGGGACGTGGGCATGCACGTGGT
This sequence comes from Corynebacterium endometrii, assembly GCF_004795735.1. Lineage (NCBI taxonomy): Bacteria > Bacillati > Actinomycetota > Actinomycetes > Mycobacteriales > Corynebacteriaceae > Corynebacterium > Corynebacterium endometrii. The sequence continues at coordinate 466,573 of NZ_CP039247.1, forward strand.
GGCCACGCGCAAGTCTGGAGGCATCGCCCGCGCCATGTACGGCGGTTTCATGGCGGCCCTGCGCGACTCGCAGCCCGCTGCGCTGCTGCTAGATGCTGAAAAGGATGAGGGGACCATCTTTGGTATTCGCCCAACCCACCAGCCGCCGGGGCGCGGTACCTATGTAGTGCGAGGCGAAAGCCAGGGGCTCGCCCGTGTGGCGCGCTCCGCTAGCAATGAAGGCGCGGGGGAGTAAACCATGCAGGCTACCGTTACGGTCACCGTCATGGACGGGGCCACCGTATTCGAAGGCACTGAGACGGCTTTCCGCTATGACCTTACTGGTGCCGCCATCGCGGAGGGCTCCGCGCTCGAAGGGGTGGTTGAGCAAATCAAGGAGCTCGCTGCAGGGGCTTGGCCTGAATGCACGGTGGGGTTAGTCGCTGACCCGTCCGGCACGGACATCACGCGCAAGGCTTTGGTACTGCTCATGCGGCATCTTCGGCTTGAGGGGGCTACGGTTCTTAGCACCGGACAGCTCGAGGGGTACCAACCCCCGGGGCCCGACACGCACCCTCTCACCGACGAATTCCTGCCCATAGATGAACAATCCCCGCCGGAGGGGGATGCAATCGATGCCCGCCAGCAATTCAATAATGGGAACGAAGCCCCGCCCGCCGTACGCATCGTGGACAAGGAGACCAAGGACCGCCGCTTTGAACCATTCCATGCATTAATAGGCGTAGTGGTAGTAACCCTGATCGGCGTGTCCTTGTGGGCCGCGGGGGTATTCAGCCGTGGTGCTGACGATTCCGAACGTGTCAGCGCCCAAGATGAGGAAACGCCCCAGGCAGTGGCTGAGATGCCCGGACCACCGCCGAGTCCCACCCAGAGTCCTCAATCCCGTGCCACCTCAACGGAAGCGGACACCGGAGCCTGGGTGGAAGCCGGCGGGCTGCGTGCAAAACTGCCCCGTGGCTTTAAAGCCGGTGAGGAGGACGGGGTGGTCACCGCCACCGGCCAGGACCCCGACTTGAGGGTCCTACTGGCCGCAGACCCGCTCTATTCCGTCCCCGCCGAAGCGCTTTTTGCCGAATTACGCGATGAAATCGCCATGGATCCAACGCTCGAATTGCCCGAAAACGGCGGCGCCGATGAAGACGGCCAACTGACCTACGTGGAAAAACCCGGAGATGAATCCCAGGTCACATGGACCACGTGGGTCCATGAAGGCCACCAAATGTCCGTGGGCTGCCATTCCCGCCAAACCCCGACTCGGGCCCACAGGGCGGCTTGCCGCATGGCGGTCGAGAGTATGGAGAAAGTCATTTAGAACTTTTTTTAAAATCCCCGGGAACCGTTTGGCCGCAACTCCAGTCCAATATAAGTGAGAAGAAAAGGCGGTATCGCCCAGTACTTCCTACCCACACCATTTTTAAAAATCTAAATCAGGAGGGGGAGACAATTTATGTCTCAGTTTAGAACCGAAGCTGACGTAATGGTCGGCACTGCCGGCAAGGTGGATGCAGTCAATGATGAGGTACAGGCGGAACTAACCCGGCTAGGCGGCGTAGTAGACGGCCTGCGCGCCGACTGGGAAGGCCGCGCACAGGTTTCCTTCGATGACCTGATGCAGCGTTACAACACCTCCGCCACGCAACTCCGCGAGGCGCTCGCCGCAATCAGTGAAAACATTCGCTCCAACGCCAAGGGCTTCGAGGGCGTTGAAGTAGACAACGAGGAAGCCTTTAAGCGCACCGGCGGCGGCCTGTCGCTGTAAACCACTCGCGTTAAATCCGCGTGATTTAAACCAATACAAAAGGGGAAGAACAATGAGCAGAATCAAATACAACTTTGCCGCCATTGAGGGCGCGGCAGGAGATATCAAATCCACCTCCGGTCGCATTAACGGCCTGCTGCAAGATCTCAAGGGTGATATTCAACCTATGACGGCCACGTGGGAAGGTGACAGCGCCACCGCATACATCGCCGCGCAGCAGAAGTGGGATAACGCGGCTGCGGAACTCAACACCGTTCTTGCAACCATCTCCACCACGCTCAGTGACAGCAATAGCGCAATGAGCCGCATCAATACCCAGGCCATGAACAGCTGGGGCTAGCCGCGCCCAGCACCAGCGTTGGCTAATAAGCGCGAATCACTAAGACGGGAACATTGTTGGCCTTAAGGCTGACTCCACACACACCTTAAAACTTGCCGCTTTCTTTTAAGTCTCATTCGGGGGAATGAGGGGGAACTCGGGGGAGGTATGCGCCGCCATGGCGCCTACCTTGGAGTAAAAGGAAGCGGCGCTATACGGGCTCAAGGAACGCGAATGGGTTCGGGGGATAAGACACCCAGGTTCCTTGGGCCGATCGGGGGAGCGGGAGCGCCACCGTAGCGGGCACGGGATTTATCTGCGTGACCACTACGGCAGGCGCTCCACCGCGTTTTGATTGCGCAGGCCAGGGCGTGTAGAGTAGGCAATCTGTGTGTTCACTCCGCCTAAGCGCTCCTGCCTAGCATTCGGCAGGACCTTGTGCGAGAGGCACCGTATGCAGGTCTCCACCGGCCGCTGTACTACGGGTGTTAAGGCGCATGGCGTTGGCTGGCAGTTCCTAAGACAGACTTTCAAGGAGTCATTTTGTCTACTTTCCACCCAAAGAGCGGTGACGTCACCCGTAACTGGTACGTCATCGACGCAACTGACGTGGTACTGGGCAAGCTTGCTTCCACCGTCGCAGACCTGCTGCGCGGTAAGCACAAGCCACAGTTCGCACCAAACGTTGACTGCGGTGACCACGTCATCGTTATCAACGCTGATAAGATTCACGTTTCTTCCAACAAGCGCGAGCGTGAGATGCGCTACCGCCACTCCGGTTACCCGGGCGGCCTGAAGTCCATGACCCTTGGTCAGTCCCTGGACACCAACCCAGTTCGCGTAATCGAAGAAGCAGTTACCGGCATGATGCCGCACAACAAGCTGTCCCGTTCTTCCGCTAAGAAGCTGCACGTCTTCGTTGGCGAGGAGCACCCATACGCCGGCCAGAAGCCGGAGACCTTCGAGTTTAAGCAGGTGGCACAGTAATGGCTGAAAACAACATCGATAACAACGTTGCTGACGCTGCTGACATCGCCGCAGCTACCGCTGCTACTGAAGAATTCACCAACACCATCGGTGATTCCGTAGCACCGGCTTCCGAGGAGTCCGAGGCAGCTGCGCCAGCAGCTACCCATGAGGGACCAATCCAGACCGTTGGTCGCCGTAAGCGCGCAATCGCTCGCGTACGCATGGTTCCAGGTTCCGGCGAGATCACCGTTAATGGTCGTTCCCTGGACACCTACTTCCCTAACAAGCTGCACCAGCAGGACATCTTGCTGCCACTGACCCTTCTCGAGCGTGAAGGCCAGTTTGACATCAAGGTTTCCGTTTCCGGTGGCGGCCCAACCGGTCAGTCCGGCGCGCTGCGTCTGGCTATCGCCCGCGCACTGAACATCTACAACCCAGCTGACCGCGCAGCCCTGAAGAAGGCTGGCCTGCTGACTCGTGATGCTCGTGCAGTTGAGCGTAAGAAGGCCGGTCTCCACAAGGCACGTCGTGCCCCTCAGTACTCCAAGCGTTAATCTTCGCTCACGTACTTTTGTTCGCCGCTTTTCCCTTCGGGGAGAGGCGGCGTTCGCCATTTGCGGTTGACTTCATGTGGCCGCATAAGCTGGCCGGGTAACCCACCGCTACGGGGCGCACAGAGGCGAGCACAGAGGCGAGCATAATCATCGGTGAGAGGAAGCGATGAGACTTCCGCCGCTAGATCACATTTCGGCTTGTCGTTGACCGTTGGAATCCAAGATTTTTGGCGAAACATGCATAATTGGATCCATGACTCGACTATTTGGAACTGATGGCGTTCGCGGGCTTGCGAACAAAAAGCTGACTCCGGCCCTGGCCTTGAAGCTCGGCCAGGCCGCTGCGGAGGTACTCACTGCTAATCGTGAGTCCTATGAGTTGCGCCCAACCGCTGTCATCGGCCGCGATCCCCGCGTCTCCGGAGAAATGCTGGACGCCGCCATTGCCTCGGGCCTGGCATCCCGTGGCGTTGACGTGGTGCGCGTCGGTGTGCTGCCAACCCCGGCCATCGCCTTTCTGACCGATGATTACGGCGCCGATCTGGGCGTCATGATTTCCGCCTCCCACAATCCGATGCCGGACAATGGCATCAAGTTCTTCTCCGCCGGCGGAAAGAAGCTTCCGGATGCCCTTGAGGATCAGATTCAGGAGGCCATGGAAAACCTGAAGGAGGATGGCCCGACCGGCACCAAGATCGGCCGTATCATTTCCGAGGCTTCTACCGGCCGTTCCCGTTACCTTCAGCACCTTGCCGAAGCGGTTACCACTGACTTGTCGGGCATTAAGGTGGTGGTGGATACCGCGAACGGTGCGGCTTCCAAGGTCGCGCCGATGGCGTACGAGGCCGCCGGGGCTGAGGTCGTTGCGATTCATAACAAGCCAAACGCCTTTAATATTAATGAGAACTGTGGTTCCACCCATATCGATCAGATCCAAGCGGCGGTGGTGGAACACGGGGCTGACCTGGGACTCGCGCATGACGGCGACGCGGACCGCTGCCTGGCCGTCGACGCTGAGGGCAATGTGGTAGATGGCGATCAGATTATGGCTTTGTTAGCCGTGGCAATGAAGCAGGAGTCCGATCTCCGCCACAACACCCTGGTGGCCACGGTCATGTCCAACCTGGGCTTGAAGCTGGCCATGAAAGAGCATGGCATTACGGTTCTCGAGGCTAATGTGGGGGATCGTTATGTGCTCGAAGAGCTGGCTAAGGGGGATTACTCACTGGGCGGCGAACAGTCCGGCCATATTGTCCTGCCCGATGATTGCACCACTGGTGACGGCACGCTGTCCGGCCTGAACATCATGGCGCGCATGGCTAAGACCGGTAAAACGTTGAAAGAACTGGCGTCCGTGATGACCGTCCTGCCGCAGACGTTGATCAACGTACCAGTGGTGGATAAGTCCTCCATCATGTCGAACCCCGAGGTCAAGGCCGCCATAGCCGAGGCGGAGGCCGAGCTTGCTGATACCGGACGCGTGCTGCTTCGCCCTTCCGGAACGGAGGAGCTCTTCCGCGTCATGGTCGAGGCCGCCGATGGGGAGCAGGCCCGCAGGGTAGCGGGTCGCCTAGCCGCCGTTGTGGCTAGCGCCTAACCTGCGTTCACGGTTGTAAAGAAGTTGCCGCGGTTTGATGCCGGGCAACTTTTTTATTTTGCTGGGAACCGTTTGGCCGCAACTCGAGTCCAATAATGGTGACGGACTTTAGACCTTAAGAGCCTAAAGTCAGTGACCAAGAGTAAAAGGGGGGACTCCAATGGCCGAAATGCAAGTTGATTACGCGCGGGCAACGGCTAGTGCGGGGAGGCTGCGGGAACATGTGGCGCGCTTTGCGCAGGAACACGCCGCACAGGCTCCGGACTTTAATCCAGCAGCCGCGGGGCGGGGATTTGTGGGACACGGTCAGCGCCTGGCCCACTTGATGGCTCAGTTGCATGAGCGTTCCGGGCAGCGTGGCGCCGTAATGGATTCCACGGCGCTAGCCGCCCAGCGCGAGTTAGACGCAATTGAGAGCATGGATACGCAAAACTCGGATGCACTTTCGCGCCACCGTCCCGGGGATGGTGCCCGATGAAGACAGCTGCAGCAAGCCTGCTGAATGATTTCAGCTCCGCAGTCGGCGATTTTCAACTGGCCGCGATGGGGGCGTATCGGGGCCCGTCCATGCCGATTACCATGCTCCGTGAGGCTATCGGCACCGTCGATGGCCTCAATACCGCCGCGCTGGTCGATGCCACTCAGGCGGCGGTGACCAGTCGCGGGGGTTCCTCTATTGATTACAGTGTCCAGGGCTCGGCGGGGTCATTCCTGCGCGATTTGATTATCGATACTCTTGGCGGCGTCGCGGGAGGCACCATTGCCTCCTTGGTCAGCAAGCAGCTGGACTCTTTTTCGCAGGAGCGGTCCGACGCCGACTCCATCGCCAAGGGCGTCGAAGGTTGCGCACGCGCGATTGATAGCATCGTGGATACTTCCGACTCTTTCATGTCAGAGGTCATTGGCGCGGTCACGCCGGTGATCCAGATCCTCACGGCAGTAATTAAGCGCACCCCGGCGGGGCGCTTGGCCGCCCTTATCATTCCCATTGCCGCTGGACTCATCGATAACACCATGGGCGTGCTCAGCAGGCAGTGCCGCGACCGCGATACCCACATCGACGAATGCTACGCGGAGATGGAGCGCCGCTGCGATGAGATGCTGAGCAATAATCCGCCGTGTGAGTGCCCAGACAATGCCCCCGCACCGGAGCGGCCAACGCCCGAGGGCGAGCCGAATCCACAGCCTGACGCGGAGCCGGGGGCTAACACCAAGACGGATCCTTTCGAATGCACCCTGCCGCCGGCCGAGCCGGCCGGAAATCCGGACAAACCCGCCCGGGAGCAGGCGCCGGCGCCCGTTCCTTCGCCTGGCGTGTGTCCGGAGCCGAATCCGGCGACCCTACCGGTGGCGGACGCGCCGGAGTGTGCACGGCGCGTTACCCAGGCCGTGGTTGACTTCCAGGAGTGCGCCCAGCGCACCCATGCTTCCCTAAACAAATCCATTGAGGCTAACGTCAATGGTTCCATCACCGGTGCCATTAACGGCGCGGTCAACGGAGCGATAAACAACGCAATCGCCGGGGCGCATGACGTGGTTGCGGATGCTCAAAAGGCCATTAATTCCGCGGCGTCTTCCTGCCTGGGCACCTTGGGCGCCGTGGGCGCGGGTGTGGCGGCGGTTGGCTTGGGCGTTGCGGCTTACGCAGTGGCTGGTTGCGTAGGCCTTACCGAGCCGGATTGCGCACCGGAGCCCGAACCGGCGCCGGAGCCTGCGCCTAGACCCGAGCCCAAGCCTGAACCAGAACCCGCCCCTCCTGCGGAACCGGAAGCGGTTCCGGTAAAAGACTGCGTGGAAACCGATGACTCCGTTATCGAACCGCCCCCGGAGCTAAGCCAAGTCGAGGAGCCAGCCCCGCCGCCGAAGAAGCAGATCCCCGCGCCGGGGCCACAGCTCGAGCCAGAGCCTGCTCCACAACCCGCTCCGCCGCCGGCCTCCCCCAGCACAGAGTTGACTAGCTCGACGCAGGCGCAGAGTTCAGTCACTACGCAAAGTTCAGTTCAGCAATCATGGGAACGCGCACGAAAGGCAGGGCAGTGGTAATGGATTTTGACGAGTTTGCACGCGGATTCCGCGAGCGCACGGCGGCCCGCCTGGTGGAGTTCGAAAAGACCCTCGGCAAGGCCCAGGACGAAGTGGAAAAGGCCGCCCAACAGGCGGCTAAAGAGGCGTCGGGAGGTGGGGCCATGGGGGCTTCGGGCAAAGCACGCGAAGCCGAGGATCGCCAAACCCCGCCGCGCAGGCGCACGACGGGGCAAGTGAAATCTGTGCTGCGGAGGGGCTAGTCCTCGTCGCGGCGGACGCCAGCCTTATCAGACAGCTTCTCGCCAGTAAGCGAATCGAAGCCCTTGCCGGTGGCATCCGGCTCAGAGAAACCGGAATACTTCTTTTCGCCGGCGAGTTGGTGCAGAAGGAAGCCGGTGACCAGGCCACGGGCGGTCTCGGTCGCGCGGCCCTGGAACATCTCGCCGCCGAAGGCCAGCTTAAAGAGCTTGTCCTCGGAGAATCCGCCCTGGGAACCGCGTTCAATTTCGCGATACGCCACATCGCCCTTCCAGTTGTAAGCCAAGCGAGCCGGGTTGCCGGCGCTGAAAATCTCTCCGGTTTCGGAGCCAATGACCAGGCCAGGCTTGTCCAGCTGGCGGGCCGCGGAGGTGGCCTTAGGGCTGGTAACGGCAGGATAAATAGCCGCAACGGCGGAGACCTTGTCATTATTAACGGAGGCCAGCACCGCGGTGCCGCCACCCATGCCGTGGCCAATCATCCCCAGCTTGCCGGGCGAAACCGAGATATTACCGTTGCCCAGCTTCACGGTCGAGGCAATTTGCAGGGCGGTCTCCATATCGGCCGCCAGATTGCGGTGGTTGGGGCTAAGTCCCGTTTCCGTATTGGGGGCCACGACTACGATGCCCCAGGACGCCAGGTGGCGCAGGGTCGCGTGGTAATGCTTAATGTCCTTGGCCCAGTCATGGCCAAAGGCCACGGCGGGAAGCGATTTTCCTTCCGCTGGGGTGTAGACGCGGCCGTTGAGACCGGCGTAGGACAGGTCACCAACGAGTACGCGGTGGGGGCCACGCTTGGACAGGGTTGCTAGATGCTTCTTCAAATTCGCAGACACGCCTTCAAGGATAGAGCAAAAGTGATGTCTTGCGCCCGTTGCTCCACGGATTATGGGGTGAAAAATGCCTAACGGCACCTCGACGGGGCAACTAGTTATAACAACAAATGCTGTAGGATCAGGGGCTATGTGTGGAATTGTTGGTTATGTAGCCCATGCTTCGGCTGACCGTAAATATTATGCCCTTGATGTTGTCATTGAGGGCCTTCGTCGCTTGGAGTACCGCGGTTATGATTCCGCCGGTGTTGCAATGTACGCCGATGGTGAGATTGGTTGGCGTAAGAAGGCCGGCAAGGTTGCCGCTCTAGAGGGGGAAATAGCCCAACGCCCGCTGAAGGATTCGGTCCTGGGCATCGGGCATACCCGTTGGGCAACCCACGGCGGACCAACTGACTCCAACGCGCACCCGCATGTGGTTGCGGGTGGGAAGCTGGCCGTGGTCCATAACGGCATCATTGAGAACTTCACCGAATTGCGCAAGGCTATGCAGGACAAGGGCTATACCTTTGTTTCTGAAACTGACACCGAGGTCGCGGCCACCGTCCTGGCCGATGTATTCGACAATGAGGCTGAAGGCGACCTGACTCGCGCCATGCAGTTGGCCTGCCAGAAGTTTGAGGGGGCATTTACCCTTCTAGCGATCCACGCGGACCAGGCTGACCGAATCGTGGCTGCCCGCCGCGATTCGCCGCTTGTCATTGGCCTTGGCGAGGGGGAGAACTTCCTGGGCTCTGACGTCTCCGGTTTCATTGATTACACCAAGGAGGCTATGGAGATTGCCAACGACCAGGTGGTGACCATTACCGCTGATGAGGTCTCCATCACCGACTATCAGGGCAATCCCGCCCAGGGCAAGGCCTTCCATATCGAGTGGGATGCGGCGTCTGCGAAAAAGGACGGCTTTGAGTCCTTCATGGACAAGGAGATCCACGATCAGCCCGCCGCGGTGCGCGATACGCTGCTGGGGCGTTTCGATGAGTCCGGAAAGCTGACCTTAGACGAGGTCAACATTGATGAGTCCGTTCTTCGTGCCGTGGACAAGATCATTGTCATCGCGTGCGGCACCGCGGCATATGCGGGCCAGGTTGCGCGCTACGCGATTGAGCATTGGTGCCGCATCCCGACCGAGGTCGAGTTGGCGCACGAGTTCCGCTACCGCGACCCAATTGTCAATGAGAAGACCCTGGTCGTGGCGCTATCCCAGTCCGGAGAGACTATGGACACGTTGATGGCCGTGCGCCACGCGCGCGAGCAGGGCGCCAAGGTAGTGGCTATCTGCAACACTCAGGGTTCTTCCATTCCTCGCGAGGCGGATGCGAACCTTTACACGCACGCGGGCCCGGAGATTTCCGTGGCATCCACCAAAGCGTTCCTGGCGCAAATTACCGCGTCCTACCTTCTGGGCCTGTACTTGGCGCAGCTGCGCGGCAACATGTATGCCGATGAAATCCATCTCATCATCGATGAGCTGGGGGCCATGCCGGACAAGATCCAGCAGGTCATCGATGGCGAAGAACAAGTTAAGAAGCTGGGGCAGGAGATGAAGGACTCAAAGTCCGTCCTGTTCCTGGGGCGCCACGTTGGCTACCCGGTAGCCATGGAGGGTGCGCTCAAGCTCAAGGAAATTGCGTACCTGCATGCTGAGGGCTTTGCCGCGGGAGAGCTCAAGCATGGCCCTATCGCGTTGGTTGAGGACGGTCAGCCGGTATTCGTGATTGTTCCTTCGCCCCGCGGTCGGGATGTCCTGCATTCCAAGGTTGTCTCCAACATCCAGGAGATCCGAGCACGTGGTGCAATTACCATCGTGATTGCCGAAGAGGGCGATGAAGCCGTGGAGCAGTTCGCAAACCACGTCATCCGCGTCCCGCAGGCGCCGACCCTCCTCCAGCCTCTGGTGGCTACCGTGCCGCTGCAGATCTTTGCCTGCGCGGTAGCCACCGCCAAGGGATACGACGTGGACCAGCCGCGTAACCTGGCCAAGTCCGTCACCGTGGAATAGAATACCCGGCCCCGGGCCGGAGTCTGGTCCCTAGCCTTCCGCTCCGCTCGGGCGGGGCCGTCCTGGTCCGCCTAGTGGCGGGAGGGCTAGGGGCTTTCCTTATTTGCCGCAGATGGGTGGCACAATGGTGACCATGCCTTTGCTTCGTACCCGTATTGACCTCGACGCCATCGCACATAACGTCCGCCTGCTTAAAGAAGTGGCGGGCCAGGCGCGCCTGATGTGCGTGGTCAAAGCCGATGCCTATGGCCATGGCGTGGACCGCGTGGCCCCGGTGATGGTGAAAGCCGGAGCCGATCTGCTCGGCGTCGCCACACTGAGCGAGGCGGTCTATCTCCGCGCGCTTGGTGTGGATGTTCCCATCGTCGCGTGGATGTGGTCTCCGGACCAGGACCTAACGGACGCTCTGGCCAGCGGGGTAGAGATTGGTGTTCCTTCCCCGGCCCATGCGCGCGCGTTGGTGGAGGCCGGGGTTCCGGCTAAGGCGTGCATTAAAGTCGAGACGGGAATGCACCGTTCCGGCGTGGATGAGGACGCGTGGGAGGAAACTTTCACGCTGCTGCGCGATGCGGGCCACATTGAGGTCACGGGACTTATGAGCCACCTGGCTTGCGCCGATACGCCCTCGGACCGGTTCAATGACACCCAGGCAGACAACTTCCGGCGCGCCATTGAGCTGGCGCGCGAGCTGGGGCTCGAATGCCCCGTAAATCACCTGGCCGCCTCGCCCGCTACGCTGGAGCGCCCGGACCTGCACTTTGACCAGGTGCGCCCCGGCGTGGCGTGCTACGGCCTAGAACCGGTCGAGGGCCTTGAGCACGGCTTGAAGCCCGCAATGACGTGGGCCGCAACCGTCATCAATATCAAGCGCGTGGAACCCGGCGATGCCACCTGCTACTCCCTGACGTGGACCGCGGACAAACCAGGCTACCTGGCCACCATCCCATGCGGATACGCCGATGGCTTGCCGCGCTCCTTCCAGGGGGCGCTGCAGGTCGGCGTCGGGGGAAAGCTATACCCGCAGGTAGGGCGCGTATGCATGGATCAAATCATGATCGATCTCGGGGAGAATCCATTCGGCGTGGCCGCAGGGGATGAGGCGATCCTCTTCGGTGAGGGCGGCATGAGCGCCACCCAGCTCGCCGACGCCGCCGGCACCATTAACTACGAAATCGTTTCCCGTCCGACCGGTCGCACCGTGCGCACCTACGAGGGAGGAGTAGACCTTGAAGGATAGTTTCCCGGAGGAAGGAACCCGCGAGTTGGCGACCGCGGCGGATACCCGGGCTTTCGGCGCGGAGTTGGGCTCGGCGCTCGAGGCCGGAGACGTGGTAATCCTTGACGGCCCGCTGGGGGCTGGGAAAACCACGTTCACCCAGGGGCTGGCCGAGGGGATGCGGGTCAAGGGGCGCGTGACCTCGCCGACGTTCGTCATCGCCCGAGAGCATCGATCCACAGTGGGCGGACCCAGCCTAGTGCACGTGGATGCTTACCGCCTGTTGGACGATTTTGGCGCCGGCTCCGGCGATCCGCTGGGCGAGCTGGACGCTCTGGATCTCGATACCGAGCTGGAGGACGCGGTGGTCGTGGCCGAATGGGGCGGCGGGTTGGTCGAGCAGCTAACGGAGTCCTACCTTCTCATCCAGATCGACCGCGAAAGCGCCAACCTGGACGACCCGGAGGGGGAGGCGCGCATCTTCACCTGGCGCTGGGTGGAGCAGCAGTAGGCGAAGGCCGTGGTGCGCCGGCGACTCGATTATGGTGCGCCGGCGATTATGTTTTCGCAACAATCTCGTTCGATCTGCGGTGAAAACGGCATTCGGATGGCCGGATCGAACGTGATTGTTGCGTTACGCGGAAACTCTTCACCGCACTCCCCCCTAACACCTAAAGGGCAGCACACAAAGCTAACAATCGGGCGCAAACCGGCATAGGGCTGCCCCCGAATGTGCCCGTTTTTATGCAACTTTAGTTTGGCCTCGCCCGGGAACCGGGAGTAGACCGGAACTCGTGAATGCAATAACCCCGGCCCTAGACCTATTGGCAAGCGATCAGCTTCTGGCGCTGTTTTTCATCATGGCGGTGGGATTGGCCTTGGGGAAAGTGAGATTCCTCGGCGTGTCACTGGGGGCCGCGGCCGCGATGTTCGTGGCCTTGGGGTTGTCCACGGCCAACCCGGAGATTCAAATCCCGGCGCTCGTGTATCAGTTTGGACTGGCACTGTTTGTCTATGCAATCGGGTTGAGCTTCGGCCGCACGTTCTTCCGTGAGTTTCGTACGCGTGGATGGAAGCTCACCGTCCTCATGCTTTTCATGCTCATCTTGCTGGTAGGGGTGGGTGCGGTTCTTATCAAGGCGTTTGATCTGGATCCCGCCATCGGTACCGGCATGTTTGCTGGTTCGCTTTCATCTACTCCCGGCATGGCCGCGGTGGTAGAGATTCTGGGCACTTCCGATCCTGTTGTGGGCTATTCGCTGGCGTATCCGGGCGGCGTGTTGGGCGCCATCATCGTCGGCGCGGTGGGTGCGGCCGTACTCAAAATCAATCACCACAAGGACGCGGAAGAGGAGGGGCTGATTCCGGCACCCCTGGTGTGGAAGGTCGTGCGGATGACCAAGGACCACCCGGCCACGGCGTCCACAATCGCTCAGTACACCGGGCAAAAGATCATGGCTACGCGCGTGGTAACTAACCACCACCATCACGAACTAGCCCCGCCGAACCTGCCGCTGAACAGGGGCGTGGAGCTGCTGGTCAACGGCACCGAGGAATCCCTCGACGCTGCCATCGACAGGCTGGGTGAGGAAGTGGACATGGAGCTCGCCGACGCCGACGGGCTGATGTATACCCGCGTCACCGTCTCCGCGCCGGATGTGGCCGGGCACGCGGTGCGTGAGTTGGACACCCTAGAGCACGGATTCTTGATCGCCCGCGTGCGCAGTGGCGATGCGGATGCGGTTCCCAATCGCGACACGGTCCTGAATTATTCAGACCGCGTCCGCGTGGTGACCTCCCCGGAAAACATGCCGAGGGTGAAGAAGTTCCTGGGGGACTCGGAAAAGGCGCTTGGCGATGCGGATTTATTGTCCATGTCGCTGGGGCTGACGCTGGGCATCCTGCTGGGGCTTATCCCTATCCCGCTGCCGGGTGGGCAAAGCCTGAGCTTGGGCTTCGGCGGAGGCCCCATCGTCGTAGGCCTAATCCTGGGATACCTCAACCGCACGGGCCCTATCCACTGGCAGTTGCCGTTCCATACCCGCCAGGCCATATCGAACCTGGGGCTGACGCTCTTCCTGGCGGGCGTGGGTACCTCGGCCGGCGGTTCCTTCCGCGAGGCGCTCACGGATCCGGCCTCCTTTAAATACATGGCCGCGGGGTTTGCCGTCACGCTGTTTTCGGCGGTAGGCATTACCTGCCTGGGGATGATGGTCCTCAAGCTGAAGTGGGATGAGTCCATAGGTGTAGCCGCGGGTATGACCACGAACCCGGCTGTGATTTCCTATCTCAACACCCAGACCGGGACGGAGCTTGCCAACAGGGGATACGCAACGGTGTATCCCACGACCATCATCGGCAAGATTGTGGCGTGCCAGGTGCTGCTGCTTTTCCTCTAGGGCCTTAAGGTGGGGCTTTCGGGATAAAGGTAGTAGCATTACAGGGCGTTATCAACACCCTATTCGAGGAGCCTTTTCGATGGAATTGTCCAAGACCGGTCGCGCGATTGCTTTGGGAATCGTGGCGTTGTTCGTCATTGCCATGGCGGCAATCGTTGCAACTAGCGCCACCCGTGGCCCAGTTATGGCGGGCCCGTTCCAGGGAAAACTAAAGCAGGTAGAGGAACTGGGGCTTAACTCCGCTTCCATCGCGCCCCAGGACGTTTACGGCGAAGAAGCCTTTGCCTTCACCAACATCTGCCCGGGCGTTACCAAGTCTGAGCTGGAGGGCGCGATGGATACTACCGAGGTCAAGTTCGAAAACGATGTGGTTGCTAAGGACGTTAACTACCTCATCGTATTTAAAGAGAACGGCGAAGTCCTGCACGTCGAGGAATTTGACAACTCCCACATCGATGTCTGCGCCGCTGGACTGCTAAACCCGGTGCCGGCGGTGGCGGCAATCCCGCTTATTAAGACCGGTGAAGATTTCTGGCAGATCGCCGTCTAACGGGAGCACACGGGGCAAGCATGAACATCTTGGCCATTGACACGTCCACCGCGGACCTTGTGACGGGGGTGAGCGCGCGGAAAGGCGATGCCGGAATAACCGTAGACATCGAGCGGGACACCCGCGCCCATAATGAGAAGCTCATGCCCAAAATCGATGCGCTCCTGGCCTCCTCGGGCTGCAGTTATGCGGCCTTGGATGCGGTAGTGGTGGGCTGCGGGCCTGGACCGTTTACCGGCCTGCGCGTGGGCATGTCCACCGCGCAGGCACTAGCGGACGCGCTGCGCATTCCCGTCTATGGCGTATGTTCGCATGACGCCGTTGCGTGGGAGCTCCAGTCCGGCGGGGTGCGCGGGAGCGTGCTTGTTGCCACCGACGCCCGCCGCAAGGAGATCTATTATTCCACCTTCATGCTGACCGATGGGGGCATCGAGCGCACCTATGGGCCGGACGTTATCAAGCCCGAGGAATTGCTACTCGAGCAGGCTCCGGAATTCGTCTGCATTCCGGATGGGCTGTATGGGCGCTTGGTCCCGCAGTACCGGGTGGAGCGGGTGGAGGCGGGGCCTCATCCGCCGGGCCTTATGCGCGCGGCCGGTATCAGCGGTGATTCGGCGCAATTACCGGGTGAGCCTGACCCGCTAGTTCCTCTGTATCTTCGCCGCCCGGATGCAAAAGAACCCAAGGCACAACCCAAGTCGCCAGCCATTCCCGACGTGGAGTTCTAAATGGCGCAATACACGTTCGAGCTGCGGGAATTAGACCGCGGCGACGCGGCGCGCTGCGCCGAGCTGGAAGGCCAGCTGTTCCGCGGCGAAACGCCGTGGTCCGCGGAGGTGTTCCAACAGGAGTTCGCGCATCCGCATACCTTCTATTTTGGTGTCGATGCCGCGGAGCCAGTTGACGCCGCGGATAGTAGCGGCGCCGCCGGCGGGCGGGCCGTTCTCGTTGGCTATGCCGGGCTGGCCATGATGGGGCCTGCGGATGCGCCGGACTTTGAGATCCACACCATTGGGACGGATCCGGCCTTTCAGCGCCGGGGGGTTGGACGAATGATGATGGAGAATATCGCCCACATCGCGGATCTGAAGGACGCCCCGGTATTTTTGGAGGTGCGCGTTGGCAACGATCCGGCCATCGGTATGTATGAGGCCTTTGGTTTCAAGCGCGTGGGCGTTCGCAAGGGCTACTACCAGCCGGCCGGCCATGACGCGTACACGATGGTAAGGCCACGGAAATCTGAAAGGGAGTCAGCATGATAGTCCTGGGAATTGAATCCTCCTGCGATGAAACGGGCGTGGGCATCATCCGCCTGGGCGAGGACGGATCCATGGAGATCCTTGCCGATTCCGTGGCTTCCTCCATGCAGCAGCACGCCCGCTTCGGTGGCGTGGTGCCGGAAATCGCGTCCCGCGCTCACCTCGAGGCCATGCCGCAGGTGATGCGCGCGGCCCTGGATGAGGCGGGCATCGACAAGCCCGATGCCGTGGCGGCTACCGTGGGGCCGGGGTTGGCGGGCGCGCTGCTGGTGGGGGCGTCGGCGGCGAAGGCATATGCGGCGGCCTGGGGCGTGCCATTTTATGGCGTCAACCACCTGGGCGGACACGTGGCCGTGGCCAACCTCGAGGGGGAAAGCCTGCCGCATTCCATCGCGCTATTGGTCTCCGGAGGCCACACCCAGCTCCTTGAGGTCCAGGCCGTGGGCAAGCCCATGAAGGAGCTGGGCTCCACTCTTGACGACGCCGCCGGCGAGGCCTACGACAAGGTCTCACGCCTGCTGGGGCTGGGGTATCCCGGCGGCCCCGTCATCGACAAGCTGGCCGCTAAAGGCAACAAGGATGCCATTCGGTTTCCCCGCGGGCTGTCCAAGGCCGAGGATCTGCGCGGCGAACACCGTCATGATTTCTCCTTTTCCGGTTTGAAGACCTCGGTGGCCCGCTACGTGGAGCGGGCTGAGCGTGAGGGGCGCGTGATCTCCGTGGAGGATGTGTGCGCGTCCTTCCAGGAGGCGGTGTGCGATGTGCTGACCGCTAAGGCCCTGCGCGCGTGCCAGGATACTGGCGCCAAGGTGTTGCTGCTCGGCGGTGGCGTGGCGGCTAATTCACGCCTGCGCCAGTTGGCCGCTGACCGCTGCCGCTCCGCCGGCGTGGAGCTGCGCGTCCCGCGCTTTTCCCTGTGCACGGATAATGGAGTGATGATCGCTGCGGTCGCCGCCCAGCTTATCCATGAGGGGGCCGAACCTTCCGGCCTGGCGTGCGGCACGGACACTTCACTGGAGGTCGAGATTCCATTGGTGGCCGCCACCTAGTCTGGGCCTAACCCTTATTGCGGCACCGGTCCCGGGGCGCCTCAAACGCGCGCTGGGGCAGCGCGGGGCAGTGCGGGACAGTGCACCCTTAACCAGAAATTCACGCGATGTTCTCCTCGCTTTTCGCGCGCAATGGCTGGTGGGCGGGTAATTTTCCGGTCATGACTACCGGATATCTTGTCAACCCAGATTTAACCTCGCGAGAAATCTCCTTTGAGTTGGAACAGGCCAACCAGTTCCTTGGAGGCACTACCAAGGACCGCGTTGCCGTGGCTTTCCAGGAAGACGGCTCCACTTACGCCGCCCTGTTTAACCCCGATGCAAAGTTCGAAGGCGCCGATCCTAATCCAGTGGCATCCCTGGTGCGCAACGAAGCCGCCACCGGTAACTCCGCGTTCCTGCAGGATCCAACAACCGCCATTTGTGGCCCGGTGATTTTCGTGGAGGCCGAGGGGGAGGAGATAACGAAGCACATTATCGAGGGGGTGGAGCATTCGATCCGCGCCGTTCAGGTTTACCGCCAGGACAATGAAGAGGAATACACGCTATGGCGCGCGGCCGTGCTGAACCTGGGCCGAGAGGGGCGGGAGCCAAAAGCGGAGTAATCCCGCCTTGTGAGGGAAGTGCCGGAAGGCGGGCTGGCGGGTTTGCCACCGGCGATCGCGGTGGCGTTGAGAACCTAGCACTTGCAAGGGTAGAGTGCTAAGGAGGTTGATTGCCCCACAGTTGTTCACCCGCGACGACGGCTGTGCTGGACCAAACCCAACCGGCACAATAAACCCAAGATTTCACACGGAGGAATCATCATGGCAACCATCAAGCCTTTGGAGGACAAGGTCCTCGTTCAGATCGTCGAAGCTGAGACCACCACCGCTTCCGGTCTGGTTATCCCAGACTCCGCCAAGGAGAAGCCACAGGAGGCAACCGTTATTGCTGTAGGCCCTGGCCGCACCAATGACAAGGGCGACGTTATCCCTGTAGGCGTCAAGGAGGGCGACACTGTTGTGTTCTCCAAGTACGGCGGCACCGAGCTGAAGTACGGCGGCGAGGAGTACCTGCTACTGTCTGCACGTGACCTGCTCGCAGTAGTCGAAAAGTAAAAGGAGGCTAGCCAAATATGGCAAAGCTGATTGCTTTTGATCAGGAGGCCCGCGAGGGCCTTCAGCGTGGCGTGGACACCCTGGCCGACGCGGTCAAGGTCACCCTGGGCCCACGCGGACGGAACGTAGTTCTGTCCAAGGCCTTCGGCGGCCCAACCGTGACCAATGACGGCGTGACCATCGCCCGCGATATTGACGTCGAGGATCCTTTCGAGAACCTCGGCGCGCAGCTGGTGAAGTCCGTTGCCGTGAAGACCAATGACATCGCTGGTGACGGCACCACTACCGCAACCCTTTTGGCGCAGGCTCTCATCTTTGAAGGCCTGCGAAACGTAGCGGCCGGTGCGAACCCAATCGAGCTCAACCGCGGTATCGCCGCCGCAGCCGAGAAGACCGTGGAGGAACTGAAAAAGCGCGCTACCGCTGTCTCTTCCTCTTCGGAGGTCGCCAACGTGGCAACCGTCTCCTCCCGCGACCCAGAGGTTGGCGAAATGGTCGCCGGAGCGATGGACAAGGTGGGCAAGGACGGTGTAGTTACCGTTGAGGAGTCCCAGTCCATGGATTCCACCGTGGACGTGACTGAGGGTATTTCCTTCGACAAGGGCTACCTGTCCCCATACTTCGCCACTGAGGAAGAGACCTACAATGCGGTTTTGGACGACCCGCAAATCCTGTTGGTCCGCAACAAGATTTCCTCCCTGCCGGAATTCCTTCCGCTGCTGGAAAAGATTGCCGAGTCCTCCAAGCCAACCCTGATCATCGCCGAGGACATCGACGGTGAGCCGCTGCAGGCTTTGGTCGTCAACGCGATCCGCAAGGTGCTTAAGGTTGCGGCAGTCAAGGCCCCTTACTTCGGTGAGCGCCGCAAGGGCTTCATGGATGATCTCGCAGTTGTCACCGGCGCCACCGTCGTTGACCCTGAGGTTGGCATCAACCTGGGTGAGGTTGGCCTGGAGGTTATGGGTTCCGCACGCCGCGTGACCGTGTCCAAGGAAGACACCGTTATCGTCGATGGTGCCGGTACGGCCGAGGCGGTTGAGGAGCGCCGCGAGCAGCTGCGCCGCGAGATCGAGCGCACGGACTCCACCTGGGATCGTGAGAAGCTCGAGGAGCGTCTGGCCAAGCTCTCCGGCGGCGTTGCCGTTATCCGCGTCGGCGCCGCTACCGAGACTGAGGTCAATGAGCGCAAGCTGCGCGTCGAGGATGCCATCAACGCCGCCCGCGCGGCGGTCGAAGAGGGCGTCATCGCCGGTGGCGGCTCCGTTCTGGTGCAGATCTCCAAGGAACTCGAGGCTTATGCCGAGGAGTTCGAGGGAGAGGCAAAGACCGGTGTTCTATCTGTAGCTCGCGCGCTGACCCGTCCAGCATTCTGGATCGCGTACAACGCGGGTGAGGACGGCGCCGTGGTTACCTCCCGCGTGGCTGAGATGGCTAACGGCGAAGGCTTTAACGCCGCCACCCTGGAGTACGGCAACCTGATCGAAAAGGGCATCATTGATCCGGTGAAGGTTACGCACTCCGCAGTGGTAAACGCCACGTCCGTAGCCCGCATGGTTCTAACTACGGAGGCTTCCGTTGTGGAAAAGCCTGCCGAAGAGTCTGAAGATGCAGCTCAGGGCCATGGCCACCACCATCACTAAGGGTCGCTTTACGGCCTAGTATTACGACCTAGCATTACGGCTAGGCGGACCGGAAGGCGCCTCAGCGGCGCGTTTTCCGGTGCCCCGCATTTGGATTTATTGTCCGGATGCGGGGCCTTTTTATGTCCTGCAGGCGCGGAGGTTTCGGGGTGCGGCGCCTGCATCCTTTACGCATGCATCGTGGCCCTCGGCGCCGGGTTCGCCAAGGTTTAACTCTTTAGGCCCGCAGCCTTATGCGTTCACGCGCTTGCGCAGCAGCACGGTGCGTTCAGTCTCACTCATCCCGCCCCAAATGCCGTACGGTTCCGCCACGGCTAGGGCGTGATCGCGGCATAGTTCCATGACCGGGCATTCGGCGCAGATGGCCTTTGCGCGGTTTTCGCGGCGTGCGCGGGCGCGGCCACGCTCTCCATCCGGATGGTAGAAGACCTCCGAGTTTTCACCACGGCAGGCGCCGTGGAGCTGCCAATCCCAAAAGTCTGCGTTAGGCCCTGGGAGCTGGTGGGGAAGCGTCACGGAAGATTTCTCCTTTAATCGTGCGAAGCGTGCCGCCGCGGCGGCACGCGGTCAAACGTGGAGTTCTTTGAACCCAATCCGGCATTGTTCGCGCGAAAAGTGAACGGAATGTGTCTTGATGATTACCGTGGGTTGATATCTGGTTGATCTCTTAGGGACAGGCATGCCTCGCCTCCGCCGCTGGTACGGGCCTGGAATCTTGCCTAGCCGGGGCGGCTTGGTGGAGGAGCGTGCGCTTTCCGCCTTGGTGGCCCTTATGTCAAGGCGCTACTATTTACAGATAAGCCATGCGGCCGCGCGGATGATGTGGGGCTGTGCCTTGCTCGAAGTGGTTTGGGTTTTAGTTCTTTTATAAGGAGCATTGTGAGCGATACGGACGAGCGTTTAGCGGCACTTGTGCCGCTCGCCGCCGACGGTGATCGCCGCGCCATGCAGGACATTATGCGCATCATCCATCCTCCCGTGCTGCGTTACTGCCGCGCGCGCATCGGTGGTGGCCGCCACCCCACCGCGGAGGACGTCAGCCAGGAAATCTGCCTGGCCGTGGCCACCTCCATTGGCTCTTACGTTGATAAGGGCCGCCCGTTCATGGCCTTCGTGTACGGCATCGCGTTTAACAAGGTGACGGATGCTCACCGCGCGATGGGTCGTGACCAATCCACCCCTACTGAGGAGATTCCGGAAGCGGCCTCCCAGGACGGTTCGCCGGAGGACTTCGCGCTGGCAGAAGACGGTAGTAACAGAGTTCGCGCCTTGCTCGATACATTAAGTGAGAAAGCTCGGAACATCATCATTCTTCGAGTATTCGTTGGTCTATCCGCTGAAGAAACCGCAGAGATTGTGGGCTCAACCCCTGGCGCCGTACGAGTGGCCCAGCACAGGGCAGTTGCACAGTTGCGCAAGGGGCTTGGCGGAGGCCAGCTCGCAGGGGATTAACCGCCTTTCACAACCGCATACTGACATTTTTTAAAAAAGGAAAGGAGAGAGACTGTGTCGAAGCGCCCATCTGATGGTTACCGTCAGGGAGATATTGCAGCTCACCTGCAGCCTTTAGCCGATGATGATGCGTTCCTCACGGAACTTTCCTTGGGCAATGATCCGAGCAAGGGTGAGGACGCCCTCGCCGCCCTCTTGCTTGAATTGCGTGATGACGTCAACCGTCAAATGCCGCCGGCGCCCGTTATCGAGGGGGCCGATGAGCAACCAGCGGTCATTTCCCTCGACGCTGAGCGTAAGCGGCGCCGCGTAAGCCCGTTCTTTAGCGGGCTGGTGGGCGCGGCGGCCGCTACCTTGGTCATCGCGGGCGGAGGCGTAGCTATCCACAATGCTGGCCCCGGTTCCGCGCTGTACGGTATGAACCAAGAGATTTTTGGTGACGATAACCCTGACATGGTTGAGCTAGCGTCCACTCTCGACGCTATCGAGGATTCGGCCGCCAAGGGTGATTTGGAAAACACCCGGAAGTTGCTTAAAGACGCACGCAAGCAGTTGCGCGAGCGTGAAGCGCTTGCTGAAGACGCGGCGGCCCGGGCGTCCCGCGCGCCCAAGACGGTGACGGAGACTAGCACACCAAAGCCGGTGACCACCACCGTGGCCCCTCAGCCCGAGCGTAGCGAGCCTTCCACCGTGACGTCTGTGGAAACCACAACCGTCACTGAGACCGTTCTAGTTAACCCGACTGAGCCGACGGCGGAGACCCCGCTTCCTTCCGAGCCGGTTACCCCAACCGAGGTCCCAAGCGAACCCGTGGCGGGGGACATCCCAACCCCAGGTGGCGCCCAGCTGCCGCCGCCGCGGGCGCAGTAATAACGGCAATTGCGGAGTCTAAAACCGCATAGGTTAAGGGCCCGGCCCCGGACGTGCATCCGGGGCCGGGCCCTTGCCGTGCGGGGGCGCGGATTAACGAGCGTCCAGGCCGTCCATGTATCCCAGCGCGTAATCCCATGGGACGTAGCGGGTGGGGTCCGGCTGGGCGGAGGGCTCATGCACGGGCGCCATCTCGCCGGCGAGCGTGGCCTTCATATTGGAGGCGATGATATCCCATTCGTAGAAGTGGTGTTCCTCGCAGTCATCGCAGAGGAAGAAGATGCCATCGATGCCGCGCGGGCCCAATGCCTTGGCAAATTCCTGCACTAGGGCCAGGTCATGGATGATGGCTACCTTTTCTTCTTGGGTCAGCGGAACCATCTGCTCATCATCGTCGATGAAGGATGCCGGATCGTTAGGGTCATCGGCAAACGGGTCTTTAGGCATGTTGGCAAAGAAGTTCACGGCTCTGAGCCTACCTGTGCCCCGCCTGCTGAAAGCAAATAAGGCCCTCATTAGCTACCACTAGTTCACGGTTAGGCATTAAGGTGTTGGTATCTGCGAATCCGCGTCTTTGCTTGAATAGGAGATGGCAAGTATATGTCCGATAATCGCGTCCGCACTGGTGGCGACGATCCAAACAAGATCATCCTGAACGGCCTGACTTTTGATGACGTGCTTCTGCTTCCGGCGGAATCCAACGTAATTCCGTCTGACGTGGATGTGACCGCGCAGTTCACGCGCAACATTCGCCTGGGCATCCCACTGGTTTCCGCGGCGATGGACACCGTGACCGAGGCCCGCATGGCCATCGCTATGGCGCGCCAGGGCGGCATCGGCGTGCTCCACCGCAACCTGTCCGCCGAAGAGCAGGCGCAGCAGGTTGAGATTGTGAAGCGTTCTGAGTCCGGCATGGTGACGGACCCGGTTACCGCAACCCCTGATATGACCATCGAGGAAGTAGACACCCTGTGCGCGCGCTTCCGTATCTCTGGCCTGCCCGTGGTGGATTCGGACGGCACCCTGGTGGGCATCTGCACCAACCGTGACATGCGCTTCGAGCCTGATTTCTCCCGCAAGGTCTCGGAGATTATGACCCCTATGCCGCTGGTGGTGGCCAAGGAGGGCGTATCCAAGGAAGAGGCGCTTGACCTGCTATCTTCCAACAAAGTTGAGAAGCTGCCCATCGTTGATGGCAACAACAAGCTGGTTGGCCTCATCACGGTGAAGGACTTTGTTAAGTCTGAACAGTTCCCCAACGCGTCCAAGGACGGCTCCGGCCGCCTACTGGTTGCCGCGGGCATCGGCACCGGCGACGAGTCCTATGCCCGCGCGGGCCAGCTGGTCGACGCCGGCGTTGACGTGCTGGTCGTGGACTCCGCGCATGCGCACAATAACCGCGTGCTGGAGATGGTCTCCCGCGTGAAGAAGGACTTTGGGGACAAGGTCGATGTCATTGGCGGCAACCTGGCCACCCGCGAGGCGGCCAAGGCCATGATCGAGGCCGGCGCGGATGCCATCAAGGTGGGCATTGGCCCTGGTTCCATCTGCACCACCCGCGTGGTTGCGGGCGTGGGTGCACCGCAAATCACTGCCATCATGGAGGCCGCCGCGGTGGCCGCACCGGCCGGCATTCCGGTCATCGGTGACGGCGGTATGCAGTTCTCCGGTGACGTAGCCAAGGCGCTGGCCGCCGGTGCTGACACCGTGATGCTGGGCTCCATGTTCGCCGGCACCAAGGAGGCCCCTGGCGAGATTGTGGTGGTCAACGGCAAGCAGTACAAGCTTTATCGCGGCATGGGCTCCATGGGCGCCATGCAGGGTCGCGGGCTTACCGGCGAGAAGCGTTCCTACTCCAAGGACCGCTATTTCCAGGGTGACGTCAAGAGTGAGGACAAGCTGGTCCCAGAGGGCGTTGAGGGCAAGGTCCCTTACCGCGGTGAGATTGACGCCATTACCCACCAGATCATCGGTGGCCTGCGCGCGTCCATGGGCTATACCGGTTCCGCCACGCTGGCGGAGCTCAAGACCAAGCGTTTCGTGCAGATTACCGCTGCGGGCCTGAAGGAATCCCATCCTCACCACCTGCAGAACATCGTTGAAGCACCGAACTACCGCTAGAGACTGGAAAAGAATCACCATGCGTGAATATGTAGAAATTGGCATCGGCCGCGAGGCTCGCCGGACCTATGACCTTTCCCGGGTTTCCCTGGTGCCCACCCGCCGCACCCGCTCCTCCAAGGACGTGGACACCACGTGGCATATCGATGCGTATACCTTCGATATTCCATTCGTGTCCCACCCAACGGACGCGTTGGCTACCCCTGAGTTCATCATTGAGATGGGCAAGCAGGGCGGCCTGGGCGTGATTAACGCGGAGGGCCTGTGGGGCCGCCATGAGGATCTGGAGGGCGCGCTGGAGAAGGTGCGCACCAGCCCCCTGTCCGTTCTGCAGGAGCTGCACGCCGCGCCGCTCAACGATGAGCTGCTGGCGGAGCGCATTTCCCAGGTCCGCGACTCCGGCGTGACCGTGGCGGTGCGCGTGTCTCCGCAGAATGCGCGTGAGATGGCGCCTAAGGTCATCAAAGCTGGAGCCGAGATCCTGTTCATCCAGGGCACCATGATTTCCGCCGAGCACGTGGCGCAGGGCGGCGAGCCGCTGAACTTAAAGGAGTTCATTGGCGAGCTTGAGGTTCCTGTCATCGCCGGCGGCGTTATGGATTACACCACCGCGCTGCACCTGATGCGCACCGGTGCGGCCGGTGTCATTGTCGGTGGCGGCACGAATACCAACGCGTTGTCCTTGGGCATCGAGGTTGGCTTGGCTACGGCTATCGCCGATGTTTCCGCGGCGCGCCGCGATTATCTCGATGAGACCGGCGGCCGCTACGTGCACATCATTGCCGACGGCGAATTCAGCAACTCCGGTGATCTTGCCAAGGCCATTGCGTGCGGCGCGGATGCCGTGGAGTTGGGCCAGTTGCTGGCTAATGCCAAGGAGGCCGGCGGCAAGGGTTCCTATTGGCCGGCGGTGGCGGGCCATCCACGTTTCCCGCGCGGTCTGGTGGAGTCCCTCGCGGATTTCTCCGATGCGGATTTCCTCACCGAGGAAGATGAGGCGGACGCCTTTGAGGAAAATTCCAAGACCCTCGAGGTAATCCTGCATGGCCCATCCAGCGAGCCTTTCGGCCTTGAGAACCTGGTTGGTGGTCTCAAGCGCGCCATGGCCAAGTGCGGCTACACGGACCTCAAGGCCTTCCAGAAGGTAGGGTTGTCCATCTACTAGCGCGTGTGGATTGAGCCCGTCCAGGTTGGTGTAGGCCTGGGCGGGCTTTTCCGTGCGCCGGCCACCGGCGCGTGCCGTCCATGACCAGCGGCTTGGTCCGCACCCCAGGGGGTAATCAGTGGGGCGAAGGGGGAGGAGGCGGCTGCGGGGAGGCGTGGGACCGCGATGCGTCCTTGCCTAAGATTCCTTGGTAGGCGGGGCCGGAATTCGCTTGATACGTAAGCGTGCTGCGGCGCGGGGCGGGCGTTTGACGCGCGAGGCGATTCCGCGGAGCACCCGGGCGCTCGATATGCGGGCGCCTCGGCCGGCGCGGCGGGTGTGCTCGCGGCCCACCCGGGCCACGGTCGTGAGCCTGCGCTGGATGCCGCGCGGTGGGGCCATGGACTGGACCACGGAGGCGGCCACCACGAACCCAATGCCGATCCCCTTTAACAGGCTGACGGACTGGTCCAAGGTCCACCAGGCGATGAGGGCGGCCACGCATGGTTCCAACGAGGTGAGCACCGCGTAGATGTTGGCCGGCAGCCGGCGCAGGGCCAGCATGTCCAGGGAAAACGGGATCAGCGAGCCAATCATGGCCACGAGCAGACCCATGCCGAAGACGTCAAGGTCGGTGAAGTAAAGCGCCACGGCGCCGCGGGCGAAGGGGAGCATCGCCGCGCCGGCGATGAGGAAGGCTACGGCGAGGCTATCGAGGCCACGGATGAGCGTCGTGGCGCGCTTGCCGGCCACAATGTAGCAGGACCAGCACGCCGCCGAGGCCAGAGCCACGGCTACGCCCATAGGGTGCAGCGAGGTGCCGGTGACGGAATCTAGCGCGATGAATCCCAGGGCGATAAAAGCCAGGCCAACCCCCGCAACGTCCCTGGCGGACCGGCTCATCACCGCGCCCAAGGCTAGCGGGCCTAGAAACAGCAGAGCCACGGCCGTGCCCACCGGGATGTAATCGATTGCCACGTAGTAGAGGCCAATCATAAAACCTAGGGACAGGCCCAAGCCCGCCGTTGCCAGCCACTGTTCGCGGGTCCACAGGGATACCTTGGGGCGGACGAAGATTGTCAGGACTACCCCGGCAAAGAACATGCGTGCCGCTGCTACGCCCCACGTTCCCACGACGGGAAACAGGCCTATTGCTATTCCGTTGGCGAGGTGGATTATCACCATGGCGGTGACCATAAAAGCAATGGGGATAAGTCGAGACATTCATTAAGTTCTACCAGTGGGGCAGCCCAATCCATGCATGGCCCGACCTATTATTTTTCCGTGCGGTTTTATTGGCCCTGATGCGTGGGTGATGGTCTAAACTAGGCGGCGTGACTAAACCAAGCACTACTCCACGTCCAGTCCTCGTGGTGGACTTCGGCGCCCAGTACGCGCAGCTTATTGCGCGTCGCGTCCGCGAAGCGAACATCTACTCCGAGGTTGTTCCTAACTCCGCCTCCGTGGAAGAGATCAAGGCCAAGAACCCTGCGGCTTTGATCCTCTCCGGCGGTCCGTCTTCCGTCTATGCAGATGGCGCCCCGGCCCTCAAGCCTGAGCTGCTTGAGCTGGGCATCCCGGTCTTTGGCATCTGCTACGGCTTCCAGGCCATGAACCATGCCCTGGGCGGCACGGTGTCTTCCACCGGCGAGCGCGAGTACGGCCGCACGGACATCAACGTCAAGGGCGGCGTGCTGCACGCCGGCCTTGAACAGACCCACAAGGTGTGGATGTCCCACGGTGACGCCGTATCCCAGGCCCCCGAGGGCTTTGAGGTAACCGCCTCTTCCGCCGGCGCGCCTGTGGCCGCCATGGAGTGCCCGGCAAAGAAGATGGCCGGCGTCCAGTACCACCCTGAGGTGCTGCATTCCCCGCATGGCCAGGAAGTCCTGACCCGCTTTTTGACCGAGATTGCTGGCCTCGAGCAGTCTTGGACGTCCGCCAATATCGCCGAGCAGCTCATTGAGGATGTTCGAAACCAGATCGGCGAAGACGGCCATGCCATCTGCGGCCTGTCCGGCGGCGTTGATTCCGCGGTTGCCGCGGCCATCGTCCAGCGCGCCATTGGTGACCGCCTGACCTGTGTCTTCGTCGACCATGGCCTGCTGCGTGCGGGCGAGCGCGAGCAGGTGGAGAAGGACTTCGTGGCCTCCACCGGAGCCAAGCTCATCACCGCCGATGAGCGCGAGGCGTTCTTGGACAAGCTCGCCGGCCTGACGGATCCGGAGGACAAGCGCAAGGCTATTGGCGCCGAGTTCATCCGCTCCTTTGAGCGCGCCGTGGACCAGGCCCTTGACGGCCAGGACACCGCGTTCCTGGTGCAGGGCACCCTGTACCCGGATGTGGTGGAGTCCGGTGGCGGCGATGGCGCCGCAAACATTAAGTCCCACCACAACGTGGGCGGCCTGCCCGATGACGTTGAGTTTGAACTGGTTGAGCCGCTGCGCCTGCTGTTTAAGGACGAGGTCCGCGCCGTGGGGCGCGAGCTGGGCCTGCCCGAGGATATCGTTGGCCGCCAGCCATTCCCCGGCCCGGGTCTGGGCATCCGCATCATCGGTGAGGTTACCGCTGAGCGGTTGGAGATCCTGCGCGCGGCTGACCTGATTGCCCGTACCGAGCTCACCGCTGCCGGCCTCGACAATGAGATCTGGCAGTGCCCGGTAGTCCTGCTCGCCGACGTCCGCTCCGTAGGCGTTCAAGGAGATGGCCGCACGTATGGCCACCCAATCGTGCTGCGCCCGGTCTCCTCTGAGGACGCCATGACCGCGGACTGGACCCGTATCCCGTATGACGTGCTGGAGCGCATCTCTACGCGCATCACCAATGAGGTCAAGGACGTTAACCGAGTGGTCCTCGACGTGACCTCCAAGCCGCCTGGAACCATCGAGTGGGAATAACTCCTGCTTATGCCTTTAGCCGCGCCGCCCGCCAGTGCATTAATCTGCACCAGCGGGCGGCGTTTGGCATTTGCTTCCGCGCCTTTTCGCGCGGCTTATCCTTTGGGGATGGTTCCCGGCCCGTCCGGCAGTGATATGGACATGGCGATATGGATATGGCTCGCGGATGCTTGACTTGCCTACGCGTAGGCCATTTTGCGGGTGCCATCCACGTGCGGATAAAAGAGTACGGTGATGGCAAAGCCTGCCACCCACACCAAGACGGTGCCCCATAGGGGGAGGGTGAGCAACGGGGCGAGCATGATTGCCAGCCACAGCAGCATCAGGGGGAGGAGCTGCTGCACGCTGGGCATCATGGTCACGTTGTGCGTATCGGCAAACTCACGCAGGCGGCGGCGGTAGGAATGGCATAGCGTCAGCACAACCGCAGCGATGGTGCAGACCAGCGCCACGGGAGCGGCCACCGGGAGGCTTAGATCGCTGACCAGGGCCGCGAGTGCCGTGGCCACCAGGATGGATCCGCCATAGCGCACGAGTAGCGGAGTGGGCACCGGGGTGGTGCGGGTGCGGATGTCGGCGATGGATCCGGTCGATAGGGAAGATGGTGTGGGGCGTGATTCGCGGGCGTTCATAACCGCCCACCTTATCATTCGAACAAACATTTGCATGTGTCAGATGGAGGGTTCATACTAGTGGTGTGAGTCAAACAGCAGTTCGTAAATTGCGCGATGTGGAGGAGCTGGGCCACCTGAGCCGGGCTGACCGCATCGCCACTTTGCGCGCTCAGATGGAGGCGCTCACCACCCCCGAAACTGCCGTCCCCGCGGCCGCGCCGGACGCTGAGGTGGGGGAACGTGAATATCTTAAAGTCCCGCTTGAGCTGGAAAAAGCCCTCCCGGGCGGCGGGCTGCCGCGCCGCGCGGTGGCGTCCATGGCGGATTGCCCGGCGTTGGTGGTAGAGCTAATTTCTCACGTTACTAGGGCTGGCGGGCACGTGGCCGTGGTGGGCTGGCCGGAACTCTCACTCGCACAGGTTAGCGAGAGCGGGGATATCTCCAAGGCAATCGTCATCCCGGACGCGGGCGTAGATCCGTGGGGCGTGACCGCGGTGCTGGCCGAGGGGCTAGATCTGGTCATTCACCATGGGGCGCCGGTCACGCTGTCCCCGGCCAGGGCACGGCCAGTGCTGGCCAAGATTCGCGGCGGGCGGGCCGCGGTCCTTAGCGTGGGGGCTTGCGTTCCCAGTCCGGTGTTGACTATCCGCGCTGAGGTGGTGACGTATCGCGGAATAGGCCGGGGAACCGGCCGGATTAACGGCGTGGATATTGCGGTTGCCGTGCAATCCAAGGGGCAGCGCACGGCGCACGCCACCGTCACATGCGGTAAGCACAGAAAGCTAGAAGCGGTATGAGTGGCCAGCCCTGTAACCGTCTGGTGCGCCAGCGCGTGGTGGCCCTGTGGTTTCCTGACTGGCCCATCCAGGCCGCCCGGATTGAGGCGGCGGGGGAACTTGATGGTCCCGTCGTGGTGGTCCGCCAGCACAGGGTCCAAGTGTGTAGCGCGGAGGCGCGCGCGGCGGGCGTGCGCAGGGGCATGAAGATCCGCCAGGCTCAGGCTATATGCCCGGGCGTGGCGGTCTTGGAGTCCAATCCGGACCGGGATGGTGTGGTCTTTGCGGAGATTTCGGGCAGCCTGGATGAGGTGGCCTCTTCGGTGGAGGTCATGCGCCCGGGCCTCGTGATTGCGGACGCCGCCGCGGCCGGCCGCTTTCACGGCAGTGAGGACAGGGCAGTGGAGATGCTGCTGGATGCCACCGCCCGCCAAGGCGTGGATGCGTGCGTGGGGGTTGCGGATGAGATTGCCACGGCGCTCATCGCCGCCCGGCATCCTGGTGGCGGCATGGTCGTGGCGCCGGGCGAGTCCCGGTCGTATTTGTCCGGGATGCCGGTAGGGATTCTCAGCGCGGAGGTAGCGCTGGGGTGCGAGCCGGCGGTCATAGACAAGCTCGGAGTGCTGGGCGTGCGGACTCTGGGCGAGCTGACGGAATTGCCGCTGCCGCAGATCGTGACGCGTTTCGGCGAGGCGGGCCGCCTGTGCCATTCGGTGGCGCGGGCCGCCCAGGACCGGCGTGTGGCGCCGGAATTACCAGTGAGTGATCTGGCGGTATCCTTCGCGCCGGAAGAACCCATTGAGCGCGTGGATACCGCGGCGTTCGCCGCCCGCCAGTTGGCGGCCAGGCTGCACCACCGCCTAGCGGCCGCCGGCGTGGTGTGCCTGCGCCTGCGGATCAGCGCGGAATTGGCCAGCGGTAAAACGGTAGAGCGCATGTGGCGCACTCGCTCGGCGTTGACAGAGGAGGCCACCGCTGACCGGGTGCGTTGGCAGCTAGATGGCTGGCTAACCCGGGCCCGGGCGGCGGACGCTGATGGTGCCGGAATTACAGAACTCATCTTGGATCCGTTGGAGACCGCTGCGCCGGAAATGGTGGGCCAGCTGTGGGGGACCGGGGCCACGGAAGACCAGGCGCGCCGGGTCATCTCCCGTGTGCAGTCACAACTGGGCGTGGATAGGGTGCTGCAGCCGCGCCCGGCCGGTGGCCGTGGCGTGGCGGAGCGGATTGAGCTTGTCCCCTACGGGGAGGAGCGGGACCCGGTCTCGGAAGGCAGCTGGCCGGGGAGGATTCCGTCACCACTGCCGGCGCGCTTAGGCGGCGGGGCAACGCATCCATCGGCCAGGGTGAGGCTGATTGATGCCGCCGCCAAGGATGTGTACGTCACCGCGGAAGCCTTGTTGTCCTCCGTGCCGTACGCGCTGGGCTGGGGAAAACAGCGCTACCGCGTGGCCGCGTGGGCGGGGCCATGGCCTGTGGATACCTTCTGGTGGAATGACAAGGGCGAAAAGGTAGCCCGGCTCCAGGTTGTGGGCCAGGCGGAAAAGGAATCACACCAACGCGCGTGGCTGCTGCTGTGGAGCCAGGGGCAATGGCGGGTGGAGGCGGCCTATGAATAAAGGCCGCGGGCGGCGATAATTACCGGGTGAAGATGTCAATGACCAGGCGGGTTGGCTCCTGGAGCACCTCAACGGAGTAGGCGTGTTTAGCGTCGAGGCCAATGACAAACTGGGAGCGAGCCTCAAAGGTACCCAGGCTGATGATCTCGGTGACAATGCCGCCCTTGCCCTGGACGGTGCCGATGTGGGGGTCCTCCATGCCCATTTCAAATGGGTAAGTGGTGCCGTCAATGTTGACGTTGAGGGCTACCGCGCCGTTGAAATCCACGGCGTTGCCCGAACCCTGCTGGGCGGGCGAATCCGTGTAGTCGATGAACCAGCCGGGGGTGCCTTCGCCCTCAAGATCGAAGACCACACGCTCAAATCCCTCGTGCACGCCGACGCGGACACCGGTGGGAACCAGCATGGCGGTGGGCTCGGGGCGCAGGGTCTTCATGGCTAGATCGGCGTCACCCACGGGGGCCACGCCGGCCTCGGCGGTCTGCGGGTTTGCGGGAACCGCGGCCGAGCTAGTCTGGGTGGCGGCGCCGGACTGCGTGGCTGAACCGGCGGTGGCGGCCATGGTGCTATCCGAGGCGGCGGGGTCTCCGGAGCCGGGGGTGGAGTCATCCGTAGGCGCGCAGGCAGACAGGGCTACGGCGCAAGCGGTAAGGGCAGAGAGCGCCACAGCAGGGGTGCGGAAACTACGGATACTTTTATTCATGAGTTAAAGCGTAATGGGCCGAGGGGTGAAGTGAAACTCAATAGGGGTAAATCGGCGGTATCGTAAGCGAATTGTTGTAAACGCATGGGGCTGAAGTGGCGTGACTAGGGGAAAGCCCACGGGGGTGGGATGGGGGCTTTGGGAGGCCTTCCGGCATTGCGATTAGACTGGCACTATGATTGACGCACTTGCTGACACCCCAACTTCCGGACCTGCGGATTCGGCGGGATCGCGCTGCTCGGATGCGCAGGTAGAACCGCTGCCGGGAACGGCGAAGAAGGAGTCTGTCTATGTGGTCTTCGAATGGCCGGGCGGGTGGTCCCATGATGTTTTAGACGGGGGCACCTTTGGCGAAGAGCTCACCGCGAAGCTTAAATCAAAGCTCAAGGGGGTGGCCGGCCTGCAGCTTGTTCGCCGCCCCGGCCGCGACGGTCGCCAGGTGGGCAAACTTCACCGCTGCTACCTGGTGTGGGCCGAACAGGGGACCATGGAGCTGCTGCTGTTGAGTGGACCCGAGGCGATCCTGGACCTAGACCTGACCGGCCCCGGCCGCAACGGAGGCGGCCCAATCGATACCCCGCTGATATTGGTGTGCACGCATGGGCGTCGCGACGTGTGCTGCGCGGTTAAGGGCCGCCCATTGGCTGCGGCGCTGGATGAGGTTTATCCATCCGGGCTGGTCTGGGAATCCTCGCACACCAAGGGCCACCGCTTCGCCCCTAGCGTCATCGTGCTGCCGTGGGGTTATTCCTTCGGCCGGCTCAACGTGGAGGCCGCCAAGGAGATGGTGGCCAGGGCCGTGGACGGCGAGATGTTTATCCCCGCGTGCCGCGGCTCGGGGCTTCATAGCCCGCGCGGGCAGGTGGCTGAGTTAGCGGTAGCCACTCGTCTTGCCCGCGACGGCGAGGCGGTGCGCTATGGGGAACTGAAGGTGGGGGAGAACTCGGACGAGCCGGCGGCCGTGACCGTGACCCACCCCGACGGGCGCGTCTGGGAGGTGACCTTGGAAAAACGCGCCGTAAATGGCGTCATTTCCTCCTGCGGTGACGCGCCCAAGCCCGGCACCGCGTGGGCGGCCACGGGTATTGCGGCCACCTAAAACACAAAAATGCGGTACCCAGTACGAAAGGGGTACCGCATCTTTGGTGCGCGACGATTTAGCGGCGCATGATCTTTGCGGAAAGCCAGTTGCCAAAGAACTGGGCCGCCTGGACCAGAACGATGATGATAAGGGTCGCCACCAGGGTGACCTCCCATTCGAAGGCGCGGTAGCCGTAGACAATGGCAAAGTCGCCGAGGCCGCCGCCGCCCACGTAACCGGCCATCGCGGACATATCCACCACGCCGATGAAGAGGAAGGTGTAACCCAGGACCAGCGGGCCAAGGGCCTCGGGGATAATCACCGTGGTGATGATCTTCCAAGGGGAGGCGCCCATTGCGCGGGCCGCCTCAATCACGCCGGGATCGATGGCCACCAGGTTTTGCTCAACGATGCGGGCCACCGCGAACGTCGCGGCGATGACCATCACGAATGTGGCGGGCTCGCGGCCGATGGAGGAACCCACCACGGCCACGGTGACCGGCTGGACGAACGCCAGCAAGATGATGAACGGGATGGGGCGAACGAAGTTCACCAGGATGTTCAAGATGGTGTAGACCACGCGGTTGCTCAGGATTCCTGAGGGGCGGGTGGTGTAGAGCAAGACGCCGATGATTAGTCCCAGCAGACCGCCGATGAGCATGGTGAGGCTGACCATGATGAGGGTGTCAAAGATTGCCTCGATGAGGGTATCGCCAAGGCGGTCCCAGTTAGCTTGTGCGAGAGTAGTCACGTTCATCGGGTGATCTCCTCAATTTCCGTGGTTGCGGTTAGAGTGTCGTAGAACTGCTTGATTGCGTCCTCCGGGCCGTTGATGCGGACGGTCATCTTGCCGAAGGAATGCTTCTGAAGGGTGGTCACGCCGCCGTGCACGATGGCGATATCGGCGCCGGCCTCGCGCAGGGCTGAGGCCGCACCGAAGAATCCGGAATTCTCTGTCAGGTTGATGGTAAACAGGCGGCCCTCATGGGCCAGCAGATCATCGGCCTCGACCAGGTCGGGGGTGTTGCGCAGGGAAGTGGCCACAAAGCGCTGGGCCACCGGGGTCTGCGGGCGGGAGAAGACCTCATAG
The DNA here is from genome assembly GCF_004795735.1 of Corynebacterium endometrii. Taxonomy (NCBI): domain Bacteria; kingdom Bacillati; phylum Actinomycetota; class Actinomycetes; order Mycobacteriales; family Corynebacteriaceae; genus Corynebacterium; species Corynebacterium endometrii. The sequence goes on from NZ_CP039247.1 coordinate 500,468, forward strand.
ATGGAACCGTGCTCTACCACGCGGCCGTTTTCCATTACGGCGACCGTATCGGCGATGGAGCGGACAACTTCCATCTCGTGGGTAATCACCACGATGGTAATGCCCAGTTCGTCATTGACGCGGCGCAGGACGTCAAGCACCTCCTGGGTGGTGGATGGGTCCAGTGCGGAGGTGGCCTCGTCCGCCAGCAGGAGCGAGGGGTTGGTGGCCAACGCTCGGGCGATGCCCACGCGCTGCTTCTGGCCGCCGGAGAGCTCCTCCGGGTAATTGTTGCCGCGTTCGGACAGGCCTACGAACTCAAGGAGTTCAGCGACGCGCTTTTTGCGCTCCGCCTTGGGCATGCCCTGCAGCTTGAGCGGGTATTCAACGTTGCCGGCGGCGGTGCGGGAAGAAAAGAGGTTGAACTGCTGGAAGATCATGCCGATGTCGCGGCGGATCTTGCGAAGGTTCGCCTCGGACATCCCGACGATCTCCTTGCCGTCGAGCTTAATGCTGCCCGAGGTGGGGGTATCCAGGCCGTTAATCATGCGCACGAGGGTGGACTTGCCGGCACCGGAGTAACCAATGATGCCAATGATCTCCCCGGATTCGACGGTCAAGGTTACCTCGTCGAGGGCCTTGACGTCCTTCTTCTTGGTTTTAAATACCTTGGTTAGGTCGCGGAACTCAATGCGAGTTCCGGCTTTGCGTGTTTCAGTCACGTTCTTTCTTCCCTGAGAGTGTGGGGTTTACTGAGCGTCTTCTTCGAGGCGGTCCAAGATGGCCTGAAGTTCTTGCTGAGACTCCTCAACAAAGATGGTAGTGCCGCCGGTGGTTTCCTGGACGGCCGCCTTGACCTCATCGGACAAATAGAGCTCTGCAAGGCGCTTTACGTCCTCGCTGTCCTTGTCCTCCTCGCGAACGGCCCACACGTTGATGTACGGGTCGAATTGCAGGGCGCGGTCAACGCCTTCGCCCGCCGGATCATCGGTGAACAAGGAGGTGGAGGGGTCAATGTTGGCGCGCTTGAAGAAGGAGTTCAGGATGATAGCTGGCTTTCCCTCGCCGTAGGCGGATGGCGTCTGGGACGCGTCCACGGGAGTGACGCTTACCTTGGACTTTTCCTCATCGATATCGGCGGGATCCGGGGTCAGGGACGGGTCTACGCCGTCCTTGAGCACCACCAATCCCTTGGATACCAGCAGGTTGATGGCGCGGCCCTGGTTGGTCGCATCATTGGGGATGGCTACTTCCTGCCCCTCGATTCCATCAATGGAATCGTGGCCCTTCCAAAACAGCGGCATGGGGTAGACCTGCGTGGAGGCTACCGGAACGAGGTTGGTGCCGTTGCCCACGTTGTATTCCGCCAGGTACTTCAGGTGCTGGAACTTGTTGGTGTCCGTGGAACCTTCAGCAAGGGACTGGTTTGGGGTGGCGTAATCCGCGAAGGACACCATCTCAACCTCAATGCCTTCCTTGGCCGCGAGTTCCGTTAAAACTTCCCACTCGGGCAGCTCCGCGTCGGTGGTGCCAACCTGAATTACATTGTCCTCGGCGGCCTCGGTGGAAGAATCGGAGCCGCAGGCGACCAAGCCGGCGGCGGTGGCAATGGAAACGGCGGCAGCGGCGCACGCACGGCGAATATTCATCGAAAGTAGATCCTTTAATTCTTTAATCGTGCCCGCCTTTGCGGCGAGGCGGGTCTGTTCACGCAAGAGGCCACCCGGGGCCTCGAGAGGTTCGGGTGGCTTCTAGGGATGGGGTGGAGGGGGAGGGCGTTTTACTCAGACTCGAGGCGGTCGAGGATGGCCTGCAGCTCTTCCTGGGAGCGCTCAACCGGAACTGCGGAGTTGCCGGAGGATTCCAGAACTGCCTCGGTGACTGCCGGATCCTTCCAGATTTTGGCCAGCTCAACCAGGGCCTCATCGGAGACGTCCTCAGACTTGACGGCCCATACGTTGATGTATGGTTCTGCGAGCTCGGAGTTAGGGTCGTCCTGCAGGTCGGCGTCATCGATGGTGACGTTAGCCTGTGGCCAGAAGGAGTTGTTAATGATGGCCGGCTTGCCCTCGTTGTACGCGGAGGCGGTCTGGGCGGCATCGATTGGGGTGATGGTTACCTTGGACGCCTCGGTGTCTACGTCAGCCGGAGCAGGATCATCGATCTCTGGATCCTTAAGGGTAACCAGGCCCTCCTGGACCAGCAGGTTAATGGCGCGGCCCTGGTTGGTGGTGTCATTAGGGATAGCGATGTCTTGGCCCTCGAGGCCGGACTTGTCGCCGTCCTTCCAGAATAGGGCCAGTGGGTAGATCTCAGTTGCTGCCAGTGGGGCAAGGTCAGCGCCGTTACCCTTGTTGAACTCGGCTAAGAACTTCAGGTGCTGGAACTTGTTAGCGGCCAGGTCACCCTGATCTAGGGCCTTGTTCGGGATGTTGTAGTCGGAGAAGGACTGCAGCTCAACCTTGTAGCCGGCCTCCTCGGCCAGCTGCTGGAACACGTTCCACTCTTCAAGCTGCGCATCGGTGGTGCCAATGACGATAGTGTCCTCAGCGCTTGAGCCGCAGGCAACGAGGCCGGTAGCTGCAACGACGGTGGCTGCGGAAGCAGCCAATACGCGACGAATCTGCATGGATGGATATTCCTTCGAGTTTGGTAATAGAAGTTCTAGAGGTTGAACCTAGCAACTATTGAACAGCTTTGTCTATTTCGTGACGCCGGGGGAGCCGGCAGGATTAGAACAAAATTTCTAATTAAGCGATTATTGGGTGTATTCTTGGCGGTCATGAGGTTCGGCATATGAGGTTCAATGGCGGGCGAGCGCTGTCATGGTCCCGGGTGGAGAGGATTCTCTCCGGGAGGCCCGGGCCCGTGCCCGTTCCGGTTGACCATACGGGGCGTGGGGCGGGCCCAGTGTTGCGCGGGAAATCCACGGTGCCTTTCGCCGAGCTGCACTGCATCTCCGCCTACAGTTTTCTCGCCGGCGCCTCCGAGCCTGAAGATATAGTCTCCCGCGCGGTGGAGCTGGGTTTATCGGGTTTGGGCCTGCTGGATCGCGATGGTTTCTATGGCCTGATGAAATTTGCGGAGGCTGCCGCGAAGGCGGATTTGCCCACGTTGTATGGCGCGGAACTGACCACGGCAGATGGCGTGCTCGCGGTGCTTGCGCGCAACCCGGAGGGCTACCGGCGCCTGTCCCGCTTGATTGCCCGCGCCAGGATGGCGGCGGGGGAGAAGGGTGGGGTGTTGTATCCGCCCATGGGGGAGATTGCAGGGCTCCTTCAGGAGCACTGCTTGTTCCTCATCGGCCCGGAGTGGTTGGGAAAAATCGATTATCTTATCGAAAGAATAAAAATAGACAGCATGGTTTTGGAATATCCCGTAACCATGACCCCGGAAGACGCCGATTGGCACGCTGAACTGGATAAATACAATAATTTCCGCGCCATTGTATCGGCCCGCCCGGCGGCCGCGACTCGGCAACAGGCGCGCCTAGCGGCGGCGAAACAGGCCCTGGGCAGGCGCATGTCCTTAGAGGCCGCGGAACCGGAGCAGCACCCCATGGGCGCTCACTGGCTGCGCTCCGGGGATCAGCTGGCCCAGATGATCCCGGGCCGCGAGCACCTCCTGCAGGAGACCCTCAGCGTACTGGAGGAATGCGCCTTCACGTGGGAGTCCCTAGCGCCCAACCTGCCGCATTTTGACGTGCCAGAGGGGCACACGGAGATGAGCTGGCTCAAACACCTTACCCACAGCCGCGCAGAGGTCCGTTATGCCTCCCGCCCAGCGGATATCCGCGAGCGCGCCATGACCCAGATTGATTATGAGCTAGGCGTGATTGAGCAGTTGGATTTCCCCGGCTACTTCCTCATCGTGTGCGACCTTGTGGATTTTGCGCGGGAGTCCAATATCTTGTGCCAGGGTCGGGGTTCCGCCGCGAACTCCGCGGTCTGCTTCGCCCTGGGGATCACCAACGCGGAGCCCATATCAGCGGGCCTGCTCTTTGAGCGGTTTTTATCCCCTGACCGTGATGGCCCGCCGGACATCGATATCGATATTGAATCCGGCCGCCGCGAGGAGGTTATCCAGTACGCCTACGAGAAACACGGCCGCGAGCGCGCCGCTCAGGTGGCTAACGTCATTACCTACCGCGGCAAGGGGGCCGTGCGCGATGCCGCGCGCGCCTTGGGCTACCCGCAGGGCAGCGCGGATGCGTGGTCCAAGGGGACCGCGGACCCGCCCCCGGACGTCGAGGCGCTGGCGGATCAGTTTGAAGGCCAGCCGCGTCACCTGGGAATCCATTCCGGAGGCATGGTCTTGTGTGACCGCCCCATCGCGGACGTGGTGCCCATGGAGTGGGCGCGCAAGGAAGGCCGTAGCGTGCTGCAATGGGATAAAGATGATTGCGCCGCGGCGGGCTTGGTGAAGTTTGACCTGTTGGGACTGGGCATGCTCGAAGCGCTCCATCACATGCAGGATCTGGTGCTAGAAAGCACGGGAGATAAGGTTAATTTCTGGGAATTAGATCTGGCGGAGCGGGAGATCTATGACATGCTCTGCCGTGCCGATGCCGTAGGCGTGTTCCAGGTGGAATCCCGCGCCCAGATGAACACCTTGCCGCGGTTAAAACCCCGCCGCTTCTTTGACCTTGTGGTGGAGGTGGCGCTGATCCGCCCGGGCCCCATCCAGGGCGGTTCCGTGCACCCGTACCTGCGCCGGCGTGATGGGCTAGAACCTATTGAATATGACCACCCGGTGCTGGAAAAATCACTGGGAAAGACGCTGGGGGTGCCGCTGTTTCAGGAGCAATTGATGCAGATTGCGGTGGATGCAGCAGGTTTTTCGGGCACGGAGGCGGATGACCTGCGCCGGGCCATGGGTTCCAAGCGCTCGCCCGCACGCATGGAGGCCATCCGCAAGCGCTTTTATGAAGGCCTCGCTGCCACCAACGGGATTACGGGTGAGGTGGCGGACAAGCTGTGGTCCAAAATTGTGGCCTTCGCCGCCTATGGGTTCCCGGAGTCTCATTCGCAGTCCTTCGCATCCTTGGTGTATTTCTCCGCGTGGATGAAATACCATTACCCGGCGCAATTCTGTGTTGGCCTGTTGCGGGCCCAACCCATGGGGTTTTACTCCCCGCAGTCCCTGCTTCAGGACGCCCGCCGCCATGGCGTGGCGGTTCTTCCGGCCACCATCAATGACTCCGGCGAGCAGGCCCGCATCGAGATGTGCGAGGGGGAAGCGAGGATCCGTTTAGGCCTCAACCTGATCAAGGGGTTGGGGGACAAGGCGGCCAAGCGCGTGGAGGAGGCCGCGCCGTTTAGCGGTGTTGCCGATTTGTCCCGACGCGCGGATTTGTCCGTGACTCAGGTAGAGGCCCTGGCGGAAGCCGGGGCGCTGGACTGCCTGGGGTTGACCCGGCGTCAGGCCATGTGGCAGGCGGGCGTTGCCGCCACGGAGCGAGCGGGCATGTTGCCGGGATTATCCGCCATAACAGCGCCGTCGCTGCCGGGCATGAGCGCGTTTGAGCTCATGGCCACGGACGTGGCGTCCACGGGCGTTACCCATGACAAGCAGCCCATGGAGATGGTGCGCGCGCAGCTCGATGCGCAGGGGATTGTCCCGGCAAGCCGCCTGCTCTCTCTTCCCGACTCCACCCGCATCAAGGTCGCAGGCATTGTCACCCACCGCCAGCGTCCGGGTACCGCGGGCGGCGTGGTCTTCTTTGGCCTAGAGGATGAGACCGGGCTTATTAATGTCATGGTCACGCCGGGGCTGTGGAACCGCGACAGGATCACAGCTCGGACCGCCCGGGCGATGATTGTCCGCGGCATCGTACAAAACGCCTCCGGCGCCGCGACAATCGCCGCGGACCGCCTCGAGCCGCTTCCGCTGGGGGAATACCTCTCCCGCGGATCCCGGGATTTCCGGTAGGCGTTACAGGCCTGCAATAACCGGCCCCAAACCCAAAAGACTGGCTGCAAACGACCGGCACCGAGTAAAAGACCTGGGATGAGGGCCAAATCTAGGCGAATGTGGTTGATGTCGGTCGTTTGCGAGCAGTCATTTGCGTAGAAGAGCCGCTTTCGCCAGTAGTGATCGGCTAGTAGACGAGAACACAGATGAGGTCGCGGGGCCCGTGGACGCCCTCGACGCGGCTGAGCTCGATGTCCGAGGTAGCCGACGGCCCGGAAATCCAAGTCGCGGGCTTCTCGGGTTTGATGCGTGAGACCAACTCCGGGACGCCGTAGACCACCGAATCGGCGCGCACGATGACCACGTGCCGGTCCGGCACCAAGGTAAGCGCGCGGCGCCCGCACAGATCGCCGGCTTCGAGGACGATGGTTCCGGTCTGGGCGGAGGTGACGTGGGAATCAGTGACCACTGCGTCAACGGCGTTGAGATCGCGGGGGTCGGTGGAAGGGTCGTCGGGCAAGGCGGTGCCGCCGAAGCCGCCCAGCAGCGCCGCGTCGAGGCCTGGGGCGTAGCGCACCTGACGGCACTGCCGCTGCTCAAGGATGTCCGCGAGGCACGCGGGCAGGCCATCCTCATCGGTGACGTGAACCTCGGCCTTGTAGTCCTCGAGGCGGTCAATGAGCATCTCCTTGAGCTCATTGCGGTCCAGCGTGCCGCTGCGGTGATAATCCCGCGGGACCTCGACACTTGCGGGCAACCCAGCACTTTTCTGGGCGGTGCGGATGCGCTGGAGAATCTCAGATTTCGCGTTCATGCTTACTTCTCCTCCTGTGGGGTGGTGCCGGGCAGGCCCTCGGCGCGGGCATCGGCGAGAAGCTGCTGGGCCTCATCAGAACCGAACCACTGGCGGAAGGACTTCTTTGGCGGGACGGCGGTATCGCGGCCATCGGACCACCCGGACAGGAACAACGGAAGATTCTCAATGGTGCCGTTGAAGCCGCCCAGCACGCGGCCCAGGGCCACCATGCGGGTGACCTGATTCCACAAGCCGGGATGGCCCCACAGAAGCTGGACCACGCTAAAGAGCTTGGGCTCAATGGGTGGCGCCGCGTTGGTGACCTTCTGGTAGCGGTTTTCCAAAATGACATCCGAGAGCGGAATCTTGACCGGGCAGACCTCATCGCAACGCCCGCAGAGGGAGCAGGCGTACGGCAGCGACGCGGATGGATCATGATGATCCATAATGCCGGTGAGCTGGGGGGTTAAGGCGATGCCAATGGGGCCCGGGTAGACCGAACCATAGGCGTGACCGCCGGCGCGCTCATATACCGGGCAGACGTTGAGGCATGCGGAGCACCGGATGCACTTGAGAGCCTGGTGACCGATCTCGGACGCCAGGGCGGCGGTGCGGCCATTATCTAGTAGCACGATGTGGAAGTTTTGGGGGCCGTCACCCTCGGTGACCCCGGACCAGATGGAGGTATAAGGGTTCATGCGCTCCGCGGTGGAAGACCGAGGCAGAAGCTGCAGGAAAACCTCCAGGTCCGCGAAGGTGGGCACGAGTTTTTCGATGCCCATGACCGTAATCAGGGTCTCCGGCAGGGTCAGGCACATGCGGCCGTTGCCTTCAGACTCCACGATGGTGACGGATCCGGTCTCCGCCACGCCGAAGTTGGCGCCGGAGATGGCCACCTTGGCCTTCATGAACTGCTTGCGCAGGAATATGCGCGCGGCCTCGGCCAATTCGGGTGGGTTGGAGGTTAGGGATTCATCCGTGTGCGGCATCGTCCGGATGAAGATGTCACGCACCTCCGCACGGTTGCGGTGGATAGCGGGGACCAAGATGTGCGACGGCTTGTCCTCGCCCAGCTGCACGATAAGCTCCGCCAGGTCCGTCTCCTGTGCGTGGATGCCCTCCTGCTCGAGATGTTCATTGAGGCCAATCTCCTGGGTGGCCATGGACTTGACTTTGACCACCTCATCCACGCCCTCAGCGCGGATGAGATCCGTAATGATGCGGTTGGCCTCGGCGGCGTCACGGGCCCAATGGACGTGGCCTCCGCGGGCGGTGACTGCGGCCTCGAACTGCTCCAGCAATTCGGGCATGCGCGCGGCAACGTTTTCCTTAAGCGCCGAACCCGCGTTGCGCAGGTCCTGCCAGTCGGGGGTTTCGCCCACCGCGGCCTCGCGCTTGGCGCGGATAGTGGTAGTGGCGTGGTGAAGATTGCGGCGCTGAGTGGCGTTGTTGAGGCCGTCATGGGCGGCACGGACGAAGCCACGGTCACCGCGCAGATTGCCCACCCCGTCAGGGGCGGTGGGCATGCCAAGATAGGTAGACATTAGAGCATCTTCTCCTTTGAATACGCGGCGGACGTGGGGGTCCAGGGATGGGCTTTAGTGGATGCGAGGATCTCCGCCATATGCACGGCGCGGACGCCGGTGCGCTGGCGGGATAGGGAGCCGGCGATGTTCATCAGGCAGGAGGAATCGCCGCCGGTGACGTATTCGGCGCCGGTTTCCTTGATGTGGCGGACCTTATCGGAAACCATGGCCTGGGAGACTTCCGGGTTCTTCAGCGAGAAGGTGCCACCAAAGCCGCAGCACTCCTCAGCGTTGCTGAGCGGGACCAGATCGATGCCCTCCACCTGGCTCAGCAGCTTGAATGGACGGTCCTCCAGCTTGAGGAAGCGCATCCCGTGGCAGGAGGAGTGATACGTCACCTTGTGGGGGAAGAACGCGCCGAGATTGGTGACCTGGGCAATATCGACCAAAAACTCCGGAAGGTCGTAGGTCTTATTCGCGGCAATCTTCGCGCCGTCCACGTCGGCGGCGGAGCCGTGGCGCTGGGCCAGGCGCACGTGCTGTTCGCGGACCGCGCCCACGCAGGAGCCGGAGGCGGCAACCACGTAATCAATCGACGGATCGGCAAAGGCATCCGCATAGGAGCGGATCATGCCCAGCGATTGCTTCTGATAGCCGGTGTTGAAGTGCATCTGGCCGCAACAAGTCTGCTGCTCGGGGAAGACCACCTCGTGGCCCAAGCGGGCGAGGATGAGCGCGGTTGCTTTGTGCGCGTCGGGGAATAATGCATCCCCGATGCATGTGGAAAAGAGGGCGATTTTCATACAAGCTCCTAGCGGAATATATGAGCTCAGTACTACGCTTCTTCCGCGTGAAAATCTATATGACCTGCGGTGAATGCGCGACTGGAGGGCCGTGTTTATGGGGAGAACAACACGCCGGTGCTTAACCGGCCGAAAAGGGCCAATGCAGCACTGGCTGGTCCCTGGCGCGCCGCAGGGTCGCGCGCTCAACTCCCTTAGATTAAGGGGGTGGACACCTCCAACCCTAGTGGGTTTTGCGCCAATTCGTCTAGTTTTATCCAGCTCACAACGGGACGTGGCGGGCGTAGCCGGGGGAGGGCCGGCGGCGGCCTCCATGGGTGGAAAGCGGAGGCGGGGGTAAAGGCCGTTTGCAGGAGGATTTCGGCTAATCTTTGAAGGTGCTATGGCTACGACACGTGCGCACGAAAAGGTTCTGGACTGGGTCACCTCTCAGTTAGCTGCAGGTCAGTTGACTATAGGCGACCGTTTGCCTGCGGAGCGCACCTTGGCGGAGACCCTTGGGGTATCGCGGAACTCGCTGCGGGAGGCGCTGCGTGTGCTCGAGGCTATGGGGGTGCTCCAGTCCGCGACGGGGTCCGGCCATAATTCCGGCACCATCATCACCGCCGCGCCCGAGCAGGCCTTTGGCATGGCCATGGGCCTGCAGTTGGCCAGCCGGCAGATGCGGCCGGAGCACATCTTCCGCACCAGGCTGCTGCTGGAGACCGCTGCGGTGAGCCAGTCCGATCCGGCCCAGCTGGACGTGGCGGCCATAAACGACATGCTGGACGCCATGGATGACCCCGACATGCCCATCCAGGGCTTTTTGCGCCTGGACGCGGAATTTCATGTGGCCCTGTCCCGCGCCGCGGAAAACCCGCTGCTTAGCACCCTGATGGGCGCGGTGAGCCTGGCTATTTCCGATTACACCCTCGAGCTATCCCACCGCCTGCCGGATTGGCAGGCCACCGCGCGCAGGCTGCAGCGGGAGCACCGAGGGGTGCTTGAGGCCATGGTCGAGGGGGATGGCGCCGCGGCGTCCGAGCGGGTGGAACGCCACATTCGTGGGTACTACCGGGAGACTAACGCAGAGGCCTAGGGCCTCTTTAAACCCCGGCCATTCCGCAACGGGGGTAGGCAGGGGGAATCAAGGCTCGGGGCATAGTCGGGGGATTTTCTCCATAGTGTGCCGGCGATCGCCGTAGCCTTAAGCTGCGCATTCCCGGCGGGGGCCGTATTTAATGCACCAGCCCGGCGGTGTCCCACCTCACATTTTTGGATGTAGTTGTGTTGACGCACACACCCGCGGGCGACTAGCGTCTGTGGTCCAACCACATGGTAGGACCACACGGTGCAATTTCGCAGGGGCGCCAACGTGGGACTTTCACCTGACGGTTCCCCAACCAGTTATCACGTGCTCATCCGTAACCAGCTTGGAATGTTCAAGCAGGTTTCGTTCAAGGAGATTGAATCTGTGACTACACAACACTCATCGGCCCAGACGCCGCCAGCGTCACCGGGCAAAGGTCCGGGCAAGGAATCGGGGCTCAATTGGCGCGTCATCGTCGGAAGCCTCAGCGGTAGCACCGTCGAATGGTTCGACTTCCTGGTCTACGGCACCGTTGCGGCCCTGGTGTTCAACCAGACGTTCTTCGTCACCGACAGTGAATTCCTGTCGACCATGTTCTCCATGGCCTCCTTCGCGCTGACTTTCTTCTTCCGCCCAATCGGCGGCATCATCTTTGCCCACATCGGTGACCGAATCGGCCGCAAGAAGACGCTATTTATCACCCTCATGCTCATGGGCGGCGGCACCGTGGCCATTGGCCTGATTCCGGACTACAACACCATCGGTGTCGCGGCGCCAATCTTCCTCATCATCTGCCGAATCATGCAGGGTATTGGCATCGGCGGCGAGTGGGGCGGCGCGCTGCTATTGTCCTACGAGTACGCGCCAAAGCACCGGCGCGGCCTCTACGGGGCCATCCCGCAGATGGGCATCAGCCTGGGCATGCTGCTGGCCTCGGGTTTCGTTGGCCTGCTCAGCACGATGCCGGAAGACGCCTTCATGAGCTGGGGATGGCGCATCCCATTCGTGGGCAGCGTCATCCTGGTGGCCATCGGCATGTTCGTGCGCCACAAGCTGGAGGAAACCCCCGATTTCCAAAAGGTTCAGCAGTCTGGCAAGGTTGCACGCCTGCCGATCAAGGTTGTGTTTAAGGACCACTGGCGTGCGGTGCTGGTCTCCATCGGCGCCAAGGCCGCCGAAACCGGCCCGTTCTACATCTTTGGCACCTACGTCATTGCCTACGCTACCGGCATCCTGGACGCCCGCCGCGACCTGGTGCTGACCGCCGTTGCGGTGGCGGCACTCATTGCAACGGTATGGACCCCCCTCTTCGGCTCCCTGTCGGATCGCGTGCCTCGCCATATCTTGTACCGCACCGTTACGATCCTGACCATCGCCTACGCCTTCCCGTACTACATGATCCTCAATACGGGCAGCACCTTTGCATTGTTTGCCACCACCGCCGTGGGCTTTGGTCTCCTGTGGGGCAGCGTGAACGCAATCCTGGGCACCATGATTGCGGAGAGCTTCAGCCCCGAAATCCGTTACTCCGGCGCAACCCTGGGCTACCAGGTTGGCGCCGCGGTATTCGGCGGTACCGCACCGCTCATCGCAACCGCCCTCATGGAGTGGTCCGGTGGCGAATGGTGGCCAATCAGTGTCTACATGATCGCCTGCGCGGCGCTTGGTTTGGTCGCTTCCTTCTTCGTCAAGCACGTGGCGCATATCGAAGCAGAGCATGTGGCCCACCACTAGGCTTTTATTCCCTTAATTACCCGCACCCCGCCGCTGGTTGCAGACGCATACCAGGCGGGGTCTCGTGGTTTTCGGCTTAGGCCTCAGGTGGGACGGGCTCATCCCCGGGATTCCGGCGACTCTGGCTCCTTGGGGTCATCGGGGTACTCGCCCTTTTCATAGTCGTAAGGGATGGGGTTGCCCTCCTCGTCGGTACGCACGTACCAGGACGTGACTTCCTCCGCGGTGGAATCGAAGTCTGCGCCGGCCGCGTATTCCGAGTCCGGTTCGGTAGCGTCGATGGCCAGGGTGAAATTATCGCCATGGTCGCGCACGCCATGGATAACCGCGTTGGACAGCGCTTGTTCTTCAAAGTGCTGGCGCAGGATGGCCGGGTCTAGTGAAAGCTCCCTCATGAGAGCGACTGCCATCGCGATGATGATGACGGCGAACGGCAACGCCGTAATGGTGATGAAATTCTGCAGGCCCTGAAGCGCATCGTTGCCGCCGGCCAACAGGATAACCACCGCGATTCCAGCCATGCACAGCACCCAAAAGACCGTCACGCCCTTCTTTGGGTTTGGGTTTCCCTTCTGCGACAGCTGGGAGTTGACCAAGGAGGCGGAGTCAGCAGTGGTGATAAAGAAGACAGCCAGCATCACGATGACCACCGGCGCAACAAACTGTGAGCCTGGCAGGTGATCGAGTACGACGAAGAAGATTTCTTCGGCCGCTGGGAGCGAAGCCGTGGTGCCGTCGGGAGCGATGGTGCCACTGTTGTGCTGAATCCAGACGGCGGTGCCGCCCAAAATGGTAAACGCGGCGACGATGATCGCGGATGGAATAAAAAGGACGCCCAACACGTACTGGCGGATGGTGCGGCCGCGGGAAATCTTTGCCACAAAAACGCCTACGAACGGCGCCCACGAGACCCACCATGCCCAGTAGAACGTGGTCCATCCGGACAAGAAGGCTTGCATATCCTCGCCTTGGCCCATGTTGGCGGCGAGCATCTCCGGCATATCCGCCAGGTATTCAATGATGGTGGCCGGCAGCATGTTCGCCAGGAACGCCGTTGGACCCGCAACAAAGAAAAACAGTGCGAGCGCCACGGCGAAGAACATGTTGACATTCGAGAGCATCCGGATGCCCTTAGAAACGCCAGAGACCGCGGAGAAAATGGTGCCAATGGACAACACCACGATGATGCCAATAGCAACGGCATTACCCTCCCTGGACCAACCGGAGACAACCTCCACGCCCCGGCCAATCTGCAAAGCGCCAATACCCAAGGACGCCGCGGTGCCGAAGAGTGTCGCGATGATGGCCAGACTGTCGATGATGCGTGCCGGGAATGAATCAGAGCCCTTGTTCCCCAATAGCGGCTGCAGGATGGAACTCATCAACGGGACCCGGCCTCGGCGGTAGGAGACATAGGCAACGGCCAATCCGACGATGGCGTAAATCGCCCAGGCATTAATGCCCCAGTGCATCGCGGACTGGGCAAGCGCCCCCAGCATGGCCTCCTCGGTCGCCGGGTCGTACGCGCCCGGCCGCGGGGAGAGGTAGAAGGTCAACGGCTCATACGGGCCGAAGAAGATGATGCCGATGCCAATGCCCGCCGCGAAGAGCATCGCGGCCCAGCTAGGCGTGGAGTATTCCGCCTCCTCACCGTCAAGGCCCAGCGGGATCCTTCCATACTTGGAGAAAGCCAGGAAGAGAAGGAAAAACAGCATGCCCGCGGCGATGATGGTAAAGACCCAACCCAGGTTGACCATGACCCAATTCAACGCGGCCGATGAAGTCTCAAAGACCTGCTGCGGGTTGATAACTCCCCATGCCACAAACGCGACGATGAGCGCGCCTACGGTAAGCAGAATGGGTTTATCTACACCGTATTTGACCTTTTGGTCCTCGATAGAGACTCCCGGAACCAGCGCCGGGTGAATGTTGTGCGGATAGATGAAGTCTTTTAGGATGCGCCGCGCGTTGCGTTTCGCTGCGTGGTTTTCGGGAGTGTGACTCACAGTGATTCCGTATCTCTTCCTGCGTATATTCGTGCAATCTTGCCGAGCCTATTGCTTATGAACATAATTCAACCAAGCCGGCGCGCAAACCTAATTTTGCCCTGGTAGCGCTACAAGGGGGCCGAATATAAGAAACTCACGGGCCGGCGAGCCCTTATGCACGAGGGGATGAAACCGCCACTTGTATCAGCGGATAAAGGCCAGAAATGTTAAGAACAAGTGCTTATGGCGCTGCGGGTTGCTAGCCTATAAACCCATGAGCACCAGAGAATCACAACCCGAATCGACGCCCGCATCGGGCTCGGCGGCGGGAGTTAATGAGGGGATGAATCCCGTCGACCCCAAGCTCGCTAAGGTGCGCTACATCGTCAACCTCACGTGGATGGTGGTACTGGCGCTGGGCTGCATACTACTGGGCTACTTCGCGTGGCGTTGGTTCTACGCTGGAGCGGCACTCTTTGCCGTGCTGTTCTTTTGGCTTGTCTGGCTCATACCGGCCCAGGTGCGCAACATGGGCTGGCTGGAGACCGCGGATGAACTGCTGATTACCCGCGGCAAACTCTGGCATACATTCACCGTGGTGCCCTATGGACGCATCCAGTTCGTAGACGTCACGGCGGGGCCCGTGGCGCGCATGTATGGGTTGAAGACGGTGGAGTTGCATACGGCGTCGGCCGGCACGGATGCGAAGGTGAAAGGCCTTTGCGCCGCCGAGGCCGACGCGCTGCGCGAGCGTCTTACCGTCAAGGCGCGTGAGAGGATGAGCGGGCTGTGAGCCGGCACCGCAAGAAGCCGGATAACGCCACCGTGGACGCCGAGGGATTCCACCGCGTCCATCCGCTAACCCCGTTGCTGCGCTTTTGGGGCTTCATCGCGGCAATGCTCACGGTGATGGTCCTGAATTTCAACCTAGAGATGCTGACGGAAACCGTCTCCTACCTGCGCGGGGGCCACCTGGGCGAGGCGCTTAAGGGCGTAGGGATCGCGGCGGCCGCGTTTGTGGTGGTGTGCCTGCTCATCTGGTGGTTATCCCGCATTTGGTGGCGCCAGCTGGGATTTAAACTAAGCGATGAGGATATCTCCATCCGCCGCGGAGTCATCAACACCTCCTTCCGATCTGCGCGCTATGACCGCACCCAAGCGGTCGACGTTGTGGAGACGCTCATGGCCCGCCTCTTTGGACTAGCGGCCGTGCGGGTCGAAACCGCGGGCGGCGCGGGCTCCGCGCTGGAGGTGGGTTACCTCAAGAAGGCCGAGGCGGAGGCGTTGCGCCTCGAGGTTCTGCGCCATGTGCGCGGCGCCCATCGCGACTCCGCCGCAGAATCGGCGAGAGCGGCCGGGATAAATCCCGCAGGCACCGTGGAGGTTGGGGAGCATCCAGACCGCCACGAATCCGGTGCGGAAATCATTGCCCCCATCTCATCCTGGCGCTCGCTCATGGGCGCCGCCACGCGCCTGAGCACGGTGCTGACCGCTGCATTAGTGGTGCTGCTGTTTATCCTTCCTATTTCAGCATCAGTGTCCATCCCATTCCTGGTGGGTATCGTGCCCAATATCTGGGGCCTGCTGGATAGTTCGTGGGGCTTTACCGCACGACTAGCCCGTGACGAAAGGACCGGCGCTCGGGTCCTTAACGTCAATTACGGGCTGACGGACCTGCGCCGCCAGTCCATACGCCTGTCCCGTATCCACGCGGTCCAGGTCTCACAGCCGTTGCTGTGGCGGTTGTTCGGCTGGTACGAGGTCCAGGTCTCCGTGGCGGGTTACGGCGCCCAGGGCGGCGGCAAGCAGTCCGGCTCCACGCGCATCCTGCCGGTGGGCACGCGTGAGCAGGCCATGGAACTTTTTGCATTGGTTTCTGACTTATCGCGCGAAGAAATAGAGGCCTATGCCCGCCCCGAGGGCCCCACTCATGCCACCTATTCCTCGCCGAAGCGCGCGTGGTTTGTTTCCCCGCTAGACCGCGGCAAACAGGGCGTGACGTTCCTGCGCGATATGGTCATAACCCACGCCGGTCTCATCACGCGGCGGGTGGCGGCGATCCACAGCTCGCACATCCAAGAGCTAACGTACAAAGCGGGGCCTATTGCGCAGGCGTTGGGGGTGGCCTCGGTCAGGCTACAGCTCGTGGCAGGACCAGTTGTAATGGAGGCGCAGGACCTAGAACCGCAGGACGCCGCGGCGGTGCTTGGCAGGCTGCGCGACCGTGAATTGCCAGAACTTCAACGCCCTATCTAGGGCTACACCCCGCCTTTAAAACCAAGCTGGCGCCACGCCTCGTAGACGGCGATGGACGCGCAGTTAGAAAGGTTCATGGACCGGCGCGCCGGGGTCATCGGGATGCGGACATGCTTGGTCACGCGCGGATGGTTGCGGTGTTCTTCCGGCAGGCCCGTAGGCTCCGTACCGAAAAGCAACACGTCGCCCTCCTGGTATTCCACGTCGGTAAAGAAATCCGTGGCCTGGGTGGTAAAGGCAAAGACGCGCGCGCCGGGAAGGGCGTCCATGCAGGCATCAAAGTCCTTGTGAATCTGCATGTCGGCCAGGTCGTGGTAATCCAGCCCCGCACGCTTGAGGTGCTTGTCCTCGAAATTAAATCCCAGCGGTTCAATCAGATGAAGCGTGGCTCCCGTGCACGCGGCGGTGCGGATGGCGTTGCCGGTGTTGGTGGGGATGACGGGATTATCGAACACAATATGCAGATTGCTCATGCTTAGAGTCTAGAATGGGCGGCATGACTGCAACCAAACTGGACGGCAAACTTTTCCGCGGCGAGATTTTCGAGGACCTCAAAAAGCGCGTCGCTGCGCTCAAAGAGCAGGGGATTACCCCAGGACTGGCCACCGTGCTGGTGGGCGATGACCCAGGCTCTCACTCGTATGTGAAAATGAAGCATCGCGACTGTGAGGAGCTGGGCATCAAATCCATCCGCAAGGATTTGCCTGGTGATATCACCCAGGAGGAGCTGGAGAAGGTCATCGATGAGTTGAATCACGATGACGCATGCACCGGATATATTGTGCAGTTGCCGCTGCCAAAGCACCTGAATGAAAACCGCATTCTGGAGCTTATCGATCCGGATAAGGACGCGGACGGCCTGCACCCGGTCAACCTGGGCAAGCTGGTGCTCAACGAAAAAGCGCCGCTCCCGTGTACCCCTAACGGATGCATTTCGCTGCTGCGCCGCTTCGGCGTGGAGCTGGATGGTGCCAAGGTTGTGGTGATTGGCCGTGGCGTCACCGTTGGCCGCCCGATTGGCCTGATGCTCACCCGCCGCTCGGAGAATTCCACCGTCACCCTATGCCATACGGGCACTAAGGATCTGGCGGCGGAAACCAAGGCCGCGGACGTCATCATCGCCGCCGCCGGGGTTGCCCACATGCTCACCGCGGACATGGTAAAGCCGGGCGCGGCGGTGCTTGACGTGGGAGTCTCCCGCAAGGACGGCAAACTGGCCGGTGACGTGCATCCCGATGTCTGGGAGGTCGCCGGCGCCGTATCCCCAAACCCAGGCGGCGTGGGCCCACTGACCCGGGCGTTTTTGGTTTACAACATCGTCGAGCGCGCCGAGCATGCAGCAAAGCAGCAGTAACCCAGCCGCTGCCACCGAGCCGCTTCTGGGAAATCCCCACGACATTGGGCTCGAACCGTCCCGCCTGCCGGGGTGGGTGCAGTGGGTCATGATTGGCATCGTGGGTGCGCTGGTGCTCGCCTCTGGAGTGTATTCCGTGCTGGAGCACTGGCGCCGCGCCACGTTTGCCCTGGGGGTGGCGATGGCGTGGCTGGCCGTGGTGCGTCTGTTGTGTGATTCCCACCGCGTGGGGGTGCTGGCCGTGCGCTCCAGGCGTTTTGATGTGGGCTTCTGCGCGGTTTTGGGATTGACGATCATCTGGATGTCCGCCTCGGTCGACTCGCTGGGCTCATAGGCCATGCAAGGCTGGCGGCGGGGAGTAATGCAACAATCCCGTTCGATCCGGGGTGGAAACCGCCCTCGGCCTCGCTGATCGAACGGGATTGTTGCGCTCAAGCCCCGTTCCGCACCCGGAACAAAACCGGACCGCACCCGAAACTCACCCGCACCGGCGCCGGGCGTGGGCTAGATGGAATACTCCGCGCCGCCGGGGCTGGCGGCCATGGCCAGGAAGCTGCGGATGATGCGGTCCATCTGGCGGGTTTCCGTTAGGAAGGCGTCATGCCCGCACGGGGAGGTGATCTTGGCGATTCCCAGCAGGTTTCCCACGTTGCGTGAGAGGTGTTCCTGCTGGTGGTAGGGGTAAAGGATGTCCGTGTCCACGCCAACGATCATGGTGGGGACAGCGATAGAGGCCAAAGCCTTATTCAGCCCGCCGCGCCCGCGGCCCACGTCATGGCGATTGAGGGAATCGGTCAGGGTGACGTAGGAGCCGGCGTCGAAACGCTGGACCAATTTGTCGCCCTGGTGGTCGAGGTATGAATCAACGGCAAAGCGCTGGTCCGAGCTGCGGTAGGCACCCAGCGGGTTCTCGCCAGGCTGGGCGGAGGTGCCAAAACGCTCGTCCACCTCGAGCTCGCCCCGGTAGGTCAGGTGCGCAATGCGGCGGGCGGCGGCCAGGCCCTGCTTGGGGGATTGACCCGTGGTGTAGTAATCGCCGCCGTGCCACGCGGGGTCGCGCTCGATCGCGGAGATTTGCGCGGACTGAATGCCAATCTGCCACGCGGATGCGCGGGCGGAGACGGCAATGACGCAGGCGGCGTCGAGGAATTCCGGGTAGAGCAGGCACCATTCCAGGGTGCGCGCGCCGCCCATGGAGCCGCCGATGATCGCGTGGACCTTATCCACCCCCAGCGCGTCCAGGAATTGCTTTTCAGCGTGGACCTGGTCGCGGATGGAAATGGCGGGGAAGCGGGAACCGTAGGGGGAGGCGTCGGGCGCGGGGGAGGCGGGGCCAACCGAACCCTTGCAGCCGCCGATGACATTGGTGCACACCACGGTGTAGCGCTCCGGGTCCAGCGCCTTGCCCGGGCCCAGGGCCTCACCCCACCAGTCGGCGACGTTGGAATCGCCGGTCAGGGCGTGCTCAACCAGGACAATCTCATCCCCGGTGCCCCAACGCTGATAGGCGATAAACGCGTCCGGAATGGTGGCGCCGGCCTCCGTGGTGAAATCCCCGATGGGGACCACCGTCAATTCTGCCTCTGGTGCCCACATGGCCTATACCGCTGCGAAACCCTGCTCGAGGTCTGCGATGATGTCATCCACATTCTCGATGCCTACGGACAGGCGGATGGTTGCCTGGGTAATTCCGGCTACGCGCAGGCCCTCTTCATCGGACTGGGAGTGCGTGGTGGTGGCGGGGTGAACGGCCAGGGAGCGGGTGTCACCGATGTTGGCCAGGTTGGAATGCAACTTCAGCGCGTCGATGAATGCCCATGCCTCATCCTTGCCGCCCTTGATGTCGAAGGAGAGGACGGAGCCTGTGGTGGCGTAACCGAGCTTCTCCTTGACCGCCTTGTACGGGGAGGAATCCAGGCCGGCGTAGTTGACCTTTTCGACCTTGTCATGGGACTCGAGGAACTCCGCAACCTTCTGTGCGTTGTCATTGTGGCGCTCAACCCGCAGGGCCAGGGTTTCCAGGCCGGCGAGCGTGATCCACGCATTGAGTGGGGCGATGGCCGCGCCAGTGTCACGCAACAGGCCAACGCGGGCCTTAAGCGCGAACGCCTCTGGACCAAGATCCGCATACTTCAGGCCGTGGTATGCCTCGTCCGGGGTGACGAAATACGGGAAGACCGGCTTACCGTCGCGCTCAACGGTCCAGTCGAAGGTGCCACCGTCTACGATCACGCCGCCGAGCGCGGAACCGTTGCCGGAGTAGAACTTGGTGGTTGAGGCCACCACAATGTCAGCGCCCAGTTTCAGCGGCTGCGCGATGGCGGCGGTCGCGATGGTGTTATCAATGATCAGTGGCACCTGGTTCTTGTGCGCCACCTCGGCCACGGCCGGGATATCCAGAACATCGGCAACCGGGTTGCCGAACGTCTCGCCGTAGAAGGCCTTGGTGTTTGGCTGGACGGCCGCCTGCCAGGACTCCGGGTCATCCGGGTTCTCCACCAGGGTGACCTCGATGCCTAGGCGCTTGAGGGTGACGGTAAACAGGGTGGTGGTGCCGCCGTAGAGGCGAGGGGAGACCACAATGTGGTCGCCGGCGGAAGCCAGGTTCAGGATGGCTGCGGTCTCTGCGGCCTGACCGGAGGCGAAAGCCACGGCTGCCACGCCACCCTCCAGGGAGGCGAGGCGAGCCTCAAGCGCATCCTGGGTTGGGTTGTTCATGCGGGTGTAGACGGGGCCCTGATCGGACAGGTCGAAGCGGGCCGCCGCGTGCGCCGCGGAGTCAAAGACGTAGGACGTGGTCTGGTAGATGGGCACGTTGCGCGCGTTGGTAGAACCGTCCAGGTTCTGCCCTACGTGGAGTGCCCGGGTCTCGAAGGACCAGTTGGCGGCGGTTTCTGGGGAATTGTCATATTTGGTAGCCATGCTGACCAAGGCTAGACCAAGCGGTACAGACTGTTAAGGGAATGTGACCGCGCCATGCATTGATGCAGCGTGGGCTATGCAAAAGCGATGAATGAAAATAGACAAAGGGGTCCGCTCGGGCCGGATGCGGGGGCCGTGCACCCCGATCTTTTAGAAGAATCCGTCCGTGGCGCCCCTCCTATGCGGCACAATGGGCAGGGAAAGCTCGTGAATGCAAACCTTCCGCTGAGGGGCCTGGCGTGTTAGGCTCGGGCCGTTTTACGGCTATGAGTCGCAAAACCCGTGAAAAGGAGAGACATGACCATGGACGGGACCGCCGCGGCGGCTAGTGTTACCGGGGTCCACTACCCGGCGGATGCCATTATTTTCAACGTCTACCCGGGCGGAGGCGAGTAATGCGCGTGCCCGAAGCCACCGAACTCATCCGTGCGACGCTGGCAGAAGACCTCGCCTACGGGCCCGACGTCACCACGTTAGCCACCATCCCCGCCGACCAACACGGCACCGCGTCCATCGTGGCGCGTGAGGCTGGCACGCTGGCGGGCGTGCCGATCGCCGCGGCCGTCCCGCGGATCCTTGCCGACGACACCGGCGTCGACGTGCAGATTACCGTGCACGCCGGGGACGGGAACCGCGTCGGCGCCGGGACCCCGGTGCTTACAGTTGAGGGGCCGGTGCAGACCCTGCTCACGGCGGAGCGCACCATGCTCAACCTGGTGTCGCAGCTGTCCGGCGTGGCCACGCATACCGCGCGCTGGGTGGAGGCTCTCGAGGGCACCGGCACCCGCGTGCGCGATACCCGCAAGACCATCCCCGGCCTGCGCGAATTACAAAAGTATGCCGTGCGCTGCGGCGGCGGGGTAAACCACCGCATGGGCTTGGGCGATGCCGCGCTGATTAAAGACAATCACGTGGCCGCGGCCGGCTCGATCACCGCGGCCATCGATGCCGTTCGGGCCTACGCACCGGAGACTCCGCTGGAAGTGGAGTGTGACACCGTGGACCAGGTTCGGGAGGCGGTGGACGCGGGCGCCACGCTCATCCTGCTGGATAACATGTCCCCGGCCACTATCCGCGAGGCGCTGGCCTTTACCCAGCCCGCGGGAGTTGCCACCGAAGCCTCCGGCGGCATCACCCTTGAGCGCGCCGCCGAGTATGCGGCCACCGGCGTGGACTATATCGCCGTGGGCGCGCTCACGCATTCGTCACCGGTGCTGGACCTGGGCTTCGATCTCCAGGCATAACCCCCGGCTTCCACGCGCGGGGGTTAAGCGCGGGAAGCTAGGCGCCGGATAGGCCGCGGCGCTTGAGGAGCGGGGCCAGGTCCTTGTCGCGGCCGCGCAACTCGCTGTATGCGCCCTTAAAGTCGCGGGCGGCTCCCCGGGAAAGGATTAGGTCGCGGAACTTCTGCCCGGCGGCGCGGGTGGCCTCTGGACTCGAGGCAGAACCGGCGGCCCCGCGTTCGCGGAACCATTCGAATCCGTCGGCGTCGAGCACCTCGGCCCACAGGTAGGAGTAGTAGCCCGCGGAGTATCCGCCGGCGAAGATGTGGTTGAAGTAGGTAGACCGGTAGCGCGGGCGAATGCTGCCGGCGCCCTCCGGCGCCCGCTCGCCGAGGCCGGCGGCGGCCAGCGCCTCTGCCTCGAACGCGTCGATGGCCTCCGGGGTGGCTTCCAGCTCTTTGGCCTGCTCCGGGGTCAGCGAGTGCCACGCCAGGTCGATGATGGACGCCGCGAGGTATTCCACCGTGGCAAAACCCTGGCCAAAGGCTTTCGCCTTGTCCACCGCGGCGAGCAGGTCATCCGGGATGGGCTCACCGGTTTCTACATGGAAGGCATAGTTTTTGACCAGGGAGGGATCCAGCGCCCAATTCTCATTGATCTGGGAGGGGAATTCCACCCAGTCGCGCGGAACGTTGGTGCCGGAGAAAGTGGGGTAGCGCACGTCCGAGAGGAGGCCGTGCAGAGCGTGGCCAAACTCGTGGAAGACCGTGTGCAGCTCATCGATGCTCAGCAGTGGCGTGGAACCGTCCGCCGGCTTGGTAATTCCCATGACGTTGACGATGACCGGCTTGGATTCCAGCAGCCGGGACTGGTCGCGGAAGGAAGACATCCAGGCGCCGCCGCGCTTCGACGGGCGAGCGAAGTAATCGGTCAGGAGCAGGCCGATGCCCTCCTTCTTGCCGTCCTCGCCTTCGCCGAAGACCTCCCAGACGCGCACGCCCTCCGCGTACCCCTGCAAATCGTCACGGGGCTCCACGGTGATCCCGTACAGGCGCCTTGCCGCCTCGAATACGCCGTCCGTAAGCACCCGGTCTAGCGGGAAGTACTTGCGAAGCTCCTCCTCGTCAAGGGAGAAATCGCGGGCGCGGACCTTTGATTCCCAGTAGGGCCAATCCGCCGGGGCGAAGCCCTGATCGTGGAGACCGGCTTCCTCGGCGAGCAGCTTGTGTTCGCCGGCGGCATTCGTGGCCGCGGCCGGGGCCAGGTCGAAGAGCATCTTCTTCGCCGCCGCCGCTTCACCGGCGGTCTCCTCCGCGATGACGTAATCCGCGTGCGTTTCAAAGCCTAAGAGCTGGGCGCGCTCGGCGCGCAACCGCACCGCCTCGACCAACCCGGCGGCGTTGACCTCGGAACCGCGAAGGTTGGACGCCTCGAACAGCGCGGCGCGGGATTCCGGCAGGGCCAAACGCGCCTGCTCGGATTGGTTGGTGGGCAGCTCCAGCGGGATGACGTAGCCATCCCTGCCCACCTGCTCTGCGTAGGCGGCGGCCGCATCGATGCGGGACTGGGGGAGGCCGGCGAGCTGGGCGGCGTCGGAAAAATGCACCGCGCGGGCGCGGGTATCGGCCAACAGGTTGCGGCCGAACTGCTCACTAAGTGCGGACAAACGCTGATTAATTTCGGACAGGCGGGCCTTATCTGATTCCTCCAGCGCGGCACCCTTGCGCACGAACATGCGCAGCAGGTGGCTATGCAGGCGCTGGGACTCCTCATCCTCCGGCGGGGTCACGGCCTGGAGGCGCTCATACAGAGCGGAGTTTTGATAAATGGCGTCCGCGTGCGCGGCGTACTGGGGGTAGAACTTCTCTGCAATCGCGTCCAGCTCCGCACTCGCATCCGTGCCGGACAGGTTGGAGAAAATGGAAGCCGCCCGGTCCAAATCCTGGCCGGAGGCCTCCAGCGCCTCTACGGTGTTTTCCCAGGTCGGGGCCTCGGCGTTTTCTACTATCCGGGAAATCTCCGCATCGTGGCGGGCAAAAGCCTCCTCGAATGCGGGGAGGAAATGCTCCGCCTTGATCTCCGCGAAGGGCGGGAGCTGGTAGGGGAGCGGGGATGGGACAAGCAAGGGGTTTATAGTCATTCCCTCAAAATACCCAAAAATGGGAAGCGGTGACCGGCGGGCGGAAAAGTCCTATATAAAGCCTGCTAAGCCCTGCCCACGCGTGTAACTTAATCTGCACAGCACAGATAAGATTTATCGAAAGGGTCGCCGTGACTGATCACGTCCGGGAAGATATCCGCCTACTCGGCCGAGTTTTGGGCCGCGTCATCGCGCAGCAGGAAGGCGAGGAAATCTACCAGCTGGTGGAATCCACCCGCCGCATGGCCTTTAGCGTGGCCCGCGGGGAGGCGCAGGCGTCTGACCTGTTGGCCATCTTCCGGGATATGGACATCACCAAGGCAAACCTGGTGGCGCGCTCCTTTTCCTATTTCGCGCTGCTAGCGAACATCGCCGAGGATCTAGATGATGAGTCCGTGCCCGCTCCGGCCTCGCTGGCCAAGACGCTGGAAAAGCTCAAGAATTCGGATATCAGCCCCGCCGAAGCCGCCACGGTGGTCCGCGAGGGGACCGTGGTTCCCGTCCTGACCGCCCACCCGACCGAGACGCGCCGCCGCACCGTCTTCGACGTGCAGACCCGCATCAAGGCCCTGCTCAAGCAGCGCAAGTGGGCCTCGGAGGAGGAGCGGGCCGAGATTGACCGCGAAATCCACCTGCGCATGACCCTGCTGTGGCAGACCGCGCTCATCCGCATTTCCCGTCCCACCATCGAAGACGAGGTGGATGTGGGCCTGCGCTACTTCAAGCTCTCCCTCTTAAAGCAGGTCCCCGCGCTCAACCGCGCCATCAAGGACGGCATGAAGGAGGCCTTTGGCCTGCAGCTTCCTGATCTGTCCATGGTTCAGATGGGGTCCTGGGTGGGCGGCGATCATGACGGTAACCCGTTCGTTAACGCGTCCACGCTGGAGTACGCCACGTCCAAGGCGTCGGAGACGGTGCTGCGTTACTACGAGGCGCAGGTGGGCAAGCTCGAGCGCGAAATCAGCCTGTCTGACCGCTATTCCTCTTGCTCCAAGGAGCTGATGGAGCTGGCGGATAAGGGGCGCAATGACGTGCCTTCCCGCGTGGATGAGCCCTACCGCCGGGCGCTCCACGGCGTCCGGGGCCGCGTCCGCGCCACCATGGGCCAGGGTGACTTTGAGCCTTACGCCACGCCAGCGGAGCTTTTGGCGGAGCTCGAAATCGTGGACCGCTCCCTGCGCCAGTTCAACGATGACGTGATTGCCGATGATCGCCTGGCCCGCCTGCGTTCCGCGGTAACCACCTTTGGCTTCCATCTCTACACCATTGACCTGCGCCAGAATTCCGATTCCTTCTGCGCGGTTCTCACCGAGCTCTTCGCGTTGGCCGGTTTGTCCGAGGACTACGCCTCGCTGTCCGAGCCCGCCAAGGTCGATCTCCTCGTGCGCGAGCTCCAGCAGCCGCGCCCCCTGCTATTCCCGGGCGCGAGCGGGCTGAGCGAGGACACGGAGAAGGAGCTGGGCATCTTTGCCACCGCGTCCCAAGCGGTCAAGAAGTTCGGCCCCAAGTCCGTGTCTTCCTGCATCATCGCCATGACAGGTGCCGTTTCCGACATCCTAGAGCCGATGGTGCTCCTCAAGGAGGTGGGCCTAGAAGGGGTTAACGTGGTACCGCTGTTTGAGACCATCGATGACTTGAAGTCCGCCGCCCCGATCCTGGAGCAGCTGTGGTCCGTGCCCTTCTACCGTGACTACCTGCGCAAGCGGGGAGACGTGCAGGAAGTCATGCTGGGCTACTCCGATTCAAACAAGGACGGCGGCTACCTGTCCTCCAACTGGGCGCTGTATGACGCCGAGTTGGAACTAGTTGAACTGTGCAAGAAGCACGGCGTGGAGCTGCGCCTGGCCCACGGCCGCGGCGGTGCGGTTGGCCGCGGCGGCGGCCCAACCTATGACGCCATCCTGGCCCAACCGAAGGGCGCGGTACAGGGCTCGGTCCGCATCACCGAGCAAGGCGAGGTAATCTCCGCAAAATACGGCAGCCCGGTCACCGCCCGCCGGCATCTGGAGGCCTTTGTGGCCGGCGCACTGGAGGCATCCCTCCTAGATACCGAGGGAATCGCCGAGCCGGAGCGAGCCTACTCCGTCATGCGCGAGATAGCCGACCTGGCCGGCCACAAGTACAAGGAACTCATTGGGGATCCGGGGTTCATCGAGTATTTCACCCAGTCCACTCCGCTTCACGAGATCGGGGACCTGAATCTGGGCTCCCGCCCGGCGGCGCGCAAGCAGACCACCGCCATCTCGGATCTGCGCGCCATCCCGTGGGTGCTGTCCTGGTCCCAGTCGCGCACCAATATCCCCGGCTGGTTCGGCGTGGGAACCGCCGTGACCACCTGGGCCGGCGAGGACGATAAGCGATGGGAGGAATTGGCCGAGCTCTACCGCACCTGGCCGTTCTTCCGCTCCGTCTTGTCCAACATGGCGCAGGTCATGGCGAAGGCCGAGATAAAACTCGCCCGGCTATACGCGGACCTAGTGGATGACAAGGCCATCGCCGATCGCATCTACTCGATGATCGCCTCCGAGTATGAACTGACCCGTTCCGTCTACCTCCGTATTACCGGCAACGAGGATCTGACGGGGGAGAACCCGCGCCAGGCCCGCTCCTTAAAGCGCCGCTACCCGTACCTGCTGCCGCTCAACGCCGTGCAGCTGGAACTTCTGCGCCGATACCGCGCCGGCGATGATTCCTTCCTGGTCTCCAAAACCATCCAGGTCACGATGAACGGCCTGGCGACCGCCCTGCGCAACTCCGGCTAAAGGTGGCCAGCGGCGGCCCGCGGTCGATTCCCGCCGGCGGCTTAGCCCCCAAATGACTGGATGCACCCGACCTACACCGAATAATTCGGCCCCGAAAAGCCGCCTTTTCCGGCTCGGGACGTTGGTGTAGGTCGGGTGCATCCAGTCATTTGCGTAGATTCACATGCCGGCGCTGGACAAGACGGCCCCGAACGGCGAAAGGCGCGCCTGGCGGATGGTCGACGTGAATCGACCAAGCACCGGGCGCGCCTTGTAGCGCTCTAGCTCGAAGGCTTACTTCAGGGCTTACTTCAAGGAAGCCAGGATCTCGTTGAACTTAGCGGAAGGACGCATAACGGCGTTGGCCTTCTCCTCGTCTGGGGAGTAGTAGCCGCCCAGGTCCGCAGGGGAACCCTGGTTGTCGATGAGGTCCTTGTTGATCTCCTCGGATGCCGCGGACAGCTCGCCCGCAACGGCCTTGAAGGCCTCCGCCAGCTCGGAGTCCTCAGACTGGTTAGCCAGCTCTTCGGCCCAGAAGGTGGTTAGGTAGAAGTGGGAACCGCGGTTGTCGATCTCGCCAACCTTGCGGGACGGGGACTTGCCCTCGGCCAGCAGGCGCTCGGTCGCCTTGTCGAGGGTAGCTGCCAGAACGCCGGCCTTCTCGTTGCCGTTGGTGTGCAGCTCGTGGCGGAAGGACTCGGCCAGGGCCAGGAACTCGCCCAGGGAATCCCAGCGCAGGTGGTTTTCTTCCTCGACCTGCTGAACGTGCTTAGGAGCGGAGCCGCCCGCACCGGTCTCGAAGAGGCCGCCGCCTGCCATCAAAGGTACAACGGAGAGCATCTTTGCAGAGGTGCCCAGCTCGAGGATCGGGAACAGGTCCGTGTTGTAGTCACGCAGGACGTTACCGGTCACGGAGATGGTGTCCTCACCGCGGCGGATGCGCTCGATGGAGCGCTTGGTTGCCTCGACTGGGGATGCGATGGTGATATCCAGGCCCTCAGTGTCGTGGTCTCCCAGGTACTTCTCGACCAGCTTGATGAGCTGTGCATCGTGGCCGCGCTCTGGGTCCAGCCAGAAGATAGCTGGCATGCCGGAGATGCGGGAACGGGTGACGGCGAGCTTGACCCAGTCCTGGATTGGGGCGTCCTTGGTCTGGCAAGCGCGCCAGATATCGCCCTCTTCGACGTCATGCTCGATGAGCACGTCGCCGGCGGTGTTAACTACCTGCACCTTGCCGGCGGCCGGGACCTTGAAGGTCTTGTTGTGGGAGCCGTACTCCTCGGCCTTCTGGGCCATCAGGCCGACGTTAGGAACGGTACCCATGGTGGCTGGGTCGTAAGCGCCGTTCTCGCGGCAGTCATCGATGACCGCCTGGTAGACACCCGCGTAGGAGGAATCAGGGATAACGGCGAGGGTCTCCTGCTCCTTGCCCTCGGCGTTCCACATGATGCCGCCGCCGCGGATCATGGCTGGCATGGAAGCGTCGATGATCACGTCGGAAGGAACGTGCAGGTTGGTGATGCCCTTATCGGAGTTCACCATGGCCAGGTCTGGGCCGTCCGCCAGCGCCTGGTCGAACGCGGCCTTAATCTCAGCGCCGTTGTCCAGATCCTCCAGACCGGCGTAGATGGCGCCGAGGCCGTTCTCGCCGTTGAGGCCGGCCTCGAGCAGCTCGGAGCCGTACTTGTCATAAACGTCGGCGAAGAACGCGCGGACAACGTGGCCGAACAGAATTGGGTCGGAGACCTTCATCATGGTGGCCTTCAGGTGAGCGGAGAAGAGAACGCCCTCTTCCTTGGCGCGCTTTACCTGCTCGGCCAGGAATGCGTCTAGGGCCTTGGCGGACATGAAGGTGCCGTCAATGACCTCATCCTTGATTACCGGAAGCTTGTCCAGGAGCACGGTCTCGGTGCCGTCGGCGGCAACGTGCTTAATCTGCAGCGTGTCATCCTTTTCGATGATGACGGACTTCTCATTGTGGCGGAAGTCGTTTGCATCCATCGTTGCAACGTTGGTCTTGGAATCCTTGGTCCACTCGCCCATGCGGTGCGGGTTCTTCTTCACGAAGTTCTTAACCGCCTCAGGTGCGCGGCGGTCAGAGTTGCCCTCACGCAGGACCGGGTTAACGGCGGAACCGGTAACAACCGCGTACTTTTCAGGCGCGTCCTCATAATTAGGAATGTCGTAACCGGCGGCCTGCAGCTCAGCGATGGCCTTCTTCAGCTGAACCAGGGACGCAGAGATGTTTGGCAGCTTGATGATGTTTGCCTCAGGGGTCTTGGCTAGCTCGCCCAGCTGGGTCAGAGCGTCAGGGACCTTCTGCTCATCGGTCAGGCGGTCTGGGAACTGCGCCAGGATGCGGCCCGCCAGGGAAATGTCGGCGGTCTCAACCTCAATACCTGCGGTGGAAGCGAATGCCTCAACAACCGGCTTGAAGGAGTAGGTAGCCAGCAACGGCGCTTCGTCAGTACGGGTCCAGATAATCTTTGCCATGTCTCTCCTCTTTAAGTGGAAAATGTTCAACTTACTAGGATACCCATCCCGCGTCCGCCACGTCATCCAAAGGCGATAAAACCACCCCTGCTTAAGATGTGACCCGCGACACATCGGTGCCGCTAGGGTCAGCTTCCTTACCAACCGATCCCCGGACGTGCGTTTGAGCGCCCCACGGTCTAGGGTTGCGCGAGTGAAAATCGCGCGCAGAATCCCCCAGCAAACCCAGATCAGCAAGCGCCAACGCGCCATCATCATGGTGGCCCTAGCCTTAGGCGGCTTTGGCATCGGCACTACGGAGTTCGTCTCCATGGGCCTGCTGCCGCTCATCGCAGAGGACTTTGGGGTCACCGAGGATACGGCCGGGCAGGTGATTTCCGCATACGCCATGGGCGTGGTGATTGGCTCGCCTCTTATCACCGCGTTTACCGGCCGCATTCCGCGCCGCCGCCTACTCATCATTTTGATGGCCGCGTTTACCGTGGGCAACGCTCTGTCCGTGCTGGCGACCAATTACCCCGTGTTGCTCGCCGCGCGCTTTATCGCCGGGTTGCCCCATGGCGCATACTTCTCCGTGGCCGGCTTATGCGCGGCGTCCATGGCGGATCGCGGCCAGCGCGGCAGGGCGGTGGCGCTTATTGGCCTGGGCCTTTCGGTGGCCACGGTCGTTGGTGTGCCAGCCGCCCAGGCCCTCGGCGCTGGGCTGGGGTGGCACGCGGCCTACGTGCTGGTGGCGTTCATCGGGCTGACCACCTTGGCCCTGCTCTATGCCCTCATGCCACACATGACCCGCATGAAGCCCACCTCCGTGGCCACGGAACTGGGCGCGTTCAAGCGCGCGCAGGTGTGGCTCACCCTGCTCATGGGAGCGGTGGGATTCGGCGGAATGTTCGCGGTCTACACCTACATCGGCTGGATCATGACGGAGCGCGCCGGGCTCGCGGAATCCTGGATGCCGGTAGTTCTAGCCGTCTACGGCGTGGGCATGGTCCTCGGTAACTTCCTGGGCGGCTGGCTGGCGGACCGCAACCTGGAGCTGGGCATCCTGCTCGCGCTCGTGATGATCGTTACCGTGCTCGTGGCTTTCTTCTTCACCTCGCACCACCCGTGGCTGGGCATGGCCAACTTCGGGCTGGTGGGATTCTTTGGGTCCGCGCTGGTGCCATCCCTCCAGGTCCGCCTCATGGATGTGGCCGGGGACGCCCAAACCCTGGCGGCATCGCTGAACCATTCCGCCCTCAACTTGGCGAATGCGGCCGGCGCGGCGCTGGGCGGCGCGGTGATCGGCGCGGGCTTTGGCTACGGCGCCCCGGCGCTGGCGGGCGCGGGCCTGGCATTGGCCGCGATTGTCGTGTGGGTGGTTACCCAAGCCGTCAAGAAGGTGTCTGTAGAGTAACTGTCATGACTTTTACCATCGCTTCTGTCAATGTCAACGGCATCCGCGCGGCGTGCAAGCAACGCAGCGAGGAGAACCTGGGATTTAACCACTGGCTCGCACAAACCAGCGCTGACGTGGTGCTTATGCAGGAGGTGCGCGCAACCCCCAAGCAGACCGAAGCGGCATTGGCACCGGCCATGGAGGCCGGCTGGTCCCACTTGGCCATGAGCGAGGCTGAGGCCAAGGGCCGCGCGGGCGTGGGCATCCTATCCCGCACCCCGCTTTCCGAGGTCTCCGTTGGTTTTGGTTCCTTCGCCACCGGCCGCTACATTGAGGCATCCGTTGAGAAGGAAGGCGAAAGCTTCCGTGTGGCCTCCCTGTACCTGCCATCCGGCGCCGTGGGCACGGAGAAGCAGGATGAGAAATACCGTTTCCTCGATGAGTTCGCGCAGGTGCTGGCCGAGCGCCCCGCAAGCTACCCCAACATGGTCATCGGCGGCGACTGGAACATCTGCCACCGCGCGCAGGATTTGAAGAACAATAAGTCAAATGAGAAAAAGTCCGGTCACCTGCCGGAGGAGCGCGCGTTTATGGATCACGTCTTTGGCGCCTTCCCGGACCCGGAGCCGCAGGCAAAGAAGGGCTTGGGAGACTACTTCGGCGCGGTGGAGTATGCGGGAAATACCGCTTGGCAGGCCTCGGAATCGCCGCAGTGGTTTGACGTGGTCCGCCGCCTGCACCCCGACGCGGACGGCCCGTACTCCTGGTGGACCTACCGTGGGCAGGCCTTCAACAATGACGCCGGGTGGCGCATCGACTACCAGGCGGCCACTAAGCCCATGCTTGACCGCGCGGAACGCACCTGGGTGGACCGCGCCGATAGCGTGGAGATGCGCTGGTCTGATCATTCGCCGGTGGTTGTTGAGTATCGCTAAACTTCTCCGGTGCCCTTGACCCGCACCCGCGCAATGGTAGACTAGCCGGGTCCTGAACCAAGTTTTTAAACGAACTCACACTTCCTGGAGTAAATAGCATGGCAAGCGCAATTATTGAATTGGTGCTGGGGGTTATCCTCCTAGCGGTAGGCCTGTGGTGGTGGACCGTTATGGGTCCGTCCTTCGCATTCCTTGCTCCAACCATCCTCGCGGGTGTTGGCGGTGCTCTAATCGTGGCTGCGATCGCAACCTTCCTCGATATCAAGAGCCCTACCTCCCGCAAGCTGTAGAAGCATCGACGATCTAGCACTCCACGTGCTAGCGGCGGCGTACCCTTTAATCCGGTACGCCGTTTTTTATTGCTCCCATAGGGCCTTAAAGTAGGAAGACATGTCTGAAGAAACCACCACCCCAACCCCCGCCGCAGGCTCCCGCATCCTGTCCGGCATTCAGCCCACCGCTGATTCTTACCACCTGGGTAACTTCCTGGGCGCGTTGAAGCAGTGGATCGATCTGCAGGAGGGCTATGACGCCTTCTACTTCATCCCCGATCTCCATGCCATCACGGTGGATCAGGATCCTGCCGAGCTGCGCGAACGCACCATCGCCGGCGCGGCGCAGCTGATTGCGCTGGGCATTGACCCAACCCGCTCCACCCTGTTTGTCCAGTCCCACGTGCCAGCCCACGCCGAGCTGACCTGGGTGCTGCAATGCCTGACCGGCTTCGGTGAGGCCTCCCGCATGACGCAGTTCAAGGACAAGTCCGCAAAGCGCGGTTCTGACCGCACCTCCGTGGGCCTTTTTACCTACCCCATGCTCATGGCGGCCGATATCCTGCTCTACTCCCCGCATTACGTGCCGGTGGGCGAGGATCAGCGCCAGCACCTGGAGCTCACCCGCAACCTGGCGGAGCGCTTCAACACCCGCTTCGGCGAGGTCTTCCGCGTGCCGGAGCCGTTTATTCCCGAAGGGGCAGCGAAGATTTACGACCTCCAGGATCCAACGTCCAAGATGTCAAAATCCGGTGACAACCCCAAGGGCCTGATTAACCTGCTGGATTCGCCAAAGACATCCGCTAAGCGCATTAAGTCAGCCGTGACCGATGACCTGGCTAAGGTGGCTTTCGATCGTGAGAATCAGCCGGGCGTGTCCAACCTGCTGGTCATCAACTCCGCCCTGTCCGGAGAGTCCATCGACTCCCTCGTGGACAAGTACGCAGACAAGGGCTACGGCCACCTGAAGGTGGATACCGCCGAGGTGCTGGAACAGTTCGTCACCCCGCTTAAGGCCCGCTTCGACGAGCTCATGGCGGATCGCGGGGAGCTGGAACGCATCCTGGCCGACGGCGCCGACCGCGCGTCCGAGGTCGCCGAGCCCCTCCTCGACAAGGTGTATGACGCCGTGGGGTTCCTTCCACGTCTGCGCCGCTAGGTCCCGCACCCGCTTTCGTGAACGCTCAGGCGTTGACGAAGGCGACTAAACGGGCGCGAGTCCGGGCGGGCTCGCAGGCCCCGCAGGGTTGCAATCTGGCAACAATGCGGGGCCGTTTGGCTACCTAGCTAACTATCCCAACTCATTTATCAGTACGCTAGTCCTGGTTAATAGATTCTCTATCGTGAACAACCCCGAGTGACGATCACGTGACAACAGACGCAGAAGGGATTCTTTCTCGCCGTGGCAACTACGACGCAATGGAACAGTGAGAAGACTGACGATTACGGCATCGAACGCAGCCGTCAGGATGAGCCAACCGCAATCGATAAGGTGCGCGATAAGTCGCCCATGGTAGACCACCTGATGCGCATGCAGGACCGCTACGTCTCCGAGGGAGGCAACCAGTTCGCCGCGGGTATCACGTACTTCTCCGTCCTCTCCATCTTCCCGCTGATGATGCTGCTTACCGCAACAGCGGCCGCGGTCCTGGCAAACCGCCCCGAGCTGATGACCCAGCTGCAGGAGCAGATCACCTCCTCGATCGAGGGGGATCTGTCCGATACGGTCAATGAGATCCTGGAAACCGCGATTAGTCAGCGCGCCGCGATGTTCGGCGTCGGTGGTTTGACGGCCCTGTGGTCCGGCCTGGGCTGGATGTTCAACCTGCGCGCGGG
This sequence comes from Corynebacterium endometrii, assembly GCF_004795735.1. NCBI lineage: Bacteria > Bacillati > Actinomycetota > Actinomycetes > Mycobacteriales > Corynebacteriaceae > Corynebacterium > Corynebacterium endometrii. Next base: position 533,826 of record NZ_CP039247.1, read on the forward strand.
CATCTCGGCGATGTGGAACCTGGATGTTAATGAGGGCACCGGTAACTTCTTTGTCACCAAGCTCAAGGACCTGCTCGGCCTGATTGGCCTGCTGCTGGCCCTGGTGCTTGCCTTCGGCGTCACCGCGATTGCCTCCTCCGGAATCATCCGCACCATCTTCGGCTGGGTTGGGCTGGACGAGTTCCCGGGCATGGGCATCGTCTTCTGGCTGATTGGTCTAGCCATCGGCCTGCTGGCAAACTTCCTGGTCATGCTGTGGCTGATTAAGTTCCTGCCGCGCACCAAGGTGCCAATGAAGTCCGCGCTCAAGGGCGCGCTTGTTGGCGCCGTGGCCTTCGAGCTGATTAAGCAGCTGTCCACCGTGATTGTCTCCTCCGCAACGGGCAATCCCGCCGGCGCAGTCTTTGGCCCGGTTATCGCCCTGATGATTGTCCTTTACCTGGTATGGCGCGTCATCCTGTACGTTTCCGCCTGGACTGCGACGACCGAGGAGTCCATGCGCATGGTTGAGACGCCGGTTCCAGCCCCCGCCGTCATTCGCGTGCGCAACGAGATTAAGGAAGGCCCATCTACCGGGGCCACCCTTGGCGCGGGCGCGGCGCTGGGTGCCGTAGCCGCCGGTGCTGTGGCCTTGCTACGCAAGAAGTAACCCCGCGGGGTCTAGCCCGCTAAAGCTAAGACAACAAGTCTTCGAACGTTCCGCGTCGGAATGTCCGGGGGCTTGACTAATATCGGGTTTATGACTTCTTCAGCGAACGTGCCGAACCTGTATGAGTACTATGGTCTAGACCGCGGTGATGCGTGTTCTGCGATGGGCATACTCCTGGCGGACAAGGATGCCCTTTTAGAGTCGCAGGGTTGCGCGGTCACGGACCCGCGTAGATCCGAGTTGCAGTTGGCGTTCGCGGTGCTTTCTTCCCCCGCTAAGCGCGGCCTGTATGACCGGGCCCTGGCCGCGGGGCGTGCCATCACGAGGGCCGAATTGGAGTATTTGGCAAACTTCGGTGTCTGGCCGGATCCCGCGTTGCAGCGTGGCGCGGTCCCGCCGCAACCGCCGGAGCAACCGCAGCCAAGGCCGCAGCAGCCGTACAAGATGCCGCAGCCTTCCCCATACGCCCAGCCTTACAATCCGTTCCAGCAGCGGGGCTATCAGGCCCCTGTACCGGCTGAGGTTCCTGAGCAAACTGCGGATAATCTGCGGGCCTACTCCGCCTACTTAAACGGCCCTGCGGAGCGGGCCACGGCGGGCCAGCGGGTTGTAATGGCCATGATTGATTTTAGCGTCGTGGCAATGCTTTCGTCCCTGGCGGTCGGTTTGTTCGCATGGACGGATAATACTGCAGCCTTATCCCTACTACTGCTTTCCGTCCTCTACGTTGTGGGGCTGGAATCACGGTTCGGCGCGACCTTGGGCAAGAAGCTGCTGGGCTATGAGGTTAGGAACCGCAAGAACGGACAAAAGCTCAGCGTGGTGGAGTCAGCGAAGCGCCAATGGTTCAAACTGGTGTACTTCATTCCGGGCCCTGGAACCGTCGCATCCATTGTGGGCGCTATCTGGGGCTGGGACAGCATCAACAAAAGCAACGATTTTATTTCGGTCCACGATGACATAGTTGATGCCGAGGTCGTAAAGATGCGTAAACAACCCTAGCGCTTGCGGTGCCGGCCGGGACGGCGGGATATGGACCAGAACGCCGCGGCTAGGGCGCAGGAGCCGATTAAGAACGCAATCAACCAGGGAACCCAGGCGCCACTGGTGCTCAGCGTGGGCTCTAGATCAGGATTCGTGGCAGCGGGCGCCGGGGTGGGGGCAGAACCAGAAGGCGTAGAAGTCGGTGCAGATAGCTCATCCCTGGAGGACTCGGCCCGCTGAGCACTTAAGGTGTCTACGCCGGAACCCGCCGGGACCGTATAAGCCTCGTTGAGGAGTCGCTGGGCCTGCTGCCAGGCGCGTGGGCCGTGATCCACGGTGGTATCAAGCAAAACCGCGAACAGGCGGCGGCCATTACGGTCCAGGGCGCCAACAAACGTATGGTTCGCGTCATCGGTGTAACCGGTCTTGCCCCCAATTCCATCCGGGTCGTTTAAGAAGAGGCCATTGTCATTCCACAACTCGTATCCGGGTACATCGCCGTAGCCGGGGAATTTCACCTTTTCCGTGTTGACCAGGCGGGCAAACGCTGGGTTTGAGTAGGCGGCCCGATAGATTAACGCCATGTCGTAGACGGAGGTCGACATGCCAGGAGCATCGAGTCCGGAATAGCTAGCTGCGTAAGTGGAGGTGGTTCCCAATCGCTTGGCCAGAGCATTGACCTTCTCCAGCGCGCTTTCATCGCCGCCCAGCTCCTGGGCCAGGGCGTGGGCCGCGTCATTGCCGGAGGCCATGAGAAGCCCCTGCAGGAGTTGTTCGATGGTGTATTTGCCTCCGGAGCCCAGCCCTACGGCCGAGCCGTCAATAGTGGCGGAAGCCTCGGAGGCCTCGATTGTTGTGGAGAGATCCAGCTCTTCGATTACAACGAGCGCCAGCAGCGCCTTAATGATCGATGCCGGCCGGTAGCGGCCGTGTGGGTCTTTGATGGCGATGATCTCACCGGAATCAATGTCCGCCACAATCCAGGCGCTGGCCATGAGATCTTTGGGGACGGTGAAACCGGCCGGGGCGCTGATGCCACACGCCGCGTCCATCACCGGCGGAAGCGGGGTAGGGGCTGCCTGACCCGGTGCGAGGCGTTCAGACGTAGTGACCGGCTTGGGCGGGGTGAGACGAAACGGGCAATCATCAGTTGAGGGGGCCGCGGTGCGGGTGGTGGGCTCCGGGGTGGACTCCGCCACCCCAGGAAGAGGCGTGGTGGCTTCCTGGGCGTATGCCTGCGGGCACGCTAGCGCGGCGCAGACGGCCACTGCAAGGAACTTCTTCATGACATGACACATCTTAAGCCCCCGCCTACGATGGTCCGTATGCATGACGCACCGATTATTAGCCCGGAAAACAAAAGCTCTTCACGTGAGATCATTGAGACCCTGCCCAAGGTGGACCTCCACGTGCACGTCCCCGCCGCGGGAGATCCGCGCGAAGACGTGCACGCATGCCTCGAAAAATTGGCAGCGGACCGGGTCGCGTATGCGGAACTGCGTGTGAGCCCCGAGTCCTACGAGGGCCGTCCGGCGGAGATTATCTCCCTGGCTCTCGAAGGTTTAGACGTGCCGGGCATCGATGCCCGCCTGGTCATTGAGGTGCGTAAGGATACGGGCCGCGCCGAGGAGATCGCCGGGCTGGCCGTGGAATGCGCGCAACGCGACCCGCGCGTGGTGGGCGCTGACTTTGCGGGTCCCGGTTCACTGGATGCAGTTGCGCAGGCCGCGGCAGTTTTGCGCCAGGCGTATGTGCCGTTTTCAGTCCAGGCCGGAGCGGAGGACTTCGAGGAGATTAGCCAGGCGGTACAGCTGGGGGCGACCCGCATCGGCTTTGCGACCGCGGTATTGGAGGATTTCACCGCGACCGTTGATGGCATCGTTCCGGGCAAGGTGTCGAGCTGGCTGCGAGACCGCCGGGTGACCATTGAATCGGCACCCCTGCACGAACAGAGGCAAGGCGCCTTGGATGACATTGAGGATCACCCGCTGCCGCTGCTGCATCAGCTTGGCTTTACCTGCGCCATTTGCGCCGGCGATGGTGCCTCCGGCAGCCTCACGGACGTGTTTGAGGCCCTGCACGAGCGTTTCACCTATGGCCTTGAGGAGTTCTTTGAGCACACCGTTAAGGCCCTGGACAATGCTTACTGCGCAATGGAGGATCGCCAGCACATCCTGGAGACCTACATCGTTCCCGGCTATCGGGCATATGCGGACGCGGAATACGCAGAGGATGCCGCCTTTGCCGGTAAGCCAGATGCCGACGCCGAAGACGGCGAGCAGCACTAATGCATCGGCGCGTCAAGGGTGGCCTCTACGCCGCGGGAGGGCTGGCCGCGGCCGGTGCGCTGACCGCCTGCGCCTGGGGCGCGGCGGGCTACGCCTATGCGCGAACCCGCAGGCCATTTCTGTCCGAGGTAGCCCCCGAGCTTCGCAGCCCCGCGCTCTACTGGCCGGGTCATCTGCTACCGGAGCGGGGCTTTATCTGGTTGTCCCGGCTGATAAACCTGGTCAACCCGGACCGCGCGTATAGCGCTGATTATCCGGTGGACCTTGACATAGTCGCGGGCAAGTCTCCTGAAGGCCATCCCTTCCGCGCCCGCAGGCTGACCCCTCACGCGGGTAGGGACACCCTCAAGCCCGCAATGCTGTGGACCCATGGAGGCGGCCACCTGATCGGCAGCGCGGGATTTTATGACCCGCAAAATGCCCGCATCGCTGCCGAACTGGGCATGGTGGTCTACGCGGCGGAGTACCGCAAGTCTACCGAGGCACCGTTTCCCGCCGACCTCGATGATTGCTACGCGGTGCTGCGCTACATGCAGGACAACGCCCGGGACCTAGGCATAGATCCGGAGCGGATTGCAGTCTGCGGTGATTCCGCCGGAGGCGGGTTGGCCGCGGGAGTGGTCCAACGCGCGCATGATGCGGGCCATCCCGTGGCTTTCCAGGGCTTGGTATATCCCATGATCGACCACCGCACCGGCCAGGTGGGTGACGTAAAAGCTGGCTCCATGGGCCAGTTCATCTGGTCCCCGCAATCCAACCGGGGAGCGTGGGCGCAGTATTTGGGCGCGGACCACATCGCCCGCGGCAAGCAGGGCCGGCTGCCACAGTATGCGTCCCCCGCGCGCCGGGAGGACCTGAAGGGGCTGCCCACGACCTGGATAGGTGTGGGCAGCATCGACCTATTCCACGATGAATCCGTGGCCTTTGCCCGGCGCCTGGCGGAGGCCGGCGTACCCGTCGACTTAGAGGTCTATGAGGGCGCATATCACGGTTTTGAGCACATCAAGCCCAAGGCCCCACAGTCGCGTAAGCTGCTCACTGACTTTATCGCCGCGGTGAGAACCGGGGTAGGGGCCTAGGCGCACGCCGAGGAGGCGGAAGGTGAAATACCGGCAAGCGCCTGGGGCGCGGAAACTAAGCAAAGAAAAAGCACCTAACCGCCTTGAAAGGGGGCTAGGTGCTAAAGAACTGCTTGCCTAGAACTTGGAGAAGCGCTTTACCAGCATCTCTTCGATCTTCTTCCAGGCCTCCGCATGGTCGGAGTACGGCTTGGAGGGGACGTAACCCGCGTGCTCGGTGGAGCCCAGCATGTATCCCAAGTAATCCTGGAAGCGCGGGTTTGCCAGGAGGAACTCGTTGATGGAATCATCGCCAGCCCAGTCCGCCGCGTCCGCGCAGACTTCATAACAGCGCCCCAGCTGATCCGCATCAACTTCCTCTGGCCCCTTTTCTATGGAACGGGTAAGGCCGTTAAAGGAGTACTGGTTGTCCGGGTGGACCATGACCTCAAGCTCGCCGGCGTTGGCAGCGGTGGCCAAATCCTCCCAGGTAGACACCCGTGCCAAATCATGGTCATCGTGCTCCATTATCCAGCGCTGCAGGTGCTTGCCGGTTGGGAAGGTGAAGATTTCACCCCATTTGCCCAGGAAGACAGGCTTGGACCCCAGGTAAGTGCGCAACGTGTATACGGACTTGGAATCGATGGTGATTTTCACCGGGTCAATGCCGGCTGCGGCCCACGCGGACTTGTCATACGGGTCAGCCTGCTCCGCGGCGGCCTTGCGCGCTTCCGCGGCCTCGGTGCGTGCCTTCTCGGCCGCGGCGGTGGCGGCCTGGATGCGGGTTTCTGCGTCAGTAATTGCGGCGGAATCTAGATCGGAGCTCGGGACTATCTTGACGGCCTCATCGAAGTCCTCGATGACCTGCTTCCAGTTGCCCAGGATTACGCGGCCCACGCCGGACCATTCACTCAATCCCTGGTCGCCGGAGTAGTGCTCGGCGCCGCGAGGCACGTTGCGCAGGATGGAGTGTGAGGCGAAGAAGATAGAGGTCTTGTTGCAGCCGGCAACCTCGGCGAGGTGCTCGGCGATCTCCAGGTTGCGGGCGACGGTGGAGACGTTCTCGTGGGACGGGCGACCCGCCAGGTACTCGGGCACGCCGATTAGGTCATACTCATCCCGCTTGCCCGGAACCACACGATCGGCTTCGCGCGCATTGAATGACTCCCAGTGCGGATGGCCTAGCAGGTCATGGCGGGCACCGGACTCAATGAAGGCTAGGAGTTCTGCGGGGGAGTTAAACAGCAGTACGTTGACGTCATCGCCCAAAAAGGCGTGCCATTCCGTGCCGTTTTGGCGCCACTTTGGGGCGTAGAGGGTGAAAAAATCCCCCTCGGTAAGGGACAGCTGTACGGGAACGATTGCGCGGGTGCTCATGGGCACACAGTCTACTCAAATCGCAAGACAATCCACATATTTGGCCCGCGTGAGCTGCCAGCTTCTAACCCGTTGGCCTCCAAAAGCCCTTAAACGCCATGCCCATGTTCGTGGTGCGCAGTGGGTTGGTCTGGACCGGGTCTCCGGCCTCGATGATTTGCCCATCGCCGGCGTACATTGCCACATGGCCATCCCAAACCACGAGGTCCCCCAGCTGCAATTCGTGGGCGCTGACTTGTCTTCCCACAGTTTGTTCCTGAGCCAGACGCGGCAGTTCCACCCCGGCCTGGCCCCATGCATATTGGGTAAGCCCAGAGCAATCGAAACCCCCATTGCCGGTGCCGCCCCAGGCGTATGGGGCTCCAAGTTGGCTCCGCGCCGCCGCCACGGCCGCGGCTCCGGCGGAGCTGCCCGCGCCCTGGGCCTCTTCGCCCACCGCCGCCGGGGTTTCCGGTGCGGCCTCTCGCGGCGCGGCGACGGGGGCAATTGCCCGGCTCGTTGCCGCCGCCGATTCGAGCTCGCGAAGAGCCGCCGCGCCTCCGCTCGTGGTTTCCACCGGCGGGCGCCGTGCGACGGGCAGCAGGGGAGTGGCCGCCTCGGCCATGTCTGAGGCCAATTCCTGGACCCTGCGGGTGGCCTGGGCTATGAAGCTCCGTGCTAACACGGCCAGCTCGGCGCGGGCGGCGGCCTGAATCGCCGGCACCGGAATCAGCATCCGCAGCCCGGGGGCCAAGGCGTGACGGAGGAGCCGTTGGCCGATGAGCAGGACGTCCGCCGCGGCGGCCTCGGCGAGTTCCTTGCCCTTGCGGGCCACGGCCGCAACGGTGGATTTGTCCTCGCCGAGGAGGCGGGCCGCGGCTACGAGGGCGGCGTCGGAGCCGTGGGTGGCCTGGGCCAACTCGCGCACTGGCCGCAAGTCTGGGCCTGGCGGAAGCTGCGGGAGTTCAACGCGCGGAGGGGTCAGGCCGGCGATGACCCGCAGGGCGCTGGCGATACCAATCCACATTAGGCACCACCGCCGGCGAACGCGCGAGCGTAGTCCCCGTCTACGCGCCTGCCTGCGGCGGCGACGGCATGGCCCAGGCTGGCTAGGTGCGTATAATCCCTACGCAGCGCCGCCTCATGGGCGGCGATCGCTGCCAACGCAGCGCGCATTGCCGAGCCAAACTCACCGTAAACACTGAATCCCCCGGCCCCACCGGGGTCTGGGCTGCGCCCTAGTTTTTCGGCCTGAAAGGCGAGGTCACGGGCCACGACGCGGACATGGTCTGGGTCAATGTCAAAAATCTTCATACCTCATTGGACTGTGATTAGCGCCCAATGGTTCCCGAATTTTTTCATGCTGGCATACGATAGACGTCATGGAAATCCACGTAGTAGACCACCCATTGGCCGCTTCACGCCTGACTCTTATGCGCGATAAGCGCAGTGACAACGCTGCGTTCCGTGCCGCTTTGAATGACCTGGGCACCATGCTCATCTACGAAGCCTCCCGCGACCTGCCCGTCGAGAGTTTCGATTGCGAAACCCCAGTGGCGGTGGCGCAGGGCACCCGCCTTGAGAATCCTCCAATTATTGTTCCGATTATTCGCGCCGGCTTGGGCATGATTGACCCGGCGCTGTCCATGATTCCGGACGCGCAGGTGGGTTTCATTGGCCTTGCTCGCAACGAGGAGACCCACGAACCGGTTCCGTACCTCGAGGCGCTGCCTGAGGATCTGTCAGGCCACAAGGTATTCCTGGTGGACCCAATGCTGGCTACCGGTGGCTCGTTGATTTACGCGTTGCGCCTGCTGGCCGACCGCGGCGCTAAGGACATCGTGTGCGTTTGCATGGTTTCCGCTCAAAAGGGCGTGGACACCCTGGTCGATTCCGGATTGCCGATTGAAAAACTGGTGACCGCCTGCATTGACCCCGAGCTCAATGAGGACGCCTACATTGTCCCCGGGCTGGGTGACGCGGGTGACCGCCTGTACGGTCCGCGCAACATCGACTTCTAAGGGTTGAAGCGCCTAGCCGGGCGCCCTCATTTGTAAAAGGGGTTCCATGGTTGGGCCGGGTTGGCTAGACTGGTCAGCAAGTTTCCACGCGGGGGCGTGGGGCTTGCTGATTTTTCTATATCGGGTAAAAGACGATTCATCGGGGGAATTATCGTGGATTTCAATCGCACCTTTAAACAATCGGGGCCAATCCAGGCACGACTCGCCACGGCAACGGCGGCAGCGGGCACGCGCCCAGGTCGCAGGGCGGGAAAGCGCTCGTCGACCCGTAGCGCAAGCGGCACTGGCCGCGGCTCGCAGGGCTCCGTCCATAGGCTCGTGTGGTCCCGCTACGGGTATAGCTTTTCCGTCCAGCTTAAAAGCCTGCGGCGCGCCCGCGGGCTCTCGCAGCAGGCGCTGGCGGATATCTCCGGGATATCGCGCAACCAGATTTCCAATCTGGAGCGTAATGAAAATAACCGCAACTCCATGGCAGACCCGTGCCTTTCTACTATCTACCGCTTGGCGTTAGCCCTTGAGGTGGAGCCGGCGATGCTTTTGCCGTCCGCGCAGCCCCGGGACACGCCGCAGGACCTTATGCCATTTCCGGCCGAGTACGTGGCTGAGCGGCGGGGGAGCCTGATGGCCGCGGCGCGCTAGCGAGGGGCACGGCAGGGGCCGATGAAACTAACGGTTGGTCGGGGCGCTGGGTAAGTTGTAAGCTGGAGCGAGTAAAACGTACTGCTTTGTCTATTCACGTGTAAAAATGACAGGCAGCACGGTCTATTTCTCCTGTTCGACGCGGCTTTTGGGAGGCGCACTTATGACGCAACCGGCACCGGTGACCATCTCGGAGTTCGTCAACTCCTGGTTTGACACCCACCGCGCTGAGGTCATCTCCTGGCGTCGCCATATCCACCGCAACCCGGAGACCTCCAATAATGAGGTGGAGACCACCAACTTCCTGTGCTCGATATTGGAAGAGTACGGCCTTAAACCGCACCGCTATCCGGAGACCGGCCTGCAGGTAGACATTGGCCCTGACACGGATCTGGGCCGCGTGGCATTCCGTGCGGATATCGATGCGTTGCCCATCCAGGAAGTCACGGGCCTAGAGTTTACGTCTGAGGTTCCTGGCGTGGCCCATGCCTGCGGCCACGATGTCCACACCACCATCGCATTGGGGTTGGCCTGCGCTGTGGCGGATTTTGATAAGGCCCATGGCCTGCCCATCGGCGTGCGCGTAATTTTCCAGCCGGCCGAGGAGGTCTGGGTTGGCGGCGCTACGGATGTCATCGAATGGGGAGCGCTGGAGGGCGTGCATTCCATTTACGCCGTGCACGTCGAGCCGAAGCTGCGCGTGGGCCGCATCGGCGTGCGCACCGGCGCAATCACGTCCGCTACCGATGTTGTAGAGCTTGAGATCAAGGGCCCGGGCGGGCACACCTCCCGTCCGCATCTTTCATCCGACGTGGTCTATGCCCTCGGCAAGGTGATAACCGAACTTCCGGGTTTGCTCTCCCGCAGGGTGGATCCGCGCACCGGCACGGTCTTGGTCTTTGGCACCGTCAATTCCGGTTACGCGCCCAACGCGATGCCAGAGGCGGGCACGCTTAGCGGAACGGTGCGCACCGCGGATATCGCCATCTGGCGCAAGATGCAGGCCCTGTTCACTGAGCTCACGGAGCAGGTGCTGGCGCCGACCGGCGTGGAGCATGAGTTAACCTACCACCGTGGCGTGCCGCCGGTTCTCAATGATGATGTGGCAACCGCTCTGTTGGCGGCCGCGGCAACCAGCATCGATCCGCAGGCAGTAGTCCAAGCGCCGCAATCCTCCGGCGGTGAGGATTTCTCCTGGTACCTAGAGAAGGTGCCCGGCTCCATGGCCCGCCTGGGGTGCTGGTCCGGCGACGGTGAGCAGCATGATCTCCACATGGGTGATCTGGTAGTAGATGAGCGAGCTATCGGCGTAGGGGTAAAGCTCTTTGGCTCCGTGGTGGACCAATTCTCCCGCATCGAAGACTAGTGACGGCTTTCCCGCCCCCTATTCCTCGCCGCCGTAGCCCGGAGGCGCCTTATGCCCGATAGGGCATAATGATGCGCGAACGGTTAAACTAATCAACCGTCATTATTCTCGGAGCATATTTAGGCATTGAAGGAGTAAGCGCGTGTCCCACACTTCGAAGCGCATTGTGATTGTTGGCGGCGGCCCCGCGGGCTACGAGGCGGCACTGGCGGGTGCGAAGTACGGCGCTGATATCACGGTCGTTGAAGACCAGGGCATGGGCGGCTCCGGCATTTTGCTGGACTGCGTTCCTTCCAAGTCCTTTATCGCCGGCGCCAATATCAAGACTGACCTTCGCCGCGCGGATGACATGGGCCTGAACGAGGGGCTCGGTGAGGTGGAGCTGTCCATGCAGGCTCTCAATGAGCGCGTGCAGGCGCTGGCCGCCAACCAGTCTGAGGACATTTTGCGCAACATGGAGGAACGCGGCATCCGTGTGGTCAACGGTCGCGCCTACTTCGACACGGACCAGGCCACCGCCAACGTTGCCGGCCATAAGGTGACCGTAACCCTGGCGGATGGCAGCACCGAGGTGATCGAGGCTGACCTCGTGTTGATTGCAACCGGTGCCACCCCGCGCGTCCTGCCGGGCGCGCAGCCTGACGGCGAACGCATCCTGACCTGGCAGCAGGTGTACAACCTGACCGATCTTCCAGAACACCTTGTTGTGGTGGGCTCCGGCGTGACCGGTGCCGAGATGGTCTCCGCATTCGCGGAGCTGGGCGTCAAGGTCACCATGGTGGCCTCCCGCGACCGCATCCTCCCGCATGACGATGCCGACGCGGCCGATACCCTGGAGACCGTCCTTGCGGAGCGCGGCGTTCAGCTGGAGAAGAACTGCCGCGTGGATACGGTCACCCGCACCGAGGATGGCGGGGTGTCCGTCAAAACCGCCGATGGCCGCGAGATTCTGGGCTCCCACGCGCTAATGTCCATCGGCTCTATCCCTAACACCAAGGACCTGGGCCTGGAAAACATTGGCGTTGAGGTCTCTGACTCCGGTCACATTCGCGTGGACCGCGTCTCCCGCACCAACGTCGCCGGCGTCTATGCCGCCGGCGATTGCTCCGACCTGTTCCCGCTGGCATCCGTTGCCGCGATGCAGGGCCGCGTGGCCATGTACCACGCGCTGGGTGAGGGCGTTTCCCCCATCCGTATGCGCACCGTGGCTACCGCGGTCTTTACCCGCCCGGAGATCGCCGCCGTGGGCTTTACCCAGGCCGAGATTGAGTCCGGTGAGGTCTCCGCACGCACCATCACCATGCCGCTGCAGACCAACCCGCGCGCGAAGATGCGTTCCCTGCGCCACGGCTTCGTCAAGCTGTTCTGCCGCCGCAATTCGGGCATCGTCATCGGCGGCGTGATCGTTGCGCCTACCGCGTCCGAGCTCATCCTGCCCGTCGCCGTGGCCGTCACCAACCACCTGACCGTGGATCAATTGGCGGAGTCCTTCGCCGTGTACCCATCGCTGTCCGGCACCATCACCGAGGCCGCGCGCCGCCTAGTCGCCCATGACGACCTGGCCTAAAAGGCTTGCGGGTCCTGGGGATTTCCCAGTCCCCGGATAAGGAGCAAGGGCGCAGAGTTAATTGCTCTACGCCCTTGTTTCCTTCTCCCGGCAGGTTTAGCAGCGGACTACCATTCCAATGAGTCTGCGCCGGCTATGGCCTGGTCATAGGTAAACCCATCGCCGTATTCGCTGGAGAGTTGGCCGATCAACTCCTCCCGGGACATGGGGGATAACTCTTGATAGGACGCTGCGGCCTGCTTAGCTTCCTCCGTGTAGTCAACGTCTACGTTGTCTACGGCGTATTGCGCCCGTTCCGGGGTGAACTTATCGGCGTATTCGCTGGTGAGCTGCTCAAGGAGCCCGGATTGGGAGAAGTGAAGGGAGTCCACGTAATCCTGGGCTGATTCAAGGGCCTCCGCATTCCAATCCACGTCGATGTTATCCATTGCGTACTGTGCCGCGTCCTCTGGATAATTATCCGCGTACTCACTGGTGAGCTGTTCAAGGAGCCCGGCTTCCGAGAATGAGGTGAAGTCAAGGTAGTTTTCCGCGGAGCGCAGCGCGTTGCGGTGCTCAAGCGGAACGGATTCATCCTCCCCGGCGGCCGGCGCGCCAAGCTCTCCTCCTAGGGCGTTGCGGTCTTCCTCGTTAGAGGCGGTGGCCCCGGTGGAATTTTCCGGGTCGCCGCCGCCGGCTATATTGCCGATGGCACCTACGCCTAGCACGACCGCGATGGCGATGGCGCCCCATTTGAAGCAGCCGCCCTTTTTCTTCTTTGGTTCCGGCATGGGTGGGGTTGTGGCGTTGAATTGCAGGTTTTCGTAGTGCTGGCCGTCCTCCTGTGGTGCGTGCGGCAGGGGGCTGGGCTGCGGCGGCCCATAGGGCTGCTGTGGGTCGTTGCGGTGGGGTGGGCCGTAAGGGCTGCGTTCTGACACGGTGGACCTCCAGGGGTAGTGATTAGGAGTGATAAGGAATCTCAAGGCAATGTCTTGATGCCTTGAGCCTTCCATAATGGCCGGACACTCCCGCCTGAGGATTCGAACGCCTAGGCGTGAAGAACGCGCTTACCCATGTGGCGGCGTTACCGGCCTACCGCCGCACGTGGGAGATCCCTTTTGACAGGGCAATGGCGCGTTGCGGGCATTCCTCTCGTGGGCACGTGTCACAGCCCGGGCCGATGGGGGTGGCTGAATCGGGGGAGAGGTTGAGGGCATCGGAGTAGATGAGGCGGTGGGCCTCGGAAATATCGCAGCCCAGCGCCACGGCGTGCTCCTTGTGTGGGGTGCCGAAACTGCGCACGGCGCCTTGGACCATGCGGGCTACCCAAAGATAAGTATGTCCATCCGGCATGGAAGCCACCTGGCGGGTGATGCGGTTCGGGGTTTCGAATGCGCGGTGGACAACCCACAGCGGGCACGTACCGCCGGAGCGGGAGAAATGGAAGCTGGTGGCAGAGGCCCGCTTGGAAATATTGCCGCCCCTATCCGTGCGAATGAAGAAGAAAGGGACGCCGCGGGCGCCGTTTCGCTGCAGCGTGGATAGGCGATGGGCAGTGGATTCGAAGCCGGTGCCAAAGTGGCCGGCGATGCGCTCGATGTCATAGCGGGTGCTTTCCGCGACGTCCAGGAATTCCATGTACGGCATGGTCACCGCCGCGCCAAAGTACTGGTGCAGGCCATAGCTGGCCAGGTCGCGCGATTCCTGCGTCGGCAAGGTGGACACCAGGTTACCCACCAGGTCCTGCAGGATGTTGTCCGCGTAAAACATGGACATCTCGAAGCACGTTTGGGCGCCGGTGAGGTCATTGCGCAGGGAAAGCTCACGGGTTGTGGGGTCAAAGATGCGCCGGGGGCCGGTTTCGTGGGAGCGGAAACGGGTGTGCACGCCGAGCTCGGAATCCAATACGCCGGAAAGCTGGGTGAGCCGGGAGAGCTTGCCGCCGATGCGTTTGCCAAGTTCTTCGCCCAGAATGTCCAGTTCGTGGATGTAATTGTTGGCTTCGTAGAAGAAATCGCGCACGAGGTCATAGGGGCTAAGCTCGGCGGATTCGGGGACGCGGGCGGCTATGTCGATAAGCCTCGGCATCAATTCAGGGAAGCGGGCGGCGAGCTCTGCCAACTCGCTTTCCTTGGCGGCGGGGAAGATGACGCGCAGTTCGCTGATGGTGCGGACATCGCGGTCCTCGGAAAAGTAGGAGGCGTCCACGTCGAAGCGCTGGGTCAGCTGCATCAGAACGGTCACGGTGAGCGGGCGCTGGTCATTTTCGAGCTGGTTGAGATAGCTGGTAGACAGGTTGAGCTCTTTCGCCATGGCCACTTGGGTCAGTCCACGCGACTTTCGCAGTGCATGGATACGTGCCCCCGCGTACATCTTGCCCATCGCCTCGTGGCCCCTTTCAACCGCCTTAACCTGCTAATTCCACAGCTTACGCTAATTACGCTTAATAATGACGCAATATTTCACATTTTACAAACATGGTGCAGGTTACTTTCCACGCTCTAGTGTGATGTGTAACGCAATCGGCACTCCGGCTGTGCATCACTACAGAATTCAAGATTTCACTCCAAGGAGGAATGCAACGTGATTGAGCACAAAGTTCGCACTCACAAGTCTGCGGAAGACTTCCCCATCGAGGAGCATCTGGCTCACAAGATCGCCGTGATGGCTGCTGATCCTGTAGAGGTTCCAGAAGAGACCAAAGAGATGATCATCAACCGCATCATCGACAATGCATCGGTTGCAGTGGCATCCGTCCCACGCCGGCCGGTGACGTCCGCCCGCGTCATTGCTGAGGCGCACCCGGTAGAAGAAGGCGGCGCCACCATCTTCGGCTCTGAGGGTACCTATTCCGCGGAATGGGCGGCATTCGCAAACGGCACCGCCGTCCGGGAACTGGACTACCATGACACCTTCCTGGCGGCAGAGTATTCCCACCCAGGTGACAACATCCCGCCAATCCTGGCCGTAGCGCAGCACAAGGGGCTTGACGGCAAGGCCCTGATTCGCGGCATCGCCACCGGCTACGAGGTGCAGGTCAACCTCGTGAAGGGCATCTGCCTGCACGAGTGGAAGATCGACCACGTGGCGCACCTTGGCCCATCCGTTGCGGCAGGTATCGGCACCATGCTGAACCTGCCGGTTGAGACCATTTACCAGGCAATCGGCCAGGCGCTGCACACCACCACCGCCACGCGCCAGTCCCGCAAGGGCCTTATCTCTTCCTGGAAGGCATCCGCCCCAGCATTCGCCGGCAAGATGGGCATTGAGGCCGTGGACCGCGCCATGCGCGGCGAGGGCGCACCAGCCCCAATCTGGGAGGGTGAGGACGGCTTCATTGCATGGATGCTGCACTCCCCAGAGCGTGAATACACCGTTCCGCTTCCAGCGGAGGGCGAGGAAAAGCGCGCCATCCTGGACACCTACACCAAGGAGCACTCGGCGGAGTACCAGGCGCAGGCACCAATCGACCTGGCACGCCGCATGAAGGGCACCATTGAGGACAAGGGCCTAGAAACCAAGGACATTGAGTCCATCGTCCTGCACACCTCCCACCACACCCACTACGTGATTGGTACCGGTGCTAATGACCCGCAGAAGATGGACCCCAAGGCCTCCCGCGAGACCCTGGATCACTCCATCATGTACATGTTCGCGGTAGCGCTCGAGGACGGCACCTGGCACCACGTGAACTCCTACACGCCAGAGCGCGCCGGACGCCCAGAGACCGTGGAGCTGTGGCACAAGATCTCCACCGTGGAAGACCCAGAGTGGACCCGCCGCTACCACTCCCACGACCCGAATGAGAAGGCTTTTGGCGCCAAGGCGGTCATCACCTTCAAGGACGGCACCGTCATCGAGGATGAAATGGCCGTTGCCGACGCCCACCCGCTGGGCGCCCGCCCATTCGAGCGCGAGCAGTACATCAACAAGTTCCGCACGCTGGCCGAGGGCCTGGTTGACCCGGAGGAGCAGGACCGCTTCCTCGAGGCCGTGCAGAACCTCGAAAACCTCACCGACCTGTCCGAACTGCACGTCAAGGTCAACCAGGCCTGCCTTGACCAAGCACCTGAGACCCCGGAGGGACTGTTCTAAATGGCTGGATTGTTTGGCTCTTTAAAGACCAATGCCGAAAAGCGCGCGGACTTCCGCGCCAGCTTGAATGATTCACAAATCACCACGCTTCCAGGCGCGTTCAACCCACTGACCGCACGCCTCATCCAGGACATCGGCGGCTTCGGCGGCGTCTACATCTCCGGCGCCGTGCTGGCCAACGACCTGGGCCTGCCGGACATCGGCATGACCACGCTGACCGAGGTAGCGAACCGCTCCGGGCAAATCGCCCGCGTGACGGACCTGCCGGTGCTGGTCGATGCGGATACCGGCTTCGGTGAACCAATGTCCGCGGCGCGCACCGTTGCCTCCCTCGAGGACGCGGGCCTGGCCGGCTGCCACCTTGAGGACCAGGTCAACCCTAAGCGCTGCGGCCACCTGGACGGCAAGGAAGTAGTCCCCACGGATCTGATGGTTCGCCGCATTACCGCCGCCGTCAATGAGCGCCGGGATGAGAACTTCATCATCTGCGCCCGCACGGATGCTGCCGGGGTGGAGGGCATTGACGCCGCCATTGAGCGCGCCAAGGCTTACGCGGACGCCGGCGCGGACCTCATCTTCACCGAGGCTTTATACAAGCCGGAGGACTTCGAGAAGTTCCGCGCGGCCGTGGATACCCCGCTGCTGGCGAACATGACCGAGTTCGGCAAGACGGAGCTGTTGTCCGCCAAGACCCTCGAGGATCTTGGATACAACGCGGTCATCTGGCCGGTCTCCACCTTCCGCGTGGCCATGGGCGCGACGGAGGAGTTCCTTCGCGATATGGCCGAGTCCGGCCTGCAGACCGATTGGCTGGAGCGCATGCAGCACCGCTCCCGCCTCTACGAACTGGTTCGTTACAACGAATACAACGATTTTGACCAGTCCGTATTCACCTACTCCAAGGAAGCCTACAAGCCCACCTTCGAGTAGCCGGAGCTACTGACGATTCCCTATTCCCTTTCCCAACACCTTCAATCCAAGAGTGCGGCCGGCCCGCCGTGTTCGCACCCAAGCATAAGGAGAAAAAATGTCTGACAAGAACACCGAAATTCGCAAGGGCCTCTACGGCGTTGTAGTCGATGAAACGGCCGTATCCAAGGTGGTTCCAGAGACCAATTCCCTGACCTACCGCGGCTATCCAGTCCAGGAGCTGGCTCGCTACTGCAGCTTCGAGGAAGTGGCATACCTCCTGTGGAACGGTGAGCTGCCAAGCCAGGAAGAGCTCATCCGCTTCTCCGCGCGTGAGAAGGCGCTGCGCCACCTGGACCGTCACCTCATCGACCTGATCACCTCCATGCCGAAGTCCTGCCACCCAATGGACGTGTTGCGCACGGCTATCTCCTTTATCGGCTCCCAGGATCCTGAGGCATACACCCGGGATTCCGAGCACATCCGCCGCACCGCGCTTGAGCTGATGGCCAAGATTCCGACCATCATCGCGCTTGACATCCGACGCCGCCGCGGTGAGGGCTACATCGAGCCCTCCCGCAAGAAGGGCTTTGCGGAAAACTTCCTGTGGATGGTCTTCGGCGAGGAGGAGGGCTCCCCGGCCAACAGCCGCGCTGATATCGAGGCCTTCGATAAGTCCCTGACCCTGTACGCGGAGCACTCCTTCAACGCTTCCACCTTCGCGGCCCGCGTGATCACCTCCACCATGTCCGATACTTACTCGGCAATCGTGGGCGCAATCGGCGCGCTGAAGGGCCCGCTGCACGGCGGTGCCAACGAGGCCGTGATGCACAACTTCCTGGAGGTTGATGACCCAGCCAAGGCAGAGGAGTGGGCAAAGAACAAGCTGGCCAACAAGGAACTGGTTATGGGCTTCGGTCACCGCGTCTACAAGAAGGGCGACTCCCGCGTTCCTACCATGGAGGCCGCATTCAAGGAGCTGGCTGAGCAGCACGACCAGACCAAGTGGGTTGAGATGTATGACATCATGGCGAAGACCATGTATGAGAATACGTCCATCCAAATCCGTCCTAACCTGGACTTCCCGGCGGGCCCTGCCTACTACATCCTGGGCTTCGACATCGAGTTCTTCACCCCAATCTTCGTGATGGCTCGCATCACCGGCTGGACCGCTCACATCGTGGAGCAAAACGAAAACAACTCCCTGATCCGCCCGCTGTCCGCATACAACGGTGAGGAACAGCGTCCGGTTCCGCCTAAGTCCTTCTAAGGCCCTCTAGGACCTTCCAGGACATGTGTGTCCGGCTGAGTTGGACACACATGTAGACCGCCCGCCTATCGCTGATAAAGCAGCAGGTGGGCGGTTATTCGTCCAACCCCGGAATCTCCCTGAATTTTGATTAGGGGTTTCCGCTTCACCCCCATCACAGGGGTTGGAAAGGCTGAGCCTGGATTAAATTCCATGTTTCTTCCCGATCCTTGCAGGTGAGCCTATCTTCGCTGGCCATGCGCGTGAATGCACAGTAAAAACGGTAGAAATCGCTACGTTACGGGTCTACAGTTATATAAGGATCATCTGACGTGGTGCCTTTTTCGCGTGCACTCAAAAGCGGCCTCGGTAGTACATTCCGGGCCACCGTGTATGGGGGAGGGGTGCTACTCACTCAATGAAAGGACCTACGTTCGTGGTTGACACCGCGCTTTCATCATTCAATAAGATTCTCGTCGCCAACCGTGGTGAGATTGCCGTCCGCGCTTTTCGTGCAGCATTTGAGACCGGCGCTAAGACCGTAGCTATTTACCCACGCGAGGACCGCAATTCCTTCCACCGCGCATTCGCCGATGAGGCGGTACGCATTGGTGTTGAGGGTCAGCCGGTCAAGGCGTACCTCGATATCGATGAGGTTATCCGCGCGGCCAAGAAGTCCGGTGCTGATGCCATTTACCCTGGTTACGGCTTCCTTTCCGAGCGTGCGGATCTCGCGCGCGCCTGCAGGGACAACGGCATTAAGTTCATCGGTCCTTCCGCAGAGACCCTGGACCTAACCGGTGACAAGGCCGCTGCGGTGCAGGCCGCGGAGGCCGCAGGCCTACCAACCCTCAAGGACTCCAAGCCGTCTACCGACCCGGACGAGCTTTACGAGTACGCAAAGGAATTTACTTACCCGGTCTTCGTCAAGGCAGTTGCCGGTGGCGGCGGCCGCGGCATGCGTTTCATCGAGAATGAGGCGGAGTTCAAGCAGAAGGCTGCGGAGGCATCCCGCGAGGCGGCGGCCGCGTTTGGTGATGGCCACGTATACGTTGAGACCGCCGTTATCAAGCCCCAGCACATCGAGGTGCAGATCCTGGCCGATGAGCATGGCAACGTCATGCACCTGTATGAGCGTGACTGCTCCGTGCAGCGCCGCCACCAGAAGGTAGTGGAGATTGCCCCGGCTCCTACCCTGGATCCGGAGCTGCGTGACCGCATCTGTGAGGACGCAGTTAAGTTCTGCCAGCACATTAACTACTCCGGTGCGGGCACCGTTGAGTTCCTGGTTGATGAGCGCGGCAATCACGTGTTCATTGAGATGAACCCGCGTGTCCAGGTGGAGCACACGGTGACTGAGGAAGTTACCGGTGTAGACATTGTGAAATCCCAAATGCAGATTGCCGCCGGTGCCTCCCTTGAGGACCTGGGCCTGAAGCAGGAAGAGGTCAAGCTCACCGGCGCGGCCCTTCAGTGCCGCATTACCACTGAGGATCCAAACAACGGTTTCCGCCCAGATACCGGTACTCTGACCGCTTACCGCTCTCCGGGCGGCGCGGGTGTGCGTCTCGATGGCGCGACCTCGGTGGGCGCAGAGATTTCCCCTAACTTCGACTCCCTGCTGGTGAAGATGACCTGCCGCGGCCAGGATTTCAAGCAGGCTGTGGCGCGCGCCCAGCGCGCCCTTAACGAGTTCCACGTTGCCGGCGTTGCTACCAACATCGGCTTCCTGCGCGCCCTGCTGCGCGAGCCGGACTTCACCGAAAAGCGCGTAGACACCGGTTTCATTAATGACCACCCGGACCTGCTGAAGGCTCCTCCGGCTACCGACGAGCCCGGACGCATCGTGGAGTACATCGCAGATGTGACCGTGAACCGTCCAAACGGTGAGCGTCCTACCTCCCTGCGCCCGTTCGATAAGCTCCCAACCCTGGATAAGCAGGAACCCCTGCCGAAGGGCTCCCGCGATGAGCTGCTGGAGCTGGGGCCTAAGGCCTGGGCTGAGAAGATCCGTAAGCAGGACGCACTTGCCGTGACGGATACCACCTTCCGCGACGCGCACCAGTCCTTGCTGGCCACCCGCGTTCGCGGCACCGCATTGGTTTCCGCCGCCGAGCACGTGGCACGCCTGACCCCTAACCTGTACTCCGTTGAGGCATGGGGCGGCGCCACCTTCGATGTGGCCATGCGCTTCCTCCAGGAGGATCCATGGGTACGCCTGGACCTGCTGCGTGACGCCATGCCAAACGTGAATATTCAGATGCTGCTGCGCGGGCGCAATACGGTTGGCTACACCCCGTACCCAGACTCCGTATGCCACGGTTTCGTGCAGGAGGCCGCTAAGTCCGGCGTGGACGTATTCCGTATCTTCGATGCTCTTAATGACGTATCCCAGATGCGCCCGGCTATCGAGGCCGTTCTGGAGACCAACACCACCGTGGCCGAGGTAGCCATGGCATACTCCGGTGACCTGTCTTCCCCGAAGGAAGACATTTACACGCTGGATTACTACCTGAAGCTCGCCGAGGAGATTGTCAACACCGGCGCCCACGTACTGGCCATCAAGGATATGGCCGGCCTGCTGCGCCCGGAGGCTGCAACCAAGCTGGTGACCGCGCTGCGCAAGGAATTCGACCTGCCGGTTCACGTCCATACCCATGACACCGCCGGCGGCCAGCTGGCTACCTACTTCGCGGCCGCCGCAGCCGGCGCTGACGCTGTGGACGGCGCTTCCGCGCCTTTGGCCGGTACCACCTCCCAGCCTTCCCTGTCCGCAATCGTCGCGGCGTTCTCTAACTCCGATCGCGACACCGGTATCGATCTGCAGGCGGTTTCCGACCTGGAGCCTTACTGGGAGGCAGTGCGTCAGCTGTACGCTCCGTTTGAAAACGGCATCCCAGGGCCAACCGGCCGCGTCTACAAGCACGAGATCCCGGGTGGCCAGCTGTCTAACCTGCGCGCCCAGGCATCCGCCCTGGGCCTGGCTGACCGTTTCGAGGTCATCGAGGATAACTACGCTGCCGTGAATGAGATGCTGGGCCGCCCAACCAAGGTGACCCCTTCCTCCAAGGTCGTTGGTGACCTGGCGCTCCACCTGGTGGGAGCCGGCGTTGATCCCGCAGACTTCGAGGCAAACCCAACCAAGTATGACATTCCGGATTCCGTCATCGCGTTCCTGCGCGGTGAGCTTGGTACACCCGCTCATGGTTGGCCGCCGCTGCGTGACAAGATTCTGTCCTCCCGCGGTGAGGGTGACGTCACGGTTAAGGAGGTGCCGGAGGAAGAGAAGGCACACCTG
The DNA here is from genome assembly GCF_004795735.1 of Corynebacterium endometrii. NCBI lineage: Bacteria > Bacillati > Actinomycetota > Actinomycetes > Mycobacteriales > Corynebacteriaceae > Corynebacterium > Corynebacterium endometrii. The sequence goes on from NZ_CP039247.1 coordinate 555,284, forward strand.
AGCTCCGATGATTCATCCGAGCGTCGTGACGCCCTGAACCGTCTGCTCTTCCCTAAGGAGTTTGAGCAGTTCAAGGAGTTCCGCCGCCAGTACGGAAACACCGAGGCGTTGACTGATGCCACCTTCTTCTACGGTCTGACCGAGGGCGAGGAGCAGGTAGTCCACTACTTCACTGGCGAGGCTGGCGACCGTTCCTCCCTCAACTCCATGATCGTCCGCCTGGACGCCGTGGGTGAGGCAGATGAGAAGGGTATGCGCTCTGTCATCTTGAACGTCAACGGCCAGGTCCGCCCAATGAAGGTCCGCGATAACAACGAGGATTCGGTTGTGGATACCGTTGAGAAGGCTGACTCTTCCAATGAAGGCCACGTTGCCGCGCCTTTCGCCGGCGTTGTTAACGTAACCGTCGAGGTTGGCGCCGAGGTCAAGGCCGGCGACCAGGTCGCCGTCATCGAGGCGATGAAGATGGAAGCGGGCATCTCCGCAACCAAGGATGGCAAGATCGAGCGCGTTGCGATCGGTCAGGCCACCAAGGTTGAGGGCGGCGATCTGATCGTCGTGATTTCCTAGCCGGCACTGCCCAGGCCCGTACGGCATGAGCCCTGGGGCTGAAAGCTCCCCTCCGCAGTATCGAATCTGTGGAGGGGAGCTTTGCTGTACCGGGACGAAAATGCAGGCGGCGGGCGAGCATCGATTGCTCTCCTAAGCCGTTACCCCCTCATTGGCGTGGGAGGGGGCGATGTCCGCGTGCGTTTAGGCGAAGTACTTGATCATCGGACCCGGATCCTGGCCGGGGACGTTGATGTCTGTGAAACCTTCAGATTCGTACAGCGCGCGGGCCGGCGCGTTGTTCGCATCCACCCACAGGGCAATCGCCGGGGCTTCCTGCGCGGCCGCCAAATCACACACATTGCGCAGCAACATCCGGCCCACGCCCGTGCCGCGGTAGCGGCCCTCCACCGCGATGCAAAGCTCGGGGATGGTCTCCGGGTCGTACTGCGTGGCCCACTGGCTTTCGTCGAGTGGGTCAGCGTCATGCGCGCCCATGTACGCGGCTCCCTTGGGGCCATAGGTGAAGTAGCGCAGCCACGCCCCGCCGGCGGGTACGCCCATCTCGCTGAGCGCAATGACTCCACCGTCCACCAATGGAGACCAATTCTCAACGTAACGGGGCAGGTCTACCCTGTGAACCGGCGGTAGGTCTGCGGTTTCATCGCCGAAGACGTTGGTCAGGTAGAGCAGGCGCGAGATGTAGGTCCGGTCTTCCTCCTTGGCCAAGCGTACGCCCTTGATTGAGTCATTAGCCTTGTAATTGTCCGTCATGTACACCAACCTACCCAAGTCCTAATCCCGCCGTCCGGGCCAGCCCCCGTGGCACTCGTGGTAGCTACACAACGGCTCGGCTAAGCGCGCTTGGTCCGCCTCGACCGGGGCGGCGTGATGCACGGGTCGGGGCATGGAAAACCCCGCGCCAATAGCACACGGCGCGGGGTAGGGGGAAGTAGCGTTGGCTACTTGATCTCGAGGATTGGGTTGCCCTTGTTGATCTGGGAGCCCTGTTCTACGGCGAGTCCGGTAACGGTACCGGACTTGTGGGCCTTGACTGGGTTTTCCATCTTCATGGCCTCGAGGATGACCACCACGTCGCCCTCGGCTACTTCCTGGCCCTCTTCAACGGCTACCTTGATGACGGTGCCCTGCATCGGCGCTACCACGGCGTCACCTGATACGGCAGCCTTGGCGCCGCCGCTGCGGCGCTTCTTAGCCTTCTTCCTCACGGCGCCGGCGGCGCCCATGATTAGGTTGCTTGGCAGGGCCACCTCAATGCGGCGGCCGGCTACCTCAACCACGAATTTCTGCGCAGGGGCCGGGGCTGAATCCTCCGCGTCGGCAGGGTCGCCGTACGCTTCGAGCTGGTTGTTCCACTCTTCTTCAATCCACTTGGTGTAGACGTCAAAACTCTCGCCGTTTCCAATGAACGCGGCATCATCAAGGACGGCCTTGTGGAACGGGATTACCGTTGGCAGACCCTCAACAACGTACTCACTGAGAGCGCGGCGGGAACGAGCAATGGCCTCATCGCGGGTTTCACCCCAGACAATGAGCTTGCCCAGCATTGAATCAAACTGGCCACCAATGACGGAACCCTCACGCAGGCCCGCATCCACGCGAACGCCTGGGCCGGCCGGCTCCGAGTACTTGGTCACGGTGCCTGGGGCGGGCATGAATCCAGCGGCGGCGTCCTCGCCGTTGATGCGGAACTCAATAGCGTGGCCGCGTGGCTCAGGATCTGAATCGAAACGAAGAGCCTCGCCCTCGGCGATGCGGAACTGCTCGCGCACTAGGTCCAAGCCGGTGGTTTCCTCGGTCACGGGATGCTCCACCTGCAGGCGGGTGTTGACCTCGAGGAAGGAAATCAGGCCATCGGCCCCAACCAGGTATTCCACGGTGCCGGCGCCGTAGTAACCGGCTTCCTTGCAGATCCGCTTGGCGGACTCGTGGATGGAAGCTCGCTGCTCCTCGGATAGGAATGGGGCAGGGGCTTCCTCAACAAGCTTCTGGAAGCGGCGCTGCAGGGAACAATCACGCGTTCCCACGACAATGACGTTGCCGTGCTGGTCCGCCAGTACCTGCGCCTCGACGTGGCGGGCCTTATCCAGGTAGCGCTCCACGAAGCACTCACCGCGGCCGAAGGCGGCGGTGGCCTCACGGGTGGCGGACTCAAACAATTCGCCAATTTCCTCGCGGGTGTGCGCAACCTTCATGCCGCGTCCTCCGCCGCCAAAGGCTGCCTTGATCGCAACGGGAAGTCCGTGCTCGTCTGCGAATGCCTCGACCTCGGCCGCGTCCGCGACGGGCTCCTTGGTGCCAGGCGCCATGGGGGCATCAGCGCGCTCGGCGATGTGGCGGGCGGTGACCTTGTCACCTAGATCCGCAATGGATTGGGGCGAAGGGCCAATCCAGATAAGGCCCTTGTCGATGACGGCCTGAGCAAAGTCAGCGTTTTCAGAGAGGAACCCGTAGCCGGGGTGGATGGCGTTAGCGCCGGACTTATCCGCTGCGTCAAGAATCTTATCGAAGTCAAGGTAAGACTCGGCGGAGGTCTGACCACCAAGGGCAAAGGCCTCATCGGCCAGCTCTACAAAGGGCGCATCGGCGTCAGGCTCGGCGTAGACGGCAACGGAAGCGATGCCGGCGTCACGGGCTGCGCGGATTACGCGCACCGCAATCTCACCACGGTTAGCGATGAGAACCTTGGTGATCTTCTTGGTTTCTACTGCCACGGCAGGAACCCTCCATATACAGACTTGTAGGTAGGCGTGAAAAAGTAACGCCTACTATTCTTACACACAAAAACGTGAGGAAACAGTCAAGTTTTGGCCGTTGCTCACAGAAACTAGTTTGACCAGTAAAAATAAAATAGAAATAGGGCGTGTCACGCACTGTAACAACGCCCCATCCTACCTTTTGATGGTCATTTAAAGCTCGATAGGCATGCGAACCATGTTGCCCCACTCGGCCCAGGAACCGTCATAGACACGAGCGTCTTCGAATCCAAGAAGGAACTTCAAGACAAACCAGGTGTGGGCCGCCTGCGCGCCCAGGTGGGAATACAGGGCGATGGACTTCTTCGCGTCTAGCTGGCTGTAGGTTTCACGCAGCTGCTCGACGTTCCTGAATACGCCGTTGGGATAGACGGACACGTTCCAGGTCAGGTTGATGGCGCCCGGGATGTGGCCGTGGCGGATGGTGGTGCCGTACTGGGAATCGCCCTTGATCGACGTTTCGGTCGGCTTGCCCGCGAACTCATCGGCGGGGCGGGTGTCAACCAGGGTGAGGCTGCCGTCACGTAGTTCATCGACGAACACGCGCAGTGGGGTTTCGTTTAGCTCTGGCACCGGATAATCAGATACTGGGAATTCCGGAACCATGTAGGAGGTATCGCGTTCTTCGCTCATCCAGGCGTCCCTGCCGCCGTCAAGCAGGCGCACGTCCGGGTGGCCGTAGAGGCAAAATACCCAGAGGGCAAACGCTGCCCACCAGTTGTTCTTATCGCCGTAGATGACCACGGTGTCATCACGTTTGATGCCCTTGCTGCGCATAAGTTCGGCGAACTCTTCTGCGCTAATCACGTCACGGGTCAGCGGGCTTAGGAGCTCACTTTGGAAGTTAATCCGCGTAGCGGTGGGGAGGTGCCCGATGTCATAGAGCAACGCATCTTCATCCACTTCGATGACGCGCAGTCCTTGAACGCCAAGGCGGGCGGAGAGCCATGGGGCGGAGACTAAACGCTCAGGGTTGGCGAATTCCTGGAATTGCGGAGCTGGGTCAAACTCAATCATGGGTTGGCGCGCCTTTCTGTGGGGCAGTTGGTACGCAAATAATACTTCCCGTCAACTTTAGCGCGGCGGGCGGATCCCTTCTTAAAATGTGGTGTTGGATACATAAAATACAGATAAATCCGGCAGCAGTTATATCTGGTTATAACAACACCGCAGGTAAGCGTCGTGGGGGTGCGATTATGGGCGCAAAACCCGTGGAAATTCGCGGGGGATAACGCGGGGTTAGTTACTCCGCGGAACGGCGTGAAGTCCGATAATTTTATTAGTGAGAGCGCGGCGCAAAAATTGAGCGTCAACGCGTTCGCTATTCCACTACACCCAGATGAAAGGGATTCACCTGTGAAGAAGGCAATCGTAGTATTTGAGGTCGAGGGCGGCTCCGACAAGGGCGCTGACGGCCACCGCAAGGACACCATGCCGATCGTTAATGCGATCAAGGAGAAGGGCTGGCACTCTGAGGTTATCTTCTATCACCCAGATAACGCTGAAGAGATTTTCAAGAACGTCTCCGAGAACTTCGATGCTTACATCTCCCGCGTGAATCCGGGCAACATCCCTGGCGGCGAGAAGGGCTACTTCGAGCTGCTGACCAAGCTGGCCGACGCTGGCCTGGTTGGCATGTCCACCCCGGCCGACATGATGGCTTACGGCGCAAAGGACGCGCTGGTCAAGCTCAATGACACCGATCTGGTTCCGGAAGACACCGCCGCATACTACGAGGTGGAGGACTTCCACAACACCTTCCCAACCTCCCTGTCCTACGGTGAGCGCGTTCTGAAGCAGAACCGCGGCTCCACCGGCGAGGGAATCTGGCGCGTTCGCCTGGCCGACGCCAAGCTGGCGGAGTCCGTAGAGCCGGGCACCGCACTGCCGCTGGACACCGAACTTAAGTGCACCGAGGCCGTGGACAACAAGACCCATGACTACAAGTTGGGCGAGTTCATGGACTTCTGCGACCAGTACATCATCGGTGACAACGGCATGCTCGTTGACATGCGTTTCATGCCTCGCATCGTCGAGGGTGAGATCCGCATCCTCATGGTGGGCAACAACCCGGTCTTCATCGTTCACAAGAAGCCAGCAGAGGGCGGCGACAACTTCTCCGCAACCCTGTTCTCCGGCGCGAAGTACACCTACGACAAGCCAGAGGCATGGCCAGAACTGCTGGAGATGTTCGATGAGGCTCGTCCGGTAATCGCCTCCAAGCTCGGTGACACTGACAATGTTCCACTGATCTGGACTGCTGACTTCATGCTGGCCGACGGCGAGAACGGCGAGGACACCTACGTCCTCGGCGAGATCAACTGCTCCTGCGTAGGCTTTACCTCCGAGCTGGACATGGGCATCCAGGAGAAGGTTGCCGAGGTCGCCATCGAGCGCGTCGAGGCTGCACAGGCCTAAGGAATACCAAGCCCAGCCGCGAGTAGTCCCCCTGCTCGCGAAGGCGCAACCGGATTACATCCGGTTGCGCTTTTTCATGGGGAATTATCCCCAAACGGCACCATGCGTGAACAGTGCCAAGTTACTATAAGCTTATGAGTACTGACATCATGCTGGCGCCCGGTGAAAAGGGTCTGCACAGCGTATCCCTACGCCCTAATCTTCTTTTGTTCTGGCTGAAATCCAAATTCCTTGTCACCAACAAGCGAATTGTGGTTAAGCACCCGAATACTCTGTTCGGAATCATCCCACTCGGCTATGAGGAAACCGCAATGCCCATGGGCTCGGTCGCCGGTGTTCAGGCTACCGTTGCTGTGAAGACGGCACGACTCGTTTTCTTTGGTCTACTCTTCATCTTTTGCTTCTTTGCCATGTTCGATTCGCAGTACGATTCGGACGGCAAGTTCTTGTTCTTTGTCATGTCGTTATTTTTCTTTGCCCTTGCGGCGAACGCTATTCTTGCGGGCCTGATCGTCACCAACAACGGCGGTGGAAAGTCTCAGGTTACCGTATCGATTATGGATAAGGCGCGCCTTGAGGAGTTTAAGAACAAGGCGAATGAGTACATCTATTCCGCTTCCGTGGGCGGAACGTCGTGGAATGATGCTCTGGCGCAACCACAGCCACAGCAAAATCCCTACTTTCAGAATGGTTGGGGCCAGCCATACTCCGGTCCAACCGGGCCGGAATCCAACGGCAACCCCAGGAACTACTAGTCTCTAAGATTTAACCTATGCACCAGCGGCATTGCCGCTGGTGCACTTCGCGTTTTCCTAGTCCAACAGCCGTGGCACGGATTCCGGATCGGCGTCTGAAAGCATCTGGCGCAGGCGATCGTATTCATCGTGCTCGCCGATTGCTTGGGCTGCATGGGCGAGTGCTGCGATGGAGCGCAGCACGCCCTGATTGGGCTCGTGGCTGAAAGGGACCGGGCCCCAGCCCTTCCAACCGTTGGCCCGCAGGCGGTCAAGGCTGCGGTGGTAGCCGGTGCGCGCGTAGGCGTAGGCGGTGATGTATGCGTCCGGGAGTGCCTCATCGGCGCGGACCCGCGCCAATTCATCCTCCGCCAGGCGGGCCCACAGGATAGGGGAGTTGGGGTGTTCTACTACTCCGTGGGCCAGTTCTTCGATCCCCTGTCCTGGGTCATCTGGTAGCCGGATTGGTTCTGGGGCAAGCATGTCATTAATCTTCATGCCGCCAGCCTACGGCGAAACGTAGCCCGTAGCCAGAATTATTCGCGATAGCCCTAGCCGTGCGGGATTGCTACCTATTCCAGAACCGGGAGACGTCGAGACCGAAGGAATACACGGCCCGGCGCACCACGGGCAGCGACAGGCCGATCACGGAGGACGGATCCCCCTCTATGCGGTCGATGAACCATCCGCCGATGGCCTCCAGGGTAAAAGCCCCGGCGCACTGGAGGGGCTCGCCGGTTGAGGCGTAGGCGGTGATGTCGGCGTCGGACGCGGAGGCGAAGTGGACCGTGGTCGATGCGGTCTCATTGAAGTGCGCGTCGCCGAAGATGATGTGGTGCCCGGTGAGCAGCTGTGCGGTCTTCCCGGCCTGCCGGCGCCAGCGGGCGATAGTGTTGTCCACGGTGTGCGGTTTGCCCTGCAGCTCACCGTCGAGCAGGAGCATGGAATCCCCGCCAATGACCAGATCGCGTGGGTAGGCGGCGGCGACCTTTTCTGCCTTGGCCTTCGCCAAAGCGGCGACGATATCTGCGGGGGTGGCAGACGGCATCGAGGCGATGATGGCATCCTCGTCCACGTCAGCGGGGTGCAAGACAGGCTCAACCCCGGCGCCGCGCAGGATAGACGCGCGGGACGGGGACTGGGAGGCTAAAACCAGCCGGGGTTTAGTAGTAGCGGACATTGCGGAAGGCGGAGGGGTTGAACTGCTTTAGCGGCTCGAAACGGTCCGTGGCGCGGCCCCATAGGTTTCGCTCGCCGGTGGCGTCCACGGTGGAATTACCGGCGGCGGCCTTGCGGGCGTTGGCCGAAAGCTGGGCGAGGGCAGCGCTCAGCGCGGCTACCTCTTCCTCGGAGGGATTGCCCTTCACCACGGTGAACAACGGGGTGGAGTGGGCCTGGGATGCCTGGTTGTTGGGGATGGTCATAAAACTCCTTACAGCGGAATGTTTCCGTGCTTCTTAGGCAGGCCAACCTCTGTCTTGCGTTCAAGCAGGCGCAGGCCCTGAATCAGATTGCCGCGGGTAGTGGATGGTTCAATTACGGAATCCGCAAGGCCGCGCTCGGCCGCGGCATAGGGGCCCATGAATTGCTCTTCGAGGGCGTCAATCTGCTCCTGGGTAGCTTCCGCGCCGTAGATAGCCGCAGCAGCCTGGGAGGTCTGGGTCACGGCAATTTCGGCCGTAGGCCACGCGAAGACTAGGTCCGCGCCCAGGTCCTTAGAGCCCATGAAGACGTAGGCGGGGCCAATGGCCTTGCGGGTAATCACGGTCAGCTTGCCTACGGAGGCTTCGGCCTGCGCGTAGGCCAGCTTGGCGGCGTGGGAGAGCAGGCCCGCCCGCTCCTCCGCCGGGGCCGGGATGAAACCGGGGGAATCGACGAACTCGATGATTGGGGTATTGAAGGCGTCACAGGTGCGGATAAAACGGGCGGCCTTGGCGCACGCGGCGTTGTCCAGGGCGCCGGCAAGCGCGGCCGGCTGGTTAGCCACAATTCCCACGGCGCGGCCCTCGATGTGGGCAAAGCCGGTGACAACGTTGGTGGCAAAATCGGGCTGGATTTCCAGGAAGGAATCGGCGTCCACCACGGCGTTGATGATGTCCAGGACGTCGTAGACTGCGGACTCTTCGTCAGGGATGAGGCCGTTGAGTCTGAGATCAGACTCGGAAATATTGTCGGCGATAGATCCGCCGGTGATATCCGCGTCGGTGCGCGGCGCCTCGGCGCGGTTGTTGACCGGCAGGTAGGCCAGCGCGTCGCGGGTGAGGGCGATGGCTTCATCTTCGCTGGACGCGGTCAGGTGCGCCACGCCGTTTGCGCGGTGGACCTCGGCACCGCCTAGCTGGGCCGCGGTGACATCCTCATTAAAGACCTCTTTGACCACGGAAGGGGCGGCCTGGTGCAGTGCGCCCTCGTCGCTGAAGACGAGCAGATCCGCCAGGGCCGGTGGGAACGCGGCCATGCCCTCGTTATCGCCAAGGACTACGGCAACCTGTGGGATGACGCCGGAGGCCTTGGTGGCGCGGTTCAGGATGCGGGAATACATCGCCAAAGTGACAATGCCCTCCTGGACGCGGGCACCGGCGGACTCGTAGATGCCTACGATGGGCACGCCGGTTTTGATGGCCAGGTCGTAGATCTTGATGATCTTGTCGCCGTAGACCTCACCCAGGGTGCCGTCAAAGATCGCGGAATCCTGGCTGAAGACGCACACCTTGCGCCCGTCAATGGTTCCGTAACCGGTGATGACGCCGTCCGTGTAAGGGCGGTCATGCTCGCGGCCAAAGTCCACGGAACGGTGGCGTGCCAGAGCGTCCGTCTCAACGAAGGAATCGGCATCGAGCAAAGCCTGCACGCGGGAGCGCGCGGGGGAAGCGGTCCGGGCCTCAGACAGCTTTGAGTTCAGGTCCTCGATCTTGCCAGCGGTGGTCTTGAGATCAGTCATAAAAAGTAATTCTATACGCCGCGCCGAGCGCGGCGGGAATCAATGTTATAGCGGAATGTTGCCGTGCTTGCGGGCGGGGCGGGCCACGGACTTGTCGGCATAGAGGCGCAAATTGCGCGCGATCACGTGGCGGGTTTCGGACGGGAGGATAACAGCGTCAATGAGCCCGCGCTCCGCGGCCGTGTACGGGTTTAACATGTGGTCTTCATACTCGCGCTCGAAGGACCTGGTCAGTTCGGCCACATCCAGGCCCTCTTCACTGGCCCGGGCGAGCTCCTTGCGGTAGATAAAGCCCACCGCTCCGGAAGCGCCCATCACGGCGATCTGGGCCGTTGGCCACGCCAGGTTTACGTCGGCGCCCAGGCCCTTGGAGCCCATGACGCAGTATGCGCCGCCGTAGGCTTTGCGCATGGTCACCGTGATCTTAGGGACGGTGGCCTCCCCGTAGGCGTAGAGCAGCTTGGCGCCGCGGCGCAGGATGCCGTCATGCTCCTGGGAGGCGCCCGGCAGGAAGCCTGGGACGTCAACCAGCAAGACGAGGGGGATATTGAAAGAATCGCAGGTGCGGATGAAACGCGCCGCCTTTTCCGAGGAATCAATGTCCAGGCAGCCGGCGTAGACCTGGGGTTGGTTGGCGACGAAGCCAATGGTTTGCCCTTCTATGCGGCCGAACGCGATGACCACGTTCTCCGCGCGCTCAGCCTGGATCTCCATGTATTCCCCGTCATCGGTGAGGTGCTCAATTACTTCGCGCACGTCATAAGGCTGGGTAGGGGAATCAGGGATGAGGTCATCGAGCAACAGGTCATCCGCGGTGATTTCATCCATTTTTTCAAACGGCTCCGGTGGGGCGGTCTGGCGGTTGTTGGATGGCAGGAAGCCTATGAGGTCATGGACCCAATCCAGCGCCTCTTCATCGGACTGCGCGGTGAAGTGGGAGGTGCCCGCGGAATGCATGTGGGCGCCGGCCCCGCCCAATTCCTCCTGGCTAATCTCCTCACCGGTAACGGTCTTGATAACGTCAGGGCCGGTGACGAACATCTTGGACTTCTTGTCCACCATGACAACAAAGTCCGTCAGCGCGGGGGAATAGGCGTTACCTCCGGCGCAAGCGCCCATGATGACGGATATTTGCGGGACCACGCCGGAGGCGTTGATGTTGTGCCAGAAGGTCTTTGAGATCCAGTCCAGGGAGACCGCGCCGTCTTGGATGCGGGCGCCGGCTCCCTCATAGAGGCCGATGAGTGGGCGGCCGGTGGTGACTGCGAGTTCCATGATCTTGCACATCTTCTCCCCGTAAACCTCACCCAGGGCGCCGCCGAAGACGGTCCCGTCTTGGGAGAAGATGCACACCTCCCGGCCGTCAATGGTCCCCCAACCGGTGACGATTCCGTCCGTGACGATCCGCTTTTTGCCCATGCCAAAGTCCTCAGTGCGATGCTTGACTAGCATGTCCGTTTCCACGAAGGAGCCCTCATCGAGGAGGTAGTCCAAGCGCTCACGGGCGGTCAGGCGGCCGGAATCGTGGACTTTATCCACGGCCGTATCCCCCAAGGGACGCTCCGCTTCGGCCCGGCGACGCTTCAGCTCGGCAATCTTGCCGGCGGTGGTGTTCTGGTCTTCCAAGCTATTCAAATCCGTAAAAGGTGAGGAAAGGGTCATGTTTGGCAATCGTAGACGTTAGACCTGCGAAAATCTAGCAAGATTCGCCGGTAATTCGGCGAACAAAACTAAGTTGGCAGGTCAGTGCCCTTAAAAACGTGAGAAATTCCTCGCGTTAGGGTGTGTCCAGTTACCCCTAGCCTAGCGCTTCGGCGGTGCACGATAGTCAAAAAGCCCGTCCATAGGGACGGGCTTTGATTCAAAGTGTGAGAACCGCTTACGTGCAAGGCTTATTGCGCGGCGCGAGGTGCCAGCACGTCCAGTGGGGTGCGGGTGCGTGCGGCAAAAGCTGCGGAAATGGTATCAAGGATGCTGTTTAGAGCCTTCATGGTGTGCTCACCTCTTCCTGATTCTCTGGCCGAGAAACTATCGAATTGCAGATTAGTAAGCGACTGTACTCCTCGAGTTAACCTCTTTCAACTTTTTGTTAACTTTTTGTTTACTTTGTGTCTGTTCTTGCGGCTGTCCTCGTGCCTGTCCGCGTGGCCTTAGCCCGGCGGGCCGGTGGAGGCACGATGGGGCCTATGTGTTGTCAGCGCTCGAGCAGAATGTGCGCATCCAAATTGCAGCCCAAGGGCCTAGGGGCTTGAAGTCAAAAGAAAAAGCCCGCGTGCGCGGGCTGTTATGGATGTCTAGGGCTGGCCTAGTGGGCCTTGCCGGTCATGCCGGGAAATACTTCAAAGCCCGTGTAGTGGAATATAGTTTCACGGGCAATCCACAGGACGGCCACGACAATGACGATGCCCAGGACGGCAAATACCGCGGTACCGGCGGCCTTGGCAGCGATGGAAGAATTCCGGTCGCCTTGGAGCTTGATGCCCAGGGAGAAAAGGAACGGGATGCCCACGCCGAAGGCTAGAGCCAGGGCGGCGACGCGGGAAATACTGATGAGCATTTCTGCAATAGTCATAATTTAGCGACCTTCCTGGGTGTGGGTGGCGGCGCCGGTGCGGGTCCCTGTGGCCGCGGCATCGCGAGCGACTGGTTCGGTGTGAACGGCATATCCGCCGTGCTCCGCGGCATCGTTGCCCGCTGCGTCGTCGCGCTCCGGGTGGTCCTTGACGTTGCCGGCGTGGACCGGGTCCTTGCGCGAGCGGATGAAGATGGCTGCGGCCAGGGAGACCAGGATGAGGAAGTCAACAACTACGCCATAGACGGGCTCGGTGGCGTTTGCGATAAGCGTGCAGATCCACCAGGTGATAAAGCCAACCAGGGCGGCCATGGGGATGGTGATAAACCAGGCCGTTACCATGCGGCGGACCACATTCCAGTGGACCACGGCGCCCTTGCGGCCCAGGCCGGAGCCGGTGATCGAGCCGGTAGCCACGTGGGTGGTGGATAGGGCCATGCCGCCGGCGGCGGAGGTGAGCACAATCGCGGCGGACGTAGCGTCCGCGGACATGCCCTGAGGGGCCTCGATTTCCACGACGCCGCGGCCCAGGGTGCGGATGACGCGCCAACCGCCGGACAGGGTGCCCAGGGCGATGGCGAGCGCGCAGGAGATGATTACCCAGGTGGGGATGCGTGCGTCCGTGGTGGTTTCACCCGCGGCAACCAGGGCCAGGAAGATCACGCCCATGGTCTTTTGTGCGTCACCTGCACCGTGCGCCAGTGCCAGCAGGCAGGCGGTGACGATTTGGCCGTAGCGGAACTTCTGATCGCGCTGATCGCGCTGGATCTTCTGGGTCATAGCGTAGGAGACCCGCGTGGCGATCATCGCAACGATAGCGGCCAAAATCGGGGCCACGATGGCCGGGATGAGGATTTTGCCGGCGATGGAGGACCATGCCACGCCGGAGGCGCCCATGGCGGCGAAGGCCGCGCCGATGAGGCCGCCGAACAGGGCGTGGGATGAGGAGGACGGCATCCCCAGCAGCCAGGTAAGCAGGTTCCACAGGATGCCGCCGATGAGGCCGGTAAAGACCACGATGAGCAGCTCCACCCCATCAACGGGCACGTCGCCGGGGGCCGCAGAAAGGTTGTACGAGTCGAGGTTGACCACGCCCTTGGCCACGGTTGCGGCGACGTTGACGGACAAGAAAGCGCCAACCAGGTTAAAGAAAGCGGCGATGGTTACCGCAACAACCGGCTGAAGGGCGCCGGTGGCGATGGACGGCGCCATCGCGTTAGCGGTGTCATGGAAGCCATTAGTGAAATCGAAGGCCAGGGCTGCGATGACCACGATGGCCAAGATGATGAACGTTGCTGTCACAGCTTGAGACCCCTTGGAGTGTATAAAGGGCGCGAATAGTTAACACATTAAGGCTACTCGCCGAAGTATGGGTAAATTAAAATTCCGGCAATACCGCACTTAAGCTGGGATTTTGGTGCGGGGTGCCGATTTTAAGCGTGTAAGTTGCAACATAATTCAGCAAACTAAGCAATAGGTTTGACTTGGGTTCATCTCCAGTTCATCTATAGTTCACTTGCCTGGCGCGGTAGAAGGCGGCCAGGCACCTATTGTGAGCAAAGCAACATCCACATCCTCCCCTCAAGGATGTGCCCGGCAGCGGTCTAATGCGCCGAAAAGTCGTTGTGCTTTGCCCGTATCAACCCGTAGGTGGCCAAGCACAGGCCGGCCGCCAGGAAACCAGGCCACAGAGCCGGTTCGGGATCAAAGAGGTTCATAATTGCCTGCACTAGGGCAAGCAGGGCAAAGAAACCCACAAACCCGATTACCGTATCCCACATCAGTGCCCGGCGTTCATTCATGCGGGATAGTCTAGCGCGCCGGGGCGTAAGAATCGCGCGCCTCAAGGGCGCAGGCATGAAAGTACCCCGCAGCCACGAAACGAGAGGTGGGTTTAGTGACTGCGGGGTTGAAGGGGGCGGGGCGCATGGCTGCGCCGCACGAAAGCGCGCCGGGGTCCTAAGATTTGACGCCACCAGCAGTCAGGCCGGCGACAATGCGGTGCTGGAAGACCAGGACCATAATCACCAGCGGGATGGTCACCAGCGCGCCCGCGGCCATGGTGGAGGCGTATGGGAACTCAAAGTTCGATGGGCCGGCGAAGCGGGCAATCGCCACGGTTACCGGTTCGGTATCCGTGTTCGAAAGCTGGGAGGCCAGCATGTACTCATTCCAGGTGGTGATGAACGCGATGATGGCGGTGGTAAAAAGCGCCGGCGCGGCGAGTGGGAGCAGCACCAGGCGGAAGGCCTGCCCCTTCGATGCGCCGTCCACGCGGGCTGCCTCCTCGAGTTCCCAGGGGAGCTGACGGAAGAAGCTGACCAGGGTGTAGACTGTCAACGGCAGCGCGAAGGAGATGTTTGGAATGATCATCGCGCGGTAGGTGCCAATCCAGCCCAAATCGCCAAAGAGCTGGAACAACGGGGTAACCAGCGCAATGCCGGGGAACATCGAGGCGGCCAGGATGATGCCGGTCACGATGCCCTTGCCCGGGAAGTTCAGGCGGGCCAGGGCATAGGCCGTGAACACGCCAACCGCTACGGCCACCGCGGTGGTGGCCAGGGAGATGGCGAGGGAGTTGACGATCGCGGAGAGGAAGTCATTGCCGCGGTCCGTGGCGATTGCGTCACGGAAATTGTCCATGGTCACATGCGTGGGCCACGGGGTGGTGTCAAACGTGTGCCCGGAATCGCGCAGCGCCGTAATGACCATCCAGTAAAACGGGGCCAGGCCCCAGAACATGATGAAAAGGATGCCGGCGTAGTGACCCACAACGCTCATGGTGGATTTCTTCATGATGGTGACCTCCTAAGCTTTCTCACCCGGTTTATTGGCTGCCGCGCCCGTGGCGGTAGCTTCCGCCTTAGCGCGGCGCTTGCGCTCCTTCTTCGCCTTGCGCTTGGCCTTTTGGTCCGTGCCGCCCACATCGGCGCCCAGGAAGCGAATCAGGATAAACGCCACCGCGAAGATGAGCAGGAAGATGAGAGTGGACAGGGCGGAAGCGGAGTTGTAATTGCCCTGCTGCATATCGTTGACCACCACCTGGGAGATGGTGGCGGTAGGGGAGTTGGAAGAACCGGAGATCATAATCGCTGGCAGATCAAACATGCGCAGCGCGTCGAGGGTGCGGAACAGGACCGCCACCATCAGCGCCGGGCGGACCAGCGGCAGGGTGATGCGGAAGAAGGTCTGGAGACGGGATGCGCCGTCCACGCGGGCGGCGTCGTAGACATCGCGCGGAATCATCTGCAGGCCCGCCAGGATCAGCAGCGCCATAAACGGTGCGGTTTTCCACACGTCCGCGATAATCACGGCCATGCGGGCGTAAAACGGGTCCGAGGTCCACTGGATGGGTTCGCCTATTAGCGCATTGATGATGCCGTTAGGGGCAAACATGAATTGCCACAGCTTGGCGGTCACCGCGGTGGGAATGGCCCACGGGATCAACACCGCGGCGCGGACCAGGCCGCGGCCCTTGTACTCACCGTTCATGATGACGGCCATGAAGAGTCCCAGGACGGTTTCGAGGAGGACCGTGACCACCGTGAACAACAGGGTGATGCGCACGGCGGGCCAAAAATCGGTGGCAATCACGCCGGTGGCGCACTGCTCAACCTCGCCCATGGCGTTCATGCAGCGGTTGCCCAGCCAGTACAGGTAGTTCTGCAGGCCGGCAAAATCGCCCTCGACGAACATGCCCGTCTCGGGGTCGAGGCGGCGGTTGCCTTCGAAGGAGAGGAATACCGCGCGGATAACCGGGTATCCAATGACGATGGCCAAGACCAGCAGTGCTGGGGTGACAAGCCCGGCGGCGGTATACCACTGCTTGCGTTGTAGGGCGCGGCCAGCGTTCTTACTGGACTTAGGCGTTGTTGTGGTGGACACTCCGTTACCTTTCTCAAAGTCGTGAGTGGGGGAGAACTTCGTTTATCACGCTAAAGGGCGGGGCAGTACCGGAAAACTCGGAACTGGCCCCGCCCTTGCGGCTCTTCAGACTACTTGAGCTGCCCTAACGCTGGCTGCCTTCACGCAACGAGCGTTATTGGTACTAGCCCTGAGCAGACTCGATCGCGGACTTCATGTCGGCGGTTGCATCGTCCACGGACTTGCCGCTGTAGAGGGCGGCGTAGGCGTTGTCCTGGATGGCCTTGGAGATTGCGTCGTAGAACGGGGAAACCGGGCGTGGGACGGCGTTTTCCAGGGACTCCTTCAGGGCAGGGAGGTACGGCAGTTCCTCGGCCAGGGCGGCGTCATCGTAGATGGACGCCAGGACCGGTGGGAAGGCCTTCTCGGCGAAGGACATCTGGGACTCCTCGGAGATGATGAACTTGATGAAGTCCAGGGCGGTTGCCTTGTGCTCCGAGTTGATGTTGATGCCGTTGTTGTAGCCACCCAGGGTGGATACGCCTACGCCGTCCTTGCCGACCAGGGGCTGTACCTCAACGTTCTTCGCGTTGGAGCCCTTGGAGCCGTCAGCGTCGAGGGCGGAATCAAACATGTATGGCCAGTTGATTGCGAATGCGGTATCGCCGCGCAGGAAGGCCTGCTCGGTCTCGGCCTCGGTAGCCTCCTGGGATTCAGGGGAGATGGTCTCATCCTCCACGGCATCGACCAGGGCCTGCAGGCCCTCCTTGGACTCGGCGGAATCCACGTTAGGGGACTGGTCATCATTCAAGACGGACCCGCCCCAGCCCTCCATGAAGCCGGCGGTGTTCACGGTAATGCCCTCATACTGGGACAACTGGGTGATAAGGCAGTTCTGGTCATCCTGCAGCGCCTCGCAGGCGGAGCGGACATCCTCGAAGTTGTTGACCGGCTCCGGGGCCAAGTCGGTGTTGCGGAAGAGCAGCTGACCGTTGGTGTTCTGCGGCAGGGCGTAGAGGGTGTCATTGTAGGTGGCGGAGTCCACGGTTGGCTGCAGCAGTCCGGAGGTATCTACGGCAAAGTCGCCCTCCAGCGGTACCAGCCAGCCCTGGGCGGCGAAGTAGCCGGTCCAGATGACGTCCAGCGCCATGACGTCATACTCGGCGTTGCCCGCCTCGAGGGACTGGACCAGGGTATTGCGCTGGTCGCCGGACTCGTTGCCCAAGTCATGGATGGTGACCTGCTCATCCGGGTGATCGGCGTTCCATGCATCGACGATTGGCTGGATCTTGTCCAGATCGTTCGATCCCATGGCGAAGGTGATGGGGCCGCGGCCGTCAGCGTTTTCTACCTCTGCAGCACCATTGGCGCCGGAGGCGCCGTCAGTGGACTCAGAGGAGGAACAAGCTGCCAGGGTAAGGGCGGCGATAGCGGTGGTTGCCACTGCGCCCTTTCGAGCGGTGCGAAGGAAAGATTTCTTCATTGTTCTCCCTTGATTAGTATCGGTCATTCTAATGTAGAGCAATCCACATCACAGAGGGCTCATTCTTCCGATTTCACCACTATAAGGGGGTGGGATTTCGGTCAGCGGCCTGCACTACGGTGTGATTCGGTTGCCCGTTTCCGGGTCGAAACGCAGGGCCTGTGAGGGGTCAAATGCCGCCGTGACCGTATCTCCGCGGCGAGGCATATTGGCCATATCGGCGCGGGTCACAAAGCTCTGATCCTCAGCGGTGAAGTACACGTAGGCCTCGGCGCCGAGCTCTTCCACGATCGTCACGGTGCCGGTGACGGAATCCCAGCCGGAGGGGACCTCGGACGCAAGGCGCATGTTTTCCGGGCGCACGCCCAAGCGCGCGCCGGCATGGTCGAAGAGGTTCATGGCAGGCGACCCAATGAAGCCCGCCACGAATTCATTGGCCGGCGCGTCGTAGAGCTCGCGCGGGGAGGCCACCTGCTGCAGGACGCCGTCCTTGAGCACGGCCACGCGGTCACCCATGGTCATTGCCTCGACCTGATCGTGCGTGACGTAGACGGTGGTAGTGCCCAGGCGCTGCTGCAGCGCGGCCAGCTCGGAGCGGGTCTGCACGCGCAGCTTAGCGTCTAGGTTGGACAGCGGCTCGTCCATCAAAAACACCTTGGGATTGCGCACGATCGCGCGTCCCATGGCCACACGCTGGCGCTGACCGCCGGAAAGGTCTTTAGGCTTGCGGTCCAGGTAAGGGGTGAGGTCCAGGATTTCCGCGGCCTCACGCACCTTGGCGTCGATCTCTTCCTTGGGCATCTTGGCCAGCTTGAGTGCAAAACCCATGTTTTGGGCCACGGTCAGGTGGGGGTACAGGGCGTAGTTCTGAAACACCATGGCGATGTCACGCTCGCCGGGCTCCAAACCGGTGACATCCTTGTCATCAATTAGGATGGCGCCGCTGGTGACGGGCTCAAGGCCCGCAAGGGAGCGCAACGTGGTGGACTTGCCACAGCCGGACGGGCCCACGAGGACCAGAAATTCACCGTCGGCGATGTCCAAGTTGAGGTCCTTCACGGAGGGTTCCTCGGCGCCAGGGTATTGGATGACTACGTTGTTGAATGTGACCTTTGCCATGCAGCTTAATGTAACACCCTGGGTAGGCTGTAGGGCGTGAAATGGTTGAAGGAATACGTGGACCTATGCGCCTCCACCAACGCCGAGCTGCTGGAACGCGAGACTCTCAAAGACGGCGCGGCGCTTATTGCACGAGGCCAAACGGGGGCACGGGGGCGGCTCGGGCGGCAATGGGCCTCGCCGGCGGGCACGCAGGCCATTATTTCTGTGGGTTTGCTACCCCAAGACGTGTCACGCTTCGGGCTCCTGCCCCTGGCCGCGGGTTTGGCCCTGACGGATGCGTTGCCCGGCGTGGGGCTCAAATGGCCCAATGACGGCCTCGTGGAGGGAAAGAAGATAGCCGGCATTTTGTGCGAGGCCGCCGCCGATGCTGCCTCCCCATGCGGCATGCGCGTGGTCATCGGCATGGGCATTAATGTCACGGACGCCCCGCTTGATACCGCAACCTGCGTGCAACATCTGGGGTGGGGGCTAAGCGTCGAGGAGGTGGTCCACAGGGTGCTTGGCGCCCTGTCGGTGCGGGTGGAACAGTGGGCGGCGGGCCGCGACATTGTTCAGGAGTATTCCCAGGTGTGCACCAGCGTGGGGCAGCGCGTGCGTTTGCAGGCCCCGGGCGGCGATGTAGTAGGCAAGGTGGATCGCATCTCTTCCGACGGCTCCCTCATCATCGCCGGTAAATCCTACTCCGCCGGGGACGTCACCCACCTGCGTCCGGCCTGAAAGCAGCTAGTAGGATGGGGCCCATGTCCGTGATGAGAATGGCCCCAGGCGAACACAAGCTGGCTGACGTTACCGCCCCCATGCGGGCTCTGACGCTGCCCGTGCTAGAACTCATCATTATCACCGGCCTGGCCTGGATGGGGATTGGATGGATGGACGCCCACGGCATCCCCTCCATTGCGGGCACGCCGCTGGGGGAGTACCCCACCACGCGCAATGGGCTGGTGGGGCTGTGGGCTGTGGGCGTGGCGTGGCGTTTCATCCTTCCCGTCATGCGGCATCGCCGCAAGCGCTTTATCCTCACTAACCAGCGCATCATCGCCCGGCCCGGGAACCTCGGCGGGAGGCCGGACAACATTTGGCTGGGTGACGTGTTGGGCGTGCGGCGGCGCCGCGGCGGGATCTCCTTGGCCATCCGTGGTTACGAACAGGGCGTGTTCATGCCGGACGTGGCCAAGAACAAGCAGATTGAAAAACTCATCCATTCGCAGCTGCGGCGATAAGCCCTAATAGATATAGTGAGGGGCGTGCTAGAAGCTGAAAAGATTACCCATCCGGCCCACGCGCCGGGCATGCCCACGGTCACCGTTTTAGGAGACGGCCAGCTCGCACGCATGATGCAGACTGCGGCCATTGAGCTGGGCCAGTCCATCAGGTTGTTGGCGGGAGCTGAGGATTCCTCGGCCGCGCAGGTGTGCTCCGATGTGGTGCTGGGCGACTACAAGGATTATCAGGATTTGGTCAAGGTCTGCGCTGGCGCCGACGCCGTGACCTTCGACCACGAACACGTGCCTAATGAGCACCTGTTGGCGTTGATCGATGAAGGCCTCAACGTGCAGCCGCGCCCCGAGGCGCTGGTCTATGCCCAGGACAAGCTGGTCATGCGCAACCGGCTGAAAGAGCTGGGGGCGCCGGTCCCGCGCTTTAGCTCCATCGAATCCGTCGAGGACGCCGCGCAATTCTGGGAGTCAACCGGCGGGCGCGTGTGCCTCAAGGCCCGCCGCGGCGGCTATGACGGCAAAGGCGTGTGGTTCCCGGACTCGGCCGGCGAGCTTTCCGACCTAGTTAGCACCCTGCTCGATTCCGGAACCCCGCTCATGGCGGAGGAGAAGGTAGCCCTGGCCCGCGAGTTATCCGTCCTGGTGGCCCGCACCCCATCCGGCGAGACCCGGGTGTGGCCGATTACCCAGTCCGTCCAGCGGGACGGCATCTGCGCCGAGGCCATTGCGCCGGCCCCTAACCTGGACGAGGCCCTAGCGGCCCGCTGCCGCGAACTGGGCGTAAAGGTCGCCGAGGAGCTGGGGGTCACCGGCGTGTTGGCGGTGGAACTCTTCGCCTTCGACGCCGGTGGGGCAGACGGGTCCGTTGTGGAGGACATTGCCATCAATGAGCTGGCCATGCGCCCGCACAACACGGGGCACTGGACCCAGGAAGGAGCGGTGACCTCCCAGTTCGAGCAGCACCTGCGCGCGGTCCTGGACATGCCGCTGGGCTCGACCGAGCCACTGGCCCCGGTCACCGTGATGGCCAACGTGCTTGGCGCGCCCGAGGATCCCGCGATGCCCATGCAGCAGCGCGTGGTTGAGGTGGCTAAGCGTTACCCGGAGGCCAAGATTCACCTCTACGGCAAGACGCACCGGCCGGGGCGCAAGATTGGCCACGTGAACCTCTGCGGCACGGACGTGGAGGCCACCCGCCGGGACGCCGCGGCCGCCGCGCACTTTCTGGTGCACGCCAGCTGGGATTAATCAACGCAACTATTAAGGAGCAGCACATGTCACCATTGGTGGGCCTCATCATGGGGTCCGATTCCGATTGGCCTACGGTGGAACCGGCGGCTGAAGTCCTAGCAGAGTTCGGTATCCCATTCGAGGTGGGCGTGGTCTCCGCGCACCGCACCCCGGAGAAGATGCTCAACTACGCAAAGACCGCGCACGAGCGCGGGCTCAAGGCGATTATCGCGTGCGCCGGCGGTGCGGCCCACCTGCCCGGCATGGTGGCCGCGGCGACGCCGTTGCCGGTCATCGGCATCCCCCGCGCGCTCAAGGACCTGGACGGCCTGGACTCCCTGCTTTCGATCGTGCAGATGCCGGGCGGTGTACCGGTGGCCACCGTATCCATCGGTGGGGCCAAGAACGCCGGCCTGCTGGCCGCCCGGATCCTAGGCGCCGGTGATCCCAAGCTGGTTGAAGCCATGGCTGACTACCAAAAGAAGATGGCCGACGAGGTGGAGCAGAAGGACGCGAACCTGCGCAACAAGCTCCTGGGATAGCCCCGCCCACCCCTGCCATATTCCAAGTAACTACAGCCACTGTGGGCAACGCGTTGCCCCACGGCCAGCGCGGGGAGCGCAGCCGCCACCGCGGTAACCGCGCGCGGGCTAGCGTCCGCCGGTTTAGCAGGCCGGGAGCTGCGTGTCCATGTCCGCGTAGGAAGGCTGCGCGCCGCTGGCCAAGGTGGCATGGGCGCCCACCCGGGCGGCAAACTGAGCGGCGGCGTCCAGCCCGTCCCCGGCAAGCAGCCGGGAACAAAGCGCGCCGGCAAAGGCGTCACCCGCACCCGTGGTGTCCACCGCACTGACCCGCGGGGTGGCCACATCCCGCAGGCCCTCAGCGTCCGCGACCACCGCGCCCTTCGCCCCGAGGGTAAGCACCACGGAGGCAAACCCGGCCTTGAGCAGGGCCTCGGCGATAGCATGGGGCTCGCCGGATTCCGCGCCCGCGCCCAGTTGTTCCAAAATCAATCCGGCCTCGTGCTCGTTGGCCACAAGCGGGTCCGCCCGCAAGAGCGCATCCCTTGGGACCTCTACCACCGGTGCTAGGTTGATGACCACGCGCCCGCTAGCGAGGCTGACGGCCTCAGCGAATCCGCTGGCGGGGACCTCTCCTTGCAGCAGGACAATGTCAGCCCCGCTGACCTTGCCTCGATGGTCGCGGACATAGTCCCGGGTTACCAAGCCATTCGCGCCGGGGATGACCACGATGGTATTTTCTCCGTCTTCGGCGACGGTGATGACGGCCAGCCCTGTCTGTGTGTTGGCTGCGCGTTTCACGGCGCTGAGATCCACCCCGGAGGCGCGCAGGTATTCCAGCGCGGGTTCCGCGTATGGGTCATCACCCACCGCGCCGACGAAGCTAACCTCCGCGCCCAAAAGCGCTGCGGCCACCGCCTGATTAGCGCCCTTCCCCCCGGCGGAAATCTCCCCGCCCTCGCCGCTGAGCGTTTCGCCAGGTGAGGGGTGGCGGGCCACGCGGGCTATCAAATCCGCGTTGATGGAACCAACGACCGTAATGCCCATGGCTTACCTCGGCGCGGGAAGGTCAAAGTCTGAGGACGCGCGGGCAATAAAGGTCGACGGGGAGATAGAGCCCTGCGGTTGGGCACCATCCTTCTCCACGGCGGCAAGCAGCTCGTGAGCGGCGCGGCGGGCAAGAGCATCCACGTCCTGGTCGATGACGGATACCGGCGCGGGCTGGAGTCGCAGGAATGGCACGTCATCGAAACCGATGAGCGCCAGCTCAGAACCCAGGCTCACCTTTTCGCGGTGGCAGGCCTCCAGCGCGCCGGTGGTCATCATACCGTCGCCGGCGACGATGGCCGTAACTCCCTGGGCAAGCAGTTCCTTGGTCCCCGCGAAGCCCTCCTCATGGGTGAACCCACCGTGGTGGATGACCCAATCCAGGCCATACTTGGCGGCCGCCTCGCGGCCCGCGCCGAAACGCTGGGCGCCGGTTGAGGTGTTCTTTGGGCCAGACAGGAAACCCACCCGCCTGTGCCCGTGGTCTGCCAAATGCGCCAACGCCGCGTCCATGCCCGGTGTGGGATCGGAAACCACAGCGGGTAGTTCACCCACCGTGCGGTCAATCAGCAGCAGCGGCTTGATGCGAGCCGCCTGCGCCAGCGTGGCCTCGTTGCCGGCAATAGGCACGGCAATGATGCCGTCCGATTGGTGGCTGAGCAAAGTATCTACGGATCGTGCAAAGCGCTGGGGATCTTCCGCGGAAGAGATCACCAGGGTGCTTAGGCCCGCGGCGCTGGTTTCCTCCTCGATGGCGGACGCCATTGCCGAAAAGTATGGATTGTTCAGGGTTGGAACAATGACCCCGATTGAGTTAGAGCGCGAAGCGCGCAACCCCTGCGCCTGGGCGTTGGGGCGGTAGTTGAGTTCCTTGGCTATTTGTTGAACCTTGTCACGGGTTGCCTGCGCGATGGTGGGGTTATTGGCCAGGGCGCGCGAGGCCGTGGACATGGAGACACCTGCCGCCTGGGCAACGTCCTTGAGTTTGGCATTCACGGTTATTCCTCGCGCGGGGTGACGGGTAGGTAAAACTAGAAGGAGGGAGGGGATTAGGGGTGCAAACGGTTGCACTTTCCGGGAACTACTTTTGCAGTACACGGTTAGCGATGTCAAGAATTCGGGTCCTTTTGTTCCCCGGTCCCATTGATGACGGCTAGCGCTAACTCGCTAGACTAGGCGTCATGATTACTCACCCGCGCCCCATCCTGGTTCTGGGAGCAAGGGTTGTCCATGGGGCCGCGGGCCCGGTCCTTGCCGCCCGGCTAGATACTGCCTTAGATATTGCCCGGCGATATCCCTCCGCACCCATCATCGTTTCCGGCGAAGGGGAGGCGCCCGTGATGGCGGACTACCTGGCCGCGGCGGGGCTCCCGCGGCGGCGCATAGTGCTAGAAAACCAAGCGACATCCACGAATGAGAACCTCGAGCGGGCCCTGGCTTTGTGTTCACACGTTGAGCGCTTCGAGGTGGTGACCAGCAACTTCCACGCGCTGCGCACGCGCCTGTGGGCCTGGCATCATGGGATAGGCGTGGTGGTTCATCGCGCCCCCACACCGGTCCGGAAGAAGCCCAAGAATTACCTGCGGGAAATCATCGCCACCCCGCATTCGGCAGCCAGGGTCCTGTGGCGGAAATATAAAGCCCGCTAACGCCGTTGGCTAGGAGGGCAGTACCTTTTCTATGCCTTTGAGCAGAGTGGGGCGGGCGGCCTTTTCCGGATGGGCCGTTGCCCGCAGACCCATGTAGGCAATGCGGTCTGCCGCCTCGTTGAGGGGATCTCCGGCATGGCCCATTACCCGTCGGATGTCCACCCTGCATTGGTCCTTGAGATCTAGCCACGCCTGCTGGAAGCGGGAGAGCGCCCCGGGGGCTAATCCACGCCACTTGCGCCCACGATGCCCGTTGCGCTGAATGTGCTTTACCGCTTCCAGTGCACCCTGACTGTCTGTTTGGATAATGACACGCTTGACCTTTGTGCGGGCCGCGTATTTAAGCGCCAGAGTGATGGTCTCTAGTTCAAGTTCGTTGGTGCTTGCGCGGCTGGGCATCGAACGCAATTGATAGTCCCCATTTGAAGCAACGAAACACATCGCGCCTTTCGAGCGGGTATCTGAAGACGCGTCCGTTGCAATGCGCAGCGTGCCCGCAGTGGATGCAGCATTGTCAAAGGCCTTTACATTCGGCCACCACAATGCGTGAGTCACGGGTCCGGTAGTAACGGTTTTAGTTCGTGGTGCCTCACCAGCCTTTCGGCTTGCGCGCAGGGCCTTGCGCTCCTCGATGCCACGCAGCTTGCTTACGCGCACCACGGCGCGGTTTTGGTGGGAAAAGCTACCGGTGACGGTAAACCCCTTGTCCTCCAGCGCTTTGCGCAATGCGGCCTGGCGGCGGCCCGTAACCACCCACTTTTCCCCCTTCCTGCCGCGCAAGCAGGCCAGTAGGGACTTCTTCACCTCCGGCACGGGGGTCTCCGCCTTGGTTTGGCCGGTCCGGATGAAGGTTTTGGATGTGCCATCGTTAATCCCGATGATCCAGCCGTGAAGCTTGCCTGCCTTTGCCGATTTAAACGGCACATCCCACAGGGCGATGGCCACATGGACCGGGCGGGAGACCATCTCCTTCGTGACGGCACGCGTGACGTATGTACGTGACGCGGTGCCGGTCAGCTCGGAGAGGTTCAAAGATTTCATTGCTACTAATATGCCCTAAACGAGGGGGAATCCGCTAAACGGAAAAGTCTACATTCGTCGCGTGTTCCACCGTGCGGGATACGGTGCAGTCCTTATCGTGGCTGACCTGCACCAAGCGTTCCACCATGCCCTGGGCCTGCCGGCCCTCCGGGGAATCATCAAAGGTCACGTTGAATGACACTCTCACGTCACTGAGCCGCGAGGCGCCCTCCTCATTGACTCGATCCCCTTCCACGTGAACCTTAAACTCCGTGGGCTCCGCCCGGCGGCCGGTGACCACGTCCACATCGACAGAGGCGCAACCGGCCACGGCGGCGAGCAATAATTCCACCGGGCTTAACAAGCCTTCGCCGGAGCCGAACTCAAGGGAGGAGCCGGCGGCGTTCGAGGCCTTGTAATGGGTGGGCCCCACCCGTTCAACGTCGACCGCATACTGTTTGGTGATTTCAGGCTTAGAGAACGAAGACATGCCTTGAGTCTAAATGCCCAGGGCCACTTTCGTGCGCCGAAAGGCCTTTTCCCGCCCGCGGCCGCCGAAGGGCAGTGTCGGTGTTAATCATGTATACCGAAAGCAACTTCGGCTATCTCCCGCATCAAATAAATTCAGCAGCCCGCCTCGCCTTGATTGCTGGGGGTAACGGACTGCTGAATCTGTAGAAGCTAGAAGCTAGAAGCTGGGGCGGTGGGACGGCCACAGTGGCGTTTAGTCCTTTTTTATTTCTTCTTCTGCTTCTTGTCCTTCTTGGCGTCCTTGGGCTTCTTGGAAGCGCCTTTCTTGCGCTTGACGTTGCCCTTGTCTTCGGACTTCTCTTTGGCTTTCTTGGATTTCTTGTCCTTAGTCCCTTTTTTCTTAGGCTTTTCGGAGCCGCGCGCGCCTCGGTCATCTTCGGTGTGCTTACCCTCGGGTGCGGGGGAGTCTTCCGTCGCCGCCTGTGTAGTTGGGGACTCTTCGACCGGGTCCGCTATATGGGCAGCATCCTGTTCAGCTGAGCCAAGTTCGGCCAGGCGGCCGGCTACGTCAGCGGCCGGCAGTGGATCGTCGAGGGAGAGGTCCTTGGCGCTGTAGGCCAGGTGGCCACCGGGGCTGGGCGATTTGAAGCTATCCGCCCATTCGTCGAAGCCATCGGCGGATTGCGGCGCGCCGGCAACCGCTTCCTGCACGGCGGCCAAAAGTTTCCTGCCGCGCTTGTCCTCCATGGTGTCGCGCAATGGGTTATGGCCCTCGTGCGCCTCGTATTCCGCGAGGAAGTCTTCAACGTCTTCGGCGCTGAAGTTAAGCGGCTCCCAGATAAGCTCGTCTTCGCTCAGGCTGGAATCGAAAAGGAATATGTAGCCTACCTTGCCGCCATTCTTATCGACCGGCTGAATGTGCCAGCCGTAGTCGCCATCGGGGTTGGAGAACAAGCCGTCGGCCTTGGCCTTCAAGCCGGGTGCGGTGCTGAAGGAAACGGGGCGCGTATTCCAGATTTCAAGACCATAAATTTTCTCTTCACCGGTCTTGATTTTCCCGGTCGCGAAGTAGCTGACCAGTTCGCTTACGTGGAGGAGATCGCGAAGCTGCTCGCGGGCCTGCGCGGGCACAGGTTGTGGGAGTTGGTCCGCCCACTCGGCCACCACGGACAAATGCCCAAGCAAGGCGCGCTCACACATCGCCGGCCAGGAATGGTGGTAGTCCCACCGGTAATTGCGCTGCAGATGAGACCAGAGTTGCTCAAGGCCGTCCACGGCGTCGTAGGCCGCGGAGCGCGCACTTTCCCGCACCAAGGTGGTGTCTGCAGCGATGACTTCTCGCAGGGTGTTAAGCGCGGTGCGCATGGGGCCTCCTTATAGCATGGGGCTTGGTGAATCGGCTTGCACCCCCAACATTACCGGTTATGACCAGGTGGCCGGGTGGGTTTGCGCGCCAATCGGGCAAGGACAGCCTGAACCTGGTGACCATGGCGGCCTGCGGGCGATTTTGCGGCCGCTGCCTGCCCAGCTTGATAGGGGCAGTGGGGAGAGCTGCTGCCACTCGATATACAGGGAACAGGCGCTTCGAGGGCTAGGCTGCAGATATCCGCGTAACGGAAAAGCCACGGTGGTTTAGTGCATCGAGTTGTGGGAGGCCAGAAATTGAAAGACAAATCAAGCAGCGCTTATTAGACTGGGCGCTTATGAGCACACCATACAAACTGGACTATGAATGGCTGCGCAACGATATTGACGCCGTGGCCACTGTTGAATTGACCGTGAAGGGTGAAGGCGCCCGGGAGGCTATCTTGGCCTGGTTTGAAGAGGTGCCACTAGATGAGCTAGGAACGCGAGGTGGGGGCGGCTGGATGGTGGCAGAGGCCACGGACATCGCCCGAACGGATGCGGATACCGTGGTCCTGCACATCACCTCCGGGGGCGAGGACGTGGCGGACGGAATCCAAAACGGAACCGAATCCGCTTACGAGGCACTAGAACCCTTTGGCGTGGAGTTGAGCTGGAAGAATCTTCCGCGGCGTTAAATAAAAAGGTGCTTTCCTTGGCCGAGGAAAGCACCGAATGCGGGGGCATGCCCCTTATCTCCGAGCCGATGCGCTAGGCAAAACGCCCTACACCAGGGCGTAAACGGCACCGGTAATGATAAAGCCAGTCACGGAGAAGATGGTGGACAAAGTCGTCCAGTACATAATGCCCTGCTTGACGGACAAGCCCAGATACTTGGTGACAATCCAGAATCCGGAGTCATTGATGTGAGACAAGCCCAGGGCGCCGAAGCCGACTGCGAGCATGACCATGGTCAACTCGATGGAGGACAGTCCAGCTGCGGCCGCAGGGGTTGCTAGCAGTCCCGCGGTGGTGAGCATTGCCACGGTGGCCGAACCCTGGGCGGCGCGCAGCGCGAGGGCTAGCAGATACGCGGTCACGAAGATGGACAGGCCAGCCTCCGTCAAAGTGGTGGACAATTCATCGCCGATGCCGGATTCCACCAGCACGTTGGCGAATCCCCCGCCTGCGCCGGTTACGAAGATAATCACGGCCACCGTTGGGAGCGCGGATTCTATGATTCCGGAGGACTTTTCTAAGGACCACTTCTGGTTCATGCCCAGGGCAAACCACGCAACAACCACGGCGATGAGAAGGGCTATCGGGGAGGCGCCAATGAAGCCGAGGAAGTCCTTGGCGGCCCCATCCTCCAGGACCATGGCGCCGGTAGTGCCACCCATGATCAAGATGATCGGCAGCAGGATAAGTCCCATCACCAGGTACGGACCGGGTGCTGAAGCATTG
This sequence comes from Corynebacterium endometrii, assembly GCF_004795735.1. NCBI lineage: Bacteria > Bacillati > Actinomycetota > Actinomycetes > Mycobacteriales > Corynebacteriaceae > Corynebacterium > Corynebacterium endometrii. The sequence goes on from NZ_CP039247.1 coordinate 583,707, forward strand.
TCCTCCAGCGGGGTTGCCTCAGCGGGGGACTTGTCGCGCTTGACGCCGTCTACCTTGTAGAAACGAGCGACGAGGAATCCGATAGTTGCGGTCACCGCGCCGATTGGCAGGCCGACGGTGAGCATCAGTCCAGGGTCTCCACCCATGAGTTCGGCCACGGATACCGGGCCCGGGTGCGGGGGCAGTGCGACGTGTACGACCATAAGGATGCCGGCAATAGGCAGGCCCAAGCGGAGTGGATTAATTCCTGCGACGGCGGCGAAGCCAAAGATCAAAGGGGCCAGGATGATGAATCCCACGTCGAAGAAGACGGGGATTCCCAGGATAAACGCGGCGATACTCACCGCGGCCGCCACCTTGGCGCGGCCTAATTTGTCAGTAAAGTACTGCGCCACGGATTGCGCGCCGCCAGATACTTCAATTAACCGGCCCAGCATCGCGCCAAGGCCAACGACCACGATGACGGAGCTCAGGGTATTGCCAATGCCATCCGTCACCGTAGAAACCGCTTCGGCAAGCGGGATTCCGGAAATTATGGCCGTGGCTACGGACACCATGATGAGGGCGATGAAAGCAGGCACGCGGCCCCAAATAACTAAGGCCAACAGCACGGCCACGGCCGCGATTGCTAGACCAATGAGAGCGAATCCGGTCATGGTTTAGGTCACCTTCTTTGGGTTAACTACACGAATAATGGTTGAGTCATCCTCGGCGCCTTGGCCTAGCCCAAGGCCAGTCAGGTACTGATTCTGTGCGGCCGCAGCCACCGGCACGGGCAGGTTAGCGGCGCGAGCCGCCTCGGTGACTATGCCCATGTCCTTGACGAAGATATCGAGCCGGGAACGTACCTCCGGACCCCGCTCTGAGTAAGCTTCCAGCATGCGTGGGCCGCGATCCCCCAACATGAATGACGCGGCTGCGCCAGACATCAGCGCATCCAGCGTGGCCTCCAGGTCAAGACCAAACGAGTCAGCCAAGGCCAAAGCCTCACCGGCCGCGGCGATGTGGACACCACACAGCAGCTGGTTGACGGTCTTCATCGCCTGCCCCTTGCCTGGCTCATCACCCACAATCACCAAATTGCCGGCCATATGCTCAAGCACGTCACGGCACGCATCCACGGCGGCGCCGGTCGCGCCGACCGTGACTAGTAGAGTTCCATCGCCGGCACGCGCGGGGCCACCGGAGACCGGCGCATCCACCAGGTGCAGGCCCGCGGCCTGAAGCTGGGCTGCAGCATCGGCCACCGCGGCGCCACCGACGGTCGAGGTCAGCAGAACCACGGAACCGGGCAGCATCCGGGAGGCGATACCCTGCTCGCCAAAGAGCACGTCCGCCAACTGTTCCTGGTTGCGCACGGCCAGCAGGACCACATCCGCACCGTTTGCGGCATCTGCGGCGGAGGAATAACACTCCACCCCTGCATCCTTAGCCAACGCCAGGCGCTCTTCTGAGATATCCACGCCACGCACGTTAAACGCCGAGGCTAAGTGGGTGGCCATGGGCAGGCCCATGGCGCCCAGTCCAACCACCGTAACGGTCTTAGTCATTGTCCAGTTCCTTTCTGTAATTGTTTGCCGCTGCTTGTTCACACACCCCAACCACGTAGCTCAACGACGAATCGGAGCCCACATTGCCCGCAAAAACGATGTACGGGGTGCCCTGCGCGGGGCCGTCTTGGGCGGCCCAAAGAGAGATAATGCCGGGCTGCATGGGGCCAACAACGGTAGCCCTGCGCATCTCCAGGCCCTTCGATGCCACGTCCGAGGAAGTGATACCGCCCTTCGCAATTACAAACGCCGGCGGAGCCTTATGCACCACGCCATTGACCACGCTCACCAACGCCTCCGACACGCGCCGGGCGATGGCCAAGGATTCATCTTTATCCTTGCCCTTGATGAGTTGGCGCGAGGTGTGGAAGACCACAGTGGAATGCTTCAGCGCCTCATCGACGCGTTCGGTGAGTTCATCCAGGTACCCTTCGCCGTGGTTAAGCACTGTTGCGGCGTCGAGCTCGATGACGGTGGCTTCACGCTCTTTGAGCAAAGCAGCAAGTTGGCGGGTGGTAGTGGGAACGTGGGAACCCACAACGACCAAGCCTCCGCGGTCCGCAGCAGCCACTGGTATGTTCTCTGCGGTGAGGGGTGCGGCTAGCTCCTGGCCTATGAAGGCGCGCACGAAAGGCGGTCCAACCCGGTAGATAAAGTTCTTTCCGCTCTCAATTACCCCTAGCGCAACTGCTCTAAGGTCTTCTTCCGTCACAGCGTCGCAAGCGACGTACCGCCCGCCACTGATGCCGCCGAGTAGTTCCGCCGCGCGTCCGTCGCGGATGGTGGTGAGATCCAGATGCGCAACCTCCGCGGCCGGGGTTTTACCGTGCGTCTTTTCTTCGACCCAGTCGCATAGATTGGATGCGGAATATCCAAAGGTGGCATCTTGTGCGAATTCGCTGGCGCCCACTGGCTCAAAACCGGATTCTTCGCTTCCCGCGTAGTGAACGCCGCCAACAGTTACGCGTCCCGCGTCGCCGAATGCGGGGATAATGAGCACCCCGTCGATTGTGTGGCCTGCGGCGGTTTCTTCCTCAATAAGGGTTTGGGGTTCGAGCGGGAAATGGCCGCGGAGGGTGGAGTCCGAACGGGAGACAAAGCCTAGCTCGAGGCCTTGGGTCCGCGCGGCTACTCGTGCGTTGCGCGCCACTTCGCGGTTTATCCGCTCCGCCGCCTCCGGGCTAAGGGAGCGGGAATTGGTCATGACGTATATGGCAGGCGCGCCCTGACTGAATGCCCACTGGAAATCTGCTTCCTCCCAAGAGGTAATCACCGGTAGGCCGGTGACGGATTGCGTGCCCGTGGGGTCATCATCCAGCACCACGAGAACCGATCCACCCGCGTGTGCAGCACGGACGTCCTGCGCGCTAATCGCCCTGGCTGCGGGGTACCCCTTAAGTAATTCGGAGAGTGATTGCGACACTCTGCTCCTCCTTCGCCTTCACTTCGAGCTTTGACCTCAGAGGTCTCTAGGCACATGGTAGTGAACTGGGGCACAGGCCACAAGGGTGTGTAATCGGCCTAACTGTTTGCCCATGACCCGCGTTGTGCCGATAGGCCGGCGCCCCTAGTAAGGGACACAAGTGGCAGTTACGCTAAATGGCTTAGGCGGCTTTCTAGCTCTCGAGGAATTTCTCCACGTCACCGCGGGTTTGCTTCATGTGCCTCAACATGGCCTTTTGAGCCGCCTCGGGGTCGCGGGAGGCTAGGGCGTCGAGGATAGCCCTATGGTGAATAAGGGCGCGCTCGCGGACCTCTGGAATCGATGAGGTGCCCAATCTGCTGGCCTCCAGCGGCCCGCCTAGGGAGCGGAGGACCGCGTGGGCAAAAGGGTTCCCGGTGGCCTGGAGGATTAGATCATGGAATTCCATGTCATAGCGTGCGGCCTCCGCTGCGTTATCAGCGTCGTGGGCCTCTTCATAGCGCTTAATGGCTTGGGTTAAACGCTCCAAATCGAGTTCGGTGGCCTTCTGGGCCGCCAGGCCCGCGGATCCCACCTCGATCATGGTGCGAACTTCGGTGAGGTAGACGCCCACTTCCCTCGGCGAACGCTCCCTTGATACGGCCTTGACGATGGTGCCGGCATCCGTCCAGTTGGACATGGGCTGGACAAAGGTCCCCCGTCCGTGTTGGACCTTGAGAACTCCGCGCTCCGAAAGCGAGCGCACGGCCTCGCGCATGGTGGGGCGGGAGACGTCAAGGTGTGCGGCTAATTCGGCCTCCGGGGGCAGGGAGGATTCGGCGGGGAAGACTCCGTCGCAGATTTCCTCAAGAAGGGATTCCACGCATTGGGATACTCGAGTGTTACTCACGCTTGCGCACCTCCGTGGTAGTTACGGGATTGCAACCGGCATCGAACCAGAATGTGCAGGCTCAGCGCGGCCATGGGGTCAATAGTACAGGCACGGGCTTACCTGAAACCCGCGAACTCCTTCCGTTTTCCCGTGACACCTGTGTACTTCTGTGACTGTTGGGTTATTGTTGGTTGAACCGCTAAGTCCACTGCCTAGATGGGATTGACCGTGAAGAAGTTTGTTACGGCGCTAGCAGGCGCCTTGCTCATCGGAATGGGCGGCCTTACCGCACCGACCGCCGCGGCTCAGGGCCAGGTCATCAACATCCCGCTGCCGCACGGTTCCTCCGTGCGTGACTTTGTGGCGGTAACGGGGATCGGCAAGAACACGGTAAATCAGGGCGCCACTATCTACGGCGAGGATGGGCCAGGCCGCGTCATGCGATGCACCCTTGGCTACATTTCGCCGGGCAACACCTACGGCTACGCGGCAGCCCACTGCTTCACCCAGCGCGAGGGTTCGGTTGTATACGATTCTCGCTTCCGCCCAATCGGACGAGTATCAAATATCTACACCGGCGGCGGCAGGGATTTCGCTCGCATTGCTTTCAATGACAACGTCTTTGGCCGCAACGTCATGACGGGCGATAAGACCTTGAGTTGGCGTAATGCCCGCGTGGGGGACCCCATCTGCTTCTACGGGCAAAGCAGCGGTGCGCCCAAGTGCTCCCGGGTCAGTAACGTGGCGCCGTATAAGGTCACAGCAAGCAGTCATTCCGCGGTTCGCGGGGATTCGGGCGGGCCGGCTTGGATTCCGGGCAAGGGATGGATCGGCGTAGTCTCCGCGGCACAAATCATGTACGTGGGTAACGCGCCGGTCCGCCACGAAACGCTCATCGAGACCGTGCGTTAACCGGCCACGTAGTAGAGCTGCTTATTGCAGAATTCCTCCATCGCAAGATGCCCTAATTCGCGACCGTATCCCGAACGTTTAATGCCGCCGAATGGCAGGTCGGCCGTCTCGGCCGACGCCGCGTTCGCGTGCGTCATGCCCGATTCAATCAACAAGGCCAGGCGTTCCGCGCGGCCTTCTTGCTCGGAGTGGACCGACCCACCCAGGCCGAACAGGTTGTCATTGGCCAGCTCGATAGCTTCCTGTTCGCTAGAGACCTTGTAGACCACGGCGGTGGGACCAAAGAACTCCTCGTAGTACGATTCGCTTCCGCGCGGGATGCCAGTGATGACTGCGGGGGAGAAGTAAGCGGTGGAATCGTCAATTTCGCCGCCCACATGCACGGTGGCTCCAGCTTCCTTAGCCTTTGATACCTGCTCGTAGAGCCTTTCCGCAGCCGCGCGCGAAGACAGCGGCGAATACGTGTCTGAAGAAGGCTCCATTGGATTGCCGCGCTTGAGCGGCGCGGCGAGTTTCACCAGCTCGTCGACGAACTGGTCGTAGATATCCTCCATGACAATTATGCGCTTGTTGGAATTGCACGCCTGTCCGGTGTTTTCAATTCGCACGGCCCAAGCGTCCTTGGCGGCTTGAGCTACATCGGTGGAATCGAGAACAACATAAGGATCGTTGCCGCCGAGTTCCAAGACACATTTTTTCAGGTGCTTGCCGGCCTGAGCCGCAACGGCGGCGCCAGCCCGCTCGGAACCCGTGAGGGAGACCCCCTGGATGCGCCTATCGGCAATGATGGTGCTGACCTGGTCATGGCTGGCGTAGACATTGGCGTATACGCCCTTAGGCACACCGGCTTCCGCAAACAGTGCGGCGATGGCTGCCGAGGATCGTGGGCAGATCTCTGCATGCTTCAAAATGATGGTGTTGCCCAACACCAGGTTGGGGCCCGCGAATCGCGCCACCTGATAATACGGATAGTTCCACGGCATAATGCCAAGGAGTGGCCCCAGCGGGCGCTTGCGGATGACCGCCTTCCCCGGGGATGCGTGGTTGAGTTCTTCATCCCTCGCCAATTCCGGCCCGTGGGTGGCGTAGTAATCGATAATCTCCGCGGAAAACTCCACCTCGCCGATGGATTCATCGAGCGGCTTGCCCATTTCCAGGGCGATTATCTCACCCAGCTCTTCCTTCTTCTCGCGGAAGAGGTCTGCGGCTTTGCTCATAATCCTAGCGCGCTCAGAAATATCGCGGTCCCGCCAATTACCGAACGCCTCATGCGCGGCGGCAATCGTCGCTTCAATGGCCTTATCAGTAGCGGTTTCGAAGGTCTCAATGACCTCGTTGTTCACTGGATTTTGGACACGGTAGGTCAAATTCATGCGCACGCCTTACATGGTTCGGGGATACTTGTTTCCCCTTTGTACACGGCTTCGCAGATCGGCGCTGCACGCGGGCGCAACGCCTAATAACTTTGCGGGGTAGTAATTGGATTCTCCCCATAGATCTCGGCTGCAAGCCCGCGGATGGAGTTGGCGAGTAATTGCACGTCAGCGCCCATGGCAACAAAAGCCGCGCCGGCGGCGATGTAATCCTCCGCCTGGTCCTTGGCAAAGGAATTGGCGCCCACAATGATGTCATTGGCGCGAGCTACGTCAAAGATGTGCTTCACCGCGGCCGCTACCTCAGGGTGGCGAGGCTGGTCCATATATCCCATGGACGCTGCCAGGTCAGCCGGCCCGACGAAAATTGCGTCAATCCCATCGACCTTGCAGATCTCTTCGAGGTTTTCCAGGCCTGCCGCGGATTCTATCTGGAGCGTGAGGGACACGGATTCCGAGGCAATCTCGGAGTAATTAGGGATGCCGCCAAACCTGCCGGCGCGGACCAAAATGGAACCCACTCCGCGGACGCCGCGCGGCGGATAGTGCATGGATGCCACGGCCTGTTCGGCCTCTTCGGCGCTGTCAATCATGGGAATCATGAGGTTTTGCGCGCCAAGGTCCAGGTAGCGCTTGATGAGGGAGACGTCATTTTTAGGCAAGCGGACTACCGGTGTGGCCGGATAGGCATCCGTAATGCGGACAAGCTCAAGAATGGTTTCGAGGGAATAGGCAGTGTGCTCGGCGTCAATGAGCAGCCAGTCGTAACCAGCGGACGCCGCGATCTCACACGCCACGGGTGACCCGGAATTAATCCAGAAACCGTATTGCGGGCGGTCTGCCTTGCGCAGGCGCTGGGCGAATGTTTCGGGGAGCTGCAGCGGTGCAGGCATGGGGGCGGCCTTTCGTGTCAGTCGGGACTGAAAAGACTTAGTATCAACACTTTCGATTCTATGATGTAAATCTGCGGAGGAGGAGTGAGAATGATGTCACCTCCATAACCTTTTCTGCACTGCAAAGCGTGGTGCCGTTTATGGAGGTTTCGCTTCCGCTCCCGCACTTAACCCTCAGTCAATTATTGGTATGGTTTCGTGATTAAAGCGGATGGTCCCGAAATTGTCACGCTTACGCTAGTGGGTGAGATAACCGTAGAGTCCGCAGATACACACTGCCCAAATAGGGTCACGAGCGGCACGCGGAGTTGCCTCCTAGTAATTTGCGATTCGCTGAATGCCTCGCAACGGTCCAGCGATTGGCCCAATGGGGAGGACTTGCGTGAATTCTCCTTGACTGAACCTGCGGTTAGTGCGCGTGTATTTCAATTACAATTTTCTCAGGGGGCGCCTGGGCACTTAACAGTGTTCGCTAGCGAGCGGGACCAACCGTTTCGATTTGATTGGTTCAGACGATATCCAACCGATTGCGTCAGGCCGCGCAGAATCGTACGAATCGGCTTTCATTCTGAATCCGCACCCTGCCGTGATCTACACAGTGGCAGAATACGGGGCCAGTGAGATTGTTGTGACTAGGCCGATGCTTACACCACTATTTGCAGTGAGGCAGAAGAGGAAATTCGACCGTTGGAGGAGTCGCAGGATTCAACTAACCCTAAGGGCGAATCTAGGAACGCGGAGAGTGACGAGTCTCAACCTGTTCCGACGTCAGAACCTCGGGCTCACCTGATCTCCGGTAACGAAAAGTAACGCCCCCGCGCAACAGTCGCATCAACAGGCCTTTCCACAGCCCCGTAGCTTAGCGGTTACAGGATTCAGCACCGGTTTTCTCGCCACTGCTGGAATGGCCCTGCTAGGCGTGATTGCTGGTGGTGTCTACTATGCATGGCGTCGCAAGTCGGCTGGAATCAGTGTTGGTTAGTCGGTAATGCTCACTACGGTGCACAGTCGTTGTTGTGCACTAGTTACGCCCGAAACAGCCACTGACCACATGATGGTCCAGGTGCAATGCTTCGGGCGTGGTCGTTTAATCTGTTGGTTGTTTCATCTGTGGGAGCCTTAACCAACGGTTGATAGATATCGCGGCCCATCCCGCCGGCAGACTTGCCGGCGGCGAAATCAGGGCATTCGAACGATTGGGTTGCCTCTAACGAATCATGTCAAGGATGGCGCCGGCCATAACGATAAGGCCCATGACAAACACGAAGTAATTAACTGGGTCATTCCGGAATTTCTCGTAGACCTTGAGCTTTCGGAATAGCATCACTGGGAGAAGGTACACAAGGAATGCAACGAAAATTCCTCCTACCACGGAAATCATATCGATTACTGACGGGTTGAAGATGGCGGTCAGCGTGGTGGCAATGAAGATTCCAAAGTAGATCCAGTTAAGCAATGCGCGGCGCGACATGCGTGCTGTCAGCCGTGGCGCAACCGCACGCACTAAGTATTCGGTTCCTTCCTCAGTGCCGAGCATGTGGCCGAAAAACGAAGAGATGATGGCGCAGATGACCACGATCGGAGCAATCCAACTCATCAGCGGGGCGTCGGTCACGTTGGCGAAGTAGGAGAGCACCGGAAGATTCTGCTCGATGGCCTCGTTCATACCCTCTGCGCCCAGGCTTAATACACAGGACCAGACGAAGAACATCGTGAAAATGACCAAAAGCAGCGAGGCGTAGAACTCTGTCTTTTCCACCTGCTTGAGAGTGTTAGAGCCATGCCCTCTTTGAACGTCCACACAGAACTGCGATACCGCTGGGAAGTGGTTGAAGGCAAATACCAGCATCGGAAGGACGAGCATAATCGCGTAGATAATGGATGTCCCTGACTGGTCTGCGTTGTAATTGACGAAACTATTGAAGTCCCACGTGGGAATTAGGTAGATAGATACCGCGCCCAGTGAAAAGATCAATGGGTAAACCAGCGCCTGAGTGAAAGCCATCATTGGTTTGCGCCCGAATGCGAAAACTAGGGTCATCAGGCCTACGCATGCAACCGCGAGAACCGGGCGCGGAATCGATGGGCCACCAAATTGGTTCACTATAAAGCTGTCAATGCTATTGGTGATTGAAACACCGTAAATTAGCACAATGGGGAAAATCGCTAGCCAGTACAGGAATGCAATTCCGGCGCCAAGGCCCCTTCCCAGGTATTTTGTGGTGAGCTCCAGAACGTCTTTGCCATGGTCATCTTCTGGTACTCCCGCGATGATTCGAGCAAACGTGCGGTGAGAGAAATAGACCAACGGCAGGATGATGAGGGTGGCAATGGTCAGTGGCCAGAACCCAAAGCTGCCAGCGTTGAGTGGGAGGAATAGGATTCCGGCTCCTACAGCGGTGCCGAAGAGGGTGATGACCCAGCTTAGCGTAGAGCCATTGGATCCTTTAGTTTCCGTAGGGGGCTCAGGCCTTTGTAAGGCTGTTTCCTTAATCGCCATGCCAGTTTCCTTCCATGCCCCGGGGTAGCGGGGAGTAGGTGGTAAGTCCCAGGGGTGTAGGGACGGGCGCTTAGTGTTGCGCGAGATACACTTCCATGGTTTCAGAGTGCTGGGTCATATGGGAAGGGTTGAGAATATAAAGCGTCTGGAATTCCAGACTCCAAACGTCGACTTTTAGGTCTAGCGACTGAAGGCCTCTCCATATTTAGTGGGATATAGCCACTCGAGAAGCATCAGTGGCGGTTGGCATGTGTATTCCACGAACCAATTGCTGAAAGTGCAGCTACGCGAGTAAATGGCATAAATCAAAGTTTTTAGATTTACCTTTGATCTGATTACTGGAGTTAACTAAAGCTTCGGTGAGTAGGTCGCGAGGACACAAGTTAGAGGTGTCTTCATAGGCATCGTGCGAGTTAGTCCGTTCCTCCCGTAGCGGGCTCGAATCGTTTGTCTTCTATGCTGATTTAGAGCCGAGGTAAATAATCAGGACGAAAGATAATCCTCATGGCGCTTTTGCGGGTTTGAACTGGCGTATTCTATTGACGGTGCCGTTAATAATGGGTGGATAGCTAGAGAACATCGTTCGGCTCGCGGCCAGTAATTGCGGGCAGAAATCTGAAAGGACGTGGCTTAGTGGTTGAAAGGAATCGGGGAGCAGTTGATAAAGCTTTCGATCTTCTTCGTGCTTTCGGTGAGGATAATTCTGTTGGGCTCGGTGTTTCTGAGCTAGCTCGGCGATCTGGCATGTCTAAATCCACCGCGTTTAGGTTGCTTGCAACGCTCGTAGAAAATGGAGCCGTGCAGAAGGCTGGAGAGCTGTATCGGATTGGGCCGCTGTTCTTTGACATCGTGAAAAGCGCTGACTCACCGGATTACAACCGTGTGGGTGAACTACTCACGCCCTATCTTTCAGCATTATTCGAGCGTACGCGCCAGACTGTGCACTTAGGCTACTTGGTCGGTACGGACGTTGTTTATGCCAATAAGCTGTTTTCGTTGAATCCCGTCGATGCCCCATCGCGCATCGGGGGACGCGTACCGGGATTTTGCACCGGTGTTGGCAAGGCCATCATGGCGTGGGATGAGGAACTAATTGAGACGGTAATTGACGCAGGTCTACCGCAGTGGTCCACCAACACGATTACAGATCCGGATGAATTCCGCTCGGTCCTAGCTAAGGTCCGCAAGGAGGGAGTGGCCTACGACCGTGAGGAGGTCACCCCGGGATTAACCTGCGTAGCGGCGCCCATTTATGGTCTTGGTGGGCAACCTGTAGCAGCCATGAGTGTCTCGGGCGCAACTGGTGTATTTCGTCCCGAGGACCACATACTGACATTGAAGAAGGTTGCCGCGTCTGCATCGAGGGCTTATATACGTGCAACGAAATGATTCGTTGCACCTTAGATTGCATGGACCGTAAGCTTTTAACACTAGGGTGGGGTCATACCACGAAACCATCGGTGAGCGCGAAGCTAGCCGTGGCCCTGGGCATCAGCCCTTAGAGAAATGGAAGGGGCTTACGAAGTACCGTAGTCGCGTAAAGCGATTGAAAGATTATCTCGACTCGCTGCAGCGTAGTGTGGTGCAAGGGTGGGGCAATCGGAGTTTCCTACATCGTGCTAATCACAGCAGGGAAAGCTGCGCCGACACGATGGAATGAGTTTAGCCTGCGATGGAATTCGAGGGGGTTATTACTTAGTTTCCTGTAACACCACGGGCAACGGTCCTACTATCTTGGCAGCCAGAGGGATAAAGCGGCCAATGACAAAGCCGATACCAAACGCTGAAATGATAGTAGCTTCTCGCACAGCCTCGAAGTTTCCAACGAGCGCGATGCATAGGATGAGTGCCACCACCACGTTGCACAGATCGAATACGACCTTGATTCGGGGAAACGGTTTATTTAGCGTTTCAGAAATAGCGGCCACGAGGCCTTCCCCGGGCATGTAGATGGCCTTTGAAGCCACCAATAAAGATAATCCACCCCCAGCCACCACAATTCCTGCAATTACAGTAAGCAAACTGAGAAGGTAACTATCTGTCTCTATCCAGGAAAAGAGCCACATCCAGAAGTCGAGTACCACGCTTGCCACGAGCAGAGCAGGGATTTGAAGCCATCCGGACTTGGGGAATTTCTTTCTGAGAATCGCTAACTGTGCCACGATGAACAGAGCGTTGAGCACGAACGTCCAGCCGCCAAATGACAGTGGTGTAGCTAGTGATAGAGCAAACATCGTCGAGGATATTGGAGACGTGCCCAACGCAGATAGAGAAATAATCGCCGTGCCGGCCATGCCGATGCAGATGCCTATGAAAGACGCTGTATAGCGGCGAGTGACGGTTGCATACGGAGCCATGGGACCTTCCTCGGTTTGCGCGATGAAACGAGCTAATTTGACAATTTAATGCAAACGCAGCCCAAGAGCCCCGGTCTTCGCCGTAAAAGGAGGAAAACCGAGGCTGGTGTAAGACTCTGATTGAAGTTTAGTTCTGACCTTGCAAAGCCAATGCAACCTCGATAATCATGTCCTCCTGGCCACCAACGTAACCGCGTCGGCCAACCTCGGCCAGAATTTCTTGGGCTGGAACGCCGTAGCGCTCGGATGCACGCTCAGCATGCAACAGGAAGGAGTTGTACACGCCAACCTGGCCCTGGACAATGGAACCACGGTCCATCATTGGCAGGCGGGAGACCATTGGTTTGAGCACATCTTCGGCAGCATCCTGAACCGCCTTGACGTTAACATCGCCAAAATCAATGCCGCGGCGCTCGAAGACGGTAGCCAGTACCTCAATCGGAGCGTTTCCGGCACCAGCACCCAGGCCGTAAAGGGTGCCATCAATCTGCGTAGCACCGTTTTGCACCGCCAACAAGGAGTTAGCGACGCCGAAACCCAGGTTCTGGTGTCCATGGAAACCAACCTGTGCCTCGCCGCCAATCTCCTCGTACACAGCCTTCACGCGGTCCGCTGCCTCCTGTCCGATGAGATAGCCGGCGGAGTCAACGACGAACACGCACTGGCAACCTGCGTCGACCATGATGCGGGCTTGCTTCGCCAGCCCTGCTGGGTCTAGACGGTGGGAGAGCATGAGGAAGCCGCCGGTCTCCAAGCCGAGTTCCCGAGCCTTCTCGAAGTGCTGGATGGAAACGTCGGCCTCGGTGGAGTGGGTAGCGATACGGCAGGCGCGGGCACCGCGTTTGGTTGCCTCTTCCATGTCCTCAGCGGAACCAACACCTGGCAGGCAGAGGAAGGCGATCTTGGTGTTCTTAGCCTCATCTACCGCCGCGGAGATGAGGTCCATCTCGTTGGTTTTGGAGAAGCCGTAGTTAAAGGTGGAACCTCCCAGGCCGTCGCCGTGGGAAACTTCCATCATTTCCACGCCTGCGTCATCAAGGGCGCGGACTACCTTGCGAACCTGTTCCTCGGTGTACTGGTGGCGTACAGCGTGGGAACCGTCACGCAGGGTGGTGTCATTTAGACGAATCTTGGTCATGGTTCGTGTCCTTTACGCTTCGATGATTTCTGCGAGACGGTCAGCGGTTGCCACTGCTGCGGAGGTGATGATGTCTAGGTTGCCTGCGTACTCAGGCAGGTAATCTGCTGCGCCCTTGACCTCGATGAGAACGGTCACGCGGGCCCAGCCATTCCAATCATCGCGAGCCTCGTCGAACTGCGGCTCGGAGGTTAGGTGGTAACCAGGGACATACTCCTGGACTTCCTCAACACGCTTCTTGATGGCTTCGCGGATCTTGTCTTGCAGCTCACCCGGTACGCCTGCCTCTGCTGGAAGGGAGCAGTACACGGTGTTGCGCATGAGCATTGGTGGCTCTACTGGGTTAAGGATGATGATTGCCTTACCCTTCTTAGCACCACCAATTACTTCGAGGGCCTTGGAAGTAGTCTCCGTGAACTCGTCAATATTTGCGCGGGTGCCAGGGCCAGCGGAAAGGGACGCGATGGACGCAACAATCTCAGCATATTCAACTTCAGCCACGGAGGACACGGCGTGAACAATTGGGGTGGTTGCCTGGCCACCACAGGTAATCATGTTCACATTATCCATGTCGCCGAGGTTATCGAGGCCTACAGCGGGGCACATGTATGGGCCAATTGCGGCGGGGGTTAGGTCAATGGCACGGATGCCGGCTTCTTTGTATAACGGCGCGTTGTATTCGTGAGCCTTGGCGGACGTTGCCTCGAAGACTACGTCCGGCTTTGGCTCCTGCTTAAGCAGCCACTCTACGCCCTCGGCGGATGCTTTAAGGCCTGCTTCTCGGGCGCGCTTTAAGCCCTCAGATTCCTGAACGCCCACCATGTATTGGAGGTCAAACTTTTCAGAGTTACGCTGGATTTTGATCATCAGGTCGGTACCGATATTGCCGGGCCCGACAATCGCAGCAATAAGTTTTTTAGCCATGTGAGTTCCTTGGTTTCTACTTAAAGGAGGTGGTCAAAGTTCCGTATGGGCCGTAATCAACGATTACTTCTTGGCCTGCAACTACGGGGGCTGCGCCGCAGAAGCTGCCGGACAAAATGATGTCTCCGGCCTTGAGGGTGGTCCCCATTTCGCCGAGGATTTCCGTAAGCCAAGCAATTGGTTTTACCGGGTGGCCCATCACTGCCTCACCAGTGCCTTCACCCGCTACCTCGCCGCCGATGAGCATGCGGGCAGGAACCGCGGTGAGCTCTTCTAGTGGAATATTCGCTGGTTCAGGGTCGAGGACAATGGCACCGCAGGACGCATTGTCCGCGACGGTATCTACCAGGCGAATATCCCAGTCACGCACGCGGGAATCGATGATTTCAATCGCCAGGTGTACGGACTCAATCGCATTGAGAACTTCCTCGAAGCTCGAATTCGGGGCCAGGTCTTTGGCGAGCTTGAAGCCAAGTTCCGGCTCGACCTTTGGAGAAATGAATTGGTCTACCGCGATTGCTTCGTCCGAGCTAAACAGTAGGGACTCCGTGAAGAAACCGAAGTCAGGGCTGTCAACGCCGAGCTGTTTTTGCATAGCAAGAGAGGTCAGGCCAATCTTTCGCCCTACGACTTTGTCGCCCTTAGCCTCGAAGGCTTTCTCTTGCCATTGCTGAATTGCGTAAGCATCCGCAACGGTCATATCCTCAATGATTTCACGAGGAGGCTGAATCGGTTCCTTGGATGTGTACGCGGCAAAAAGGTCAGCTGCGATGGACTCAATCTGGTCCTGTGTAGCCATGAATTGTGCTCCTTTCCTATCAAAGGGAGTTACTGTGCGGCCATCTTGTCGGAGTTAGCAACGAACTCTGGAATTGGCTCGTACCACTTGAAACCTGCGTTGAACTTGATATTGGGCTTAGGTAAAGCGGAAAATTCCGCATCTCTTCTACGTTCCTTCTGTCTAGAGAGCCCCGTGCCTTCGTTCTTGCGCTCTACGGCCTTAGTCTTTAAAGACGTTGTGGTCGCCCATAAGGTTGGTGCCCAAGGTGGGGTAGGCGTAGCAGATTGCTTCTTCATGACCAATACGTCGTGGTAATCTCGCCGTTCTTCGGGGGTAGGGCCGAAGAACAAGGAGCTTTTATCGTGGTCATGAGCTACAGTCCAGAGTGCGAATAGTGGATCGACAAGCAAATCGGTGGAGGCCAGCGGCGCACAGATGCCCTGAATTGGGCGGTGGGACATCGCAGGCGGCGCGCCGGACATGCAGATTCTCCTCAAAGTAGTCGGGTATAGGTTGGCTTACTGTCGGAACAGTAACTAACTGTGCAATGGAATCACTTAGAGGGTCTACGGTGACCCCAAACACAAAATTCACTTTAAGGCGAGGAGGTGTCTGAGGGAACCTACTGTTCCGGCTACTGGAACACCCTAAAAGCCGAATATCGCCTTCACAATCAATGCGATGGCAGCGCCGATGGAAACACCGACAACCAGTTTGTTAAGTCTGGCTTTATCGATATGCCTACTGACTTTGGTGGCGGCCCACAGACCGCCTAGAACTACGGGTAGATACATGGCGGCCACGGTCCAGATTTCGCCATTAAACTGACCCGACCCCATGAGCATGCCTATTGAGACCAAGCTGGCGGTCACAAATGTAGCTGACAACGTGCCGCGCATCTTCGACGCCTGCTGGCTCTTGAGGACCAGAGCCAGCGGCGGCCCTCCAATGGCAGTGGATGTTCCTAAGAAACCTGAGGCCACCGAGGCGATTGCCACATTCTGCTTGTTGTACCGAGGCGTCCATCCGAATGATGACAGCATCATGGCAAGAATTACAGCAATACCAATGAAGACTGACAGTCCGCGATGCGATAGTGATGCCACCGCCCAGGCGCCGGCGACGGAGCCAGGCAGACGCATGATTGTACGGGCCTGACCCCCGGAAAGTGGACACGGGGATGTAATCAAGATGCAATAGTCAGTGTAGCTAATCCTGCGGTCTCGAAGGCGTTCGGCGAGCGATATCCGCACCAAGAGTGCAAGCGCTTGGTGTTGTAGCGCGTGCACCATCGGAACACGTCCCGGCGACACACCAGTTGGCTGGCGAAAACAGGCTCGCCCTTCAGGACTTCCCGTTTCAGTGTGGCGTTGAACGACTCCGCCAGCGAGTTGTCCGCGCTCGTCCCGATTGCTCCCATCGATTGGGTGACACCGAACCGTTCGCACAGCTTCCGGTATTGCTCAGAGGTATAGACGCTGCCGTGGTCCGAGTGGAAAATCGCTCCATCAAGGTTGCCTCGCACCTTCCGGGCCATCGTGAGGGCTTCTTCGACCAACTCCGTGCGCATGTGGTCGGCGATCGCGAAACCGGTCAACTGCCGCGAATAGCAGTCGATGACGGTGGCCAAGTACATATTCGACCCGTCCGCAATCGGCAGGTACGTGATATCGCCGACGTAGACCGAATTCGGCTTGGCTGCGGTGAACCGACGCCGAAGCAGGTCTGGGAACTTCGGAGCCCGTTTCGCAGACACGGTGGTCTTCACCCGGCGTCTTTTCGTGTAGCCGAACAGACCCATCTGCCGCATCAACCGGGCCGTGCGCTTGTGATTGACCCGCTGCGCAGCAACGCCGCTGACGGAGTTATCGTCGCTGGCGTTGATGGCCGCAGTCACGCGTTTCGCCCCGTAGCAGCCGTTCTCGGCCGTGAACACGGCCTTGATCCTCGCTCCCAGCACCGCGTCGTCGACAAGGCGTCGCCGACGACGGGGAGCAGCAGATTTCCATGTGTAGTACGAGGACCGGTTGATCTTTAGGACCTCACATAACCGCTTGACCTGATAGAGGCCTCGGTGGTCGTCAACGAATCGGAAGCGGTTCACCAGTTCGTCTCTTCCGCGAAATATTTGGCCGCCTTGCGCAGGATCTCTCGTTCTTCCCGGAGCTTGGCGTTCTCGCGTTCCAGCACGCGGATGCGCTCGGCATCGGAGAGTCCTTCAGCAGGGGTGCGTTCGCTGTTGGTTGCGGCGATGGGGCTGGCGACTTTTTCACCGTTGGCGTTGGTTTTGGTGCCGGTGCCGAAGGCGTCGAGCCAGGTGCGCAGAGAGTTGCGGTTGACCCCGAGGTCGGAGGCAATGGCGTTGAGCGTGGCTCCGGGGGTCGACTCGTACAACGAGACTGCGTCACGCTTGAACTGCTCGGTGTAGGTCTTGCGTGGCATAGTAGAAAGGTACCTCACTTCCCCAGCGAAATGCTGGTTTCAGCGTGTCCACCATCAAGGGGTCAGGTCCTACATAGCCAGAAGAACTTCCAGTCCACATCGCGTGCGGTTTGCACCGTGGTGACGACGGAAATGACAAAAGCCAGCATCAAAATCAGCATCGGAACAAGCTGCGGTGCCACGATTGCAACGATAGGCGTCGCGACGGTTCCGAGTCCAAACCCAATACTGCCCTGGATCACAGTCCCCACGAAGATGAGAATGCCTATGAGGACAAGTATTGGGATGGAGATCGTCATGCGGAACACCCTACGCCGCTCCGACGCCACGATTTGGCACAAGGAAGTGTCCATTTTGTATTCAGTCAGCTTTGGGCCTGTTTACTGCGCTATATCGGAAATTAGTTTTTGGACATTTAAATGCCAGCCTTGAATATTGCGGGGCCTTAGACGCCTTGGAGATGCAGTTCTTAGTTCAAGCGCGGCATGGGGCGTGTGCGATTGATTGATCTTCGCGAAGGCTAGCTCTGTGAGTGGGCATTGGGTGCCCCTTAGTTCAATCTCTTTTATCCACAAGTTTTCCTTTAACCATGGACAAGGTCGCTAAAGTCATGCGAGAATGGCTACCACGTGAAAGGGAAGCTCCGCCGATACTGGTGACGGGGTATTTTCGGGGAATTGTCACCCTTTTGCGCTTCGATAAAAACTAAGAACATCTTCGTAGAGACAATTGAATGCTCGGGGGCATCATGACACCTACACATACGACGTGCGGCATAATGACTGCCGTTTTAGCTTCGGCGACGCTAACCGCTTGTTCTACAACGAGCGCCGATGAACAACAAAACTCACAGTCCCAGCCTGCACACCAAACAGCGGCAGTATCCAGCGAACCCAGCACTACCGATACTGCCGAGGAGGATGCGCGGCCTCCTTTCCCAGAGCTTGGCCCGTTTGACCCTAACCTGCGGGGTGAAGACATGCCCGACCCATGCACTTGGGCCACTCCGGAAATCATGGCAGAACTCGGCTATACCGATGTGATGGAATCAGAAGTCTTTACTGATTTCCGTGACTGTGCTTACTCGCACAGGGACGAGGAGGGCAATCCTACTAATCGGGTCGTAACGTTTTCGATGAATAATACGGCCTCCGCGCATTTTCCCGGAG
Source organism: Corynebacterium endometrii (assembly GCF_004795735.1). Classification (NCBI taxonomy): domain Bacteria; kingdom Bacillati; phylum Actinomycetota; class Actinomycetes; order Mycobacteriales; family Corynebacteriaceae; genus Corynebacterium; species Corynebacterium endometrii. The sequence goes on from NZ_CP039247.1 coordinate 602,040, forward strand.
CTACCTTGGCGAAATCTACAGTGCCAGGGCTTTATCGAACCCCCGATGAATTATTCGATTTCAACGGTTATTCCTCGGTAGATACTACGAAAGGAATGTTCGAGGTGGGGGTGAGTCGCTTCGATGTGAATGAACAAGAACTACAACGTGAAGCTCAAGAAATCCTGGAATTTGTTTACGAAAGGAGCAAGTGATGCAGGCTGACTTGGATAATTTGGCACAGAGTAGTTTTAGGCTTCGCAAGCTTGCTTCCATAATTATCAGCGAAGCCGCAGCGTTAGATTCCCCTGTATCGGCCGGCTTTTCAACAATCGTGGGGGTTTCTGAAGCTGGGGGCATTCACGGCCAGACGCTTTCGGGGCATTCTGGTTCTGCTGACGCTCTGCTGCGGGGGTTGGGCGAAAGGCTAAATACTATCGCCCAGCTTCTTGCCGATAACGCCACCGCAGTAGACTCCCAGGACCAAGCGAATTCCACAGGGCTAGCTCTTGCCGACCATGGCGGGCGGGTTGAGGATTCTTCAGTCGCGTTGTCTATGCTCAGCGAGATTCCCGCCGATCCGATTTTGGTTGCCTCACCCATCGTCAACGTGGGGGCGAGCCTTGAAGGGCTAGATATGGCTTTGAAAGCTACTAGCACCTCGCAGCTGACCGATACCGCGCACCGCTGGGTTGAGCTTTCCGCTCAACTCGATGAGGTTAAATCAACCATACAGTCAACCGTTGAAGAGCTTTCAGAGGCTAACGATGCTGACTTTGTCAACGCTGCTGCCGATGCGTTGGGCCAGGTGGCCAACTCGGCTGGTTATTTTATGGACCATGCGCTCGCGATGGCGGCGCGAGCAGACAAGCTCGCGGGCATTATCACCATCGTTGGCTACAACACTCATGCCGCAAGCTTCGTGATAGGTTCAGTGCCCGACCCGGTGTTAAAAAGTGCGGCTGAGCAAGGTTTGCTCTCGCTTCAGCAGCAGATGCTCCAGTCCGGCGTCACCGGCTCAATTCCACCAAGTACACCTATGGTCATGCCCGCGGAGGACACTAGCGGGGATATCGCATCCGTTGGCCTCAACAGCATCGCAGGACCAGGTCACCGTTACAATACCGATGATCTGACATGGCCCCAGGAGTTTATCGATGCCATTGATCGTGGTGATGTGGGCCCCGGTTCTTTTGAGGTAACCGATGGGTCTATTACAGGGCTGCGCGATGTTGGCGGGATGAGTCAGTCTGCCATCGACGATACGGTGGCTACAGCTAACGCCTACCGTGACTACGCTCTTGCCGAAGCGGGATACCTGCCCCCTACCGGCATGGCGGGCCTGGATGCCGTAGGCACCCACGCCGCGGGCGCCCAGCCCGTTGGTGGTAACGGTTCAGCCATGCATTTAAGCCCAAACACCACCAGCTTCGGTACTAGCTCAAGCGCCAGTGGTCTTCCCTCACAGCTCGGGGCGGGCGGTTCCAGCCTGGGTAGCGCTAGCCTGGGCGCTCTAACCGGCGCTGGGCTCGGGTCTACCAATGGGGCCGGCCGGGTGCTTAGCCCGTCTGTTGGTGGCGGGTTGCCGGTGTCTGGGTCAGGTAGTGGTGCTGCGCCTAGTGGCGGTGCTCCCGCGGGGACTCATCCGGGTGCTTCTGCCAGTGGTGGTGGCTTGGGCGGGGGTTCCCACGCTACTGCGGGCGGTCACCCGCGCGGTGCTACCGGCGCACATGGCAGTGCTGGCGGCTATGGTGCCGGTTCGCCGGGGCGTTACGGGAAGGGCGAGGGAAAGAAAATAAAGACCGTGACCAGTCGGGTTGAAATCAACAAAAACAAACGCGACCTGCTTGGGCAACGCAAAGCCGTGGTACCGGGCGTGCTCGGAAGCTGGATACGCCAGCAGTAGAGTCCCCGGTAGCAGCCTAGGGCCGTAGAGTTCCCTGCCGAGGGGCGGCTTTGCATAAGGAGTGGGCGGGCGAACCCGCACCGGGTTAGTCAGACCCGGGCGGTGACCCTCTCGGCGGCGGCAATGGCGTCGAGGCGGGTGGCGTCGGACGTGCCGGTGACTACCACGGCGGAGCCACCGGCGGCCAGCGGTGCAAGTACGGTAGCCGCGAAGCTCTCCTTGTCCGTCCACCCCGCGGATAGGAGGCGTTCCGGTGAACCGAGCGGGGCTACAAGCTGGTCGAGTGGTTGGGTTGGCTCGTAGTACTCGTCGCCGTAGAAGCGGACGGTGGGGCCAAAATCCACCGCGCCGGGTGCAACGGTGCCACCAGTTTCTGCCACCCCGCGGCCGAAAGGGTCCTCGGTGACCAGCACGATATCCGCATCCGGGTAAGTAGCGGAAAGCTCCCCATGACGCTCCGGGGTGGTAAACACCGCCTCCGGGGTGCGCGACCTATCCGCTGGGTAGTGAAGATCGGCACCACGCGCCAGGGCACCTATGGCGATCACCGCGCTGTGCCAAGAGACAGGGAGGTCAATCAGAACCGGATCATCCGCCTCGATTTCCAGCTCTTCGGCCAGGAAATTGGCAACCTTCGCCGCCCAGTTCTCCAGCGTCGTGGCGGAGAAATCCATGCGTGCGCCGGTCGTTTCCGTGTAGACGGTCAGGCGAGGGGACGCCGGGTCAGCGTGAATGAGGTGGGATAGGAGTTCCATGGCATCCCATCGTAGGCAAAAGTCCTAGTTCACGCAGCGGGGGCCGTCACCGCCGGCATTAATTTCCGGTGCAACTTCTGCGGTGCCAAAGTCGGCACCCGGGGTGCCCACCTGATTGGTGGGGTCCGGCTGCGCCGCGGCGGATTCGGATGCCTGTGCCTGGGAGGATTCGTCGGTAGGGCCGGCGTAATCATCGGCGGTGATAACGATGAACGTGTCGGGTTCTAGCTCCGCATTGGCGGTGACTGGCAGACCGCCCATTTGCTCGGCGAGCGCAACCACGCGCTCATCGGTTGGGTCGGCGGCGACAATCTGGCTCTCCCAGTACACGCCCGGCATGGCATTACCGGTGTTTTCAACGTTGTAGCCTGTGCCGGTAAGCCAGCCGGACACGCCCGCTGCCAGGCCGGCGATTGAACCGGCGTTAAGCACCTGTAAGTTGATGTCTTCCGCGACCGGCGTAATGCCGGCGCTGTTGCCCTCGCTGTCGTCTGCCGAAGGCTGGGCGGCCGCGGTTTCCTCCTCGGTGCGGGCAAGATCGTCCATGAAAGCATGAACCTCGTCCACGTCGACGGTGACGATGGACTCTCCAAAATCACCCACGCCGTCGATCGAGGTCACCGGGATGGTGGAGAAGGTGACGTTGCCGCCGGCCAGGCCGGCCATCTGGGTGGCAAACCCCATAACGTCCCACCCTTCGTCGATAACCACGGAGCGTTCAACGGCCTTCGACACGTCGGCTAGGGTGGACGGGTTGGTCAGGGTGCCGGTATCAAGCATCTTATTAACCAAGGAGGCCATGTACGCCTGCTGGCGGACGATGCGGTCCAGGTCACCGCGGGGCAGCCCATAGCGCTGGCGCACGAAGGTCAACGCCTTGGCGCCGGAAATGGTTTGGCGGCCGGCCTTGAAGTCCGCACCGGACATCGGGTCATTGACGTCATTATTAAGGCAGACCTCCACGCCGTCCACGGCATCGGTAAGCAGCACAAAGCCCAGCAGGCCGATTTCCGCGTAGTGGTCAACCTCAATGCCGGTTAGCGAGTGAATCTGATCGAGAAGGGCGGCGCGGCCGGCCGCGGTGCCTTCCTGCTCAATTTCTTTATCCGTATGGACCGCGTCATTTCCTGCGGCAACGGCCTCTTCATTCTCCAAGGTCATCTGCTCCACGACCATGTCCTTGTGGGTGGAAAAGACGCCGTTGATCTTCATGTTGCCCAGCTCGCCCTCGTTGACATAGGTGTCACGTGGGATGGACACAGCCGTGGCGCGGGAGCCGTCATTCGGGATGCGGATGAGCATGATGGTGTCAGTATTTTCCTCACCGCCCGCTTCGCCCGCGTTGAGAGAGTCCAATTCCTCGCGGGAGAGGGGATTGCCTTGGGCATCGGTACGTGAATCAGACCCCACCAGGAGGATGTCCATCGCGCCGTCTACCGCGTCCTGCTTGAAACCGGATCCGCCGCCAAGTGCCAAGTTTCCTACGGAGGCCATCTCGCCGCCTAAGCGGCCGATGGCAAGGTAGCCTACTGCTGAAAACGCCAGCACCATCACACTGAGCACGGACACCAGGGCCTTCAGGGGCTTTCCACCTTTTTGCTGCGTGGGCGCAGCCTTGGTAGGGGAGGGCTGAATGTCGCGGCTATGGCGGTGCGGCGCAGAGTGTGCCGAATTATCTGAGTTCACGGTGACTTAAGCAGCTTTCAGGTCCATGGACATATCCCTGACAGTTTAGGCTACATTCCGGCTCCCGCCGGAACCGTCTGGCCCAATGTGGCGAATTAGTCTCTGCTAAGCAGTGTCATAGCGTGGTAACGCGAATACGCGTGGGTAGTCTGTACGCATTGTGAAAGACTCAGTCAAGGCCCCACTAGCCGTAGTAACGGTGACGTATTCTCCGGGCGATTACCTCACATCCTTTCTGGATTCCTTGGAGGCTGCCAGCACCCAAGGAAGCTTCGTGATGCTCGCTGATAACGGATCGACGGACGGTGCCCCGCAGCGCGCCGCCCGGCGCCCCGGGGTGGAGCTTCTAGATACCGGGGGAAACCTTGGCTACGGCGGCGGGATGAATGCTGGCGTGCGAGCTTTAGCCGCCCGCCGCGCGGCCGGCGAGATTGACGCGGATTATGTGCTGCTATCCAATCCAGACGTGGAATTTACCCCGGGCAGTATCGACCGCCTCCTAGAATGCGCGCGAAAGTGGCCGAAGGCCGGGGCGGTGGGCCCGCGCATCGTGGAGCCGGACGGTTCCAACTATCCGTCCGCCCGCGCGGTTCCTAACCTATGGACGGGTATAGGGCATGCGCTCTTTGCCGGCGTCTGGCCGTCAAACCCGTGGACCAAGCGCTACCAACACAATTCAGATATGGATATCCAGAGAACGGCGGGCTGGCTTTCCGGCTCCTGTGTCTTGGTGCGTTGGGACGCGTTTGACGCTATTGGCGGTTTCGATGAGCGCTACTTTATGTACCTGGAAGACGTGGACTTGGGGGACAGGCTTAGCCGCGCGGGATTCGAGAATGTCTATTGCCCGGAGGCGGTCATTACCCACGCCATTGGCCATTCCACCAAGGCAAATTCGGCGGCCATGAAGGTGGCACACCACGAATCGGCGTACCGCTTCCAAGCGGACCGTCATCCCCACTGGTGGCAGTGGCCGGTGCGCCTTGCCCTGCGGATTGGGCTCAAGGCCCGGGCCGCGGTGGTTGTGGCGCGGGAGAAGGCCGCGCCGAATAAGCGGGCTTCCCGAAGCTAGGGCGCTTAAGCAATATAATTTTCACGATATGTAATCAACCAAGGTGCCTTGGCTCTTTGCAGAGCTTCCCCAAGGCGTTACGGAGGAAAATCACTGATGTCTGATGCCTCGGCAGTAGATGCCGTCATTTTGGTGGGCGGGCGTGGCACGCGCCTGCGCCCGCTGACCATTGGTACGCCAAAGCCAATGCTGCCAACGGCAAACTACCCGTTCCTGCAGCATCTTCTGGCGCGCATCAAGGCCGCCGGCATAGATCACGTTGTGTTGTCCACTTCCTTTAAAGCCGAAGTCTTTGAAGAGTATTTTGGCGACGGTTCGGAGCTTGGCCTTGAGATTGAATACGTGGTGGAAGAAGAGGCCTTGGGCACCGGCGGTGGCATCCGCAACGTCTACGACAAGCTGCGCCACGACACGGTGATGGTCTTTAATGGCGACGTGCTCTCCGGCATGGACCTAGGTGGGATTATCAATGCGCACCACGCCAAGGACGCGGATTTGACCATGCACTTGCTCAATGTTGCCGATCCTCGCGCCTTTGGTTGCGTGCCCACCGATGCTGACGGCCGCGTACAGGCCTTTCTGGAAAAGACCGAGGATCCACCAACAAACCAGATCAACGCCGGCTGCTACGTGTTTAAGAAGTCCCTGATCGAGGCCATCCCCACCGGCCGCATGGTCTCCGTCGAGCGTGAGACGTTCCCCGGACTTCTGGAGCAGGGCTACAAGGTGTACGGCCACGTGGATAACTCCTACTGGCGTGACATGGGTCGCCCGGAGGACTTCGTGCGCGGTTCTTCCGATATTGTCCGCGGCATTGCGCCATCCCCATTGCTTGAAGGCCATACGGGCGAATCCGTGGTCTCTTCCTCCGCCGGAGTTCAGGGCGGCGTACTGCTGCTTTCCGGCACTTCGGTTGGCCGCGGTTCTGAGGTGGGCGCGGGCTCCCGCTTGGATGGCACCGTGGTGATGGATGGGGTGACCATCGAACCCGGAGTCGTGATTAAGGATTCCATCATCGCCGCCGGTGTCCATATCGGCGCCAACACGCGCATTCATGATTGCGTGATAGGTGAAGGCGCTTCGATCGGGGCGCGGTGTGAGTTGCGCGGAGGCATGCGCATATTCCCCGGTGTGCAGATCCCCGACGCGGGCCTGCGCTTTAGTTCCGACGCCTAGGAAGGGCGGCTACCGCGCGGCCTCCGCCTGGTCCATGGGCGGGTCGTGGCGGGAAAATCTCATTGCATGGTTTGTCGATGGTGCTGGTAGAAAAGTGGTTTCGGCAATCCGGGGTGGCCTTCGAGGCCTGCGATGCGGATGCGTTCCGATCCCCGAGATGTGGCGGATGGGTAGCGACACGCCGATCCATTCGGCAAATTGTGAACAGCACGGATTGCCACCACAATATGTAGTACCCCCGCTGTGTACCCCATATGGTGCCGCCTTGTGACTCGTGTGACTTAAGTGATTGTTGGCTTGGGGTTTTGTCCGAAACTGAAAAGAAAATCAGATCGCGGGTTGCACATATTTAGTGTTTCGGTGTGTAATCACATCAGTGTAAGAAACATTAATCGGCGCTTCGGTGACCTCAGTTTCCGGCAATGCGCGCAGGGGCCTTCCTAAAAACCTCGTGAGAATTTGAAGAACTTTTGAATTTCATGGGAATTGCGGAGGGCTCGGGCGCACCGGGTGGGTTTTCGCTAGAGTCGGTGCAATGAACAACGGACCAACTACGGAGAAAGGGATGGGCGTGGACAACTTCTCTAACAACGTCATTCTCCGTGGCGGTGCTGCTGCAGAGATGTCACTCGATGAACTCTTCGGTGCCGTCGAGCAGGAATGGCAAGATCAGGCGCTATGTGCGCAGACCGATCCAGAGGCTTTCTTTCCAGAAAAGGGTGGCTCTACCCGCGAGGCAAAGCGCATCTGCAAGGCATGCAGCGTGCGTGACGAGTGCCTTGAATACGCGCTTGAGCATGATGAGCGCTTCGGCATCTGGGGTGGCCTTTCCGATCGTGAGCGCCGCCGCTTAAAGCGAGAGATTGGTTAATCCATCCATCTTCTCTCTTACTTAGGGAATTAAGCGTGAGGCCCTGACCGCATTAACGGTTGGGGCCTTTGTGCTGCGCCGGTTCACCACGAGAAGCGGGGATTGATCTCTACGGGATCCACGTTGAGGTAGTTGGCCACTAGCGCGGTGAGCACGGTTGAGAGCAGCTCCGCCTTCTCCTCGTCGGAGGCGCAGCGCTGTTCAATGGGCATGCGAAAGATAACTAACCTGGCGCGGGTTGGCCGCCCCTGGCGGTCGATGCCGGCGGGAACAATTCGGCCCAGCGGGACCGGCCCGTCAGCGATGATCTCGTCCGGCATGATGGTCATGTCTGAGCGCAGGCGCATGCGAGGGACGGTATCTACGGCCAGATCCAGGCCGGATAATTGCTGCGCGAAGGCATTTTGAATGGGGGCGTACGCGTCTAGGACGGCCAGGTCAAAGGCCTGGGAGCGGGAACGGTGGCGCGGCGTTTGCTGCGCTAATAATGGCCCGCGCATGCCGCGTCCACGCAGGTTGCGGGCGGGGCGCACGTATAAGCGGGCTGCAGTCATGTGGAACAATGTATCGCTTTTCCTGCAATTTTCTGCCCGCGGCGCGCCGGAAATGCTGTTCAAATCTCAAGTAAGCGTTTAGACTTGGGCACCGTGAATGAGATTCGTCGTTGCTCCCGCCCAGGTTGCGGCCGCCCGGCCGTGGCCACACTCACGTATGCCTATTCTGAGCAGACGGCCGTGGTGGGACCCCTGGCCCAGGTGCCTGAGCCGCACTCCTGGGACCTATGCGAGGTTCACGGCGAAAAGATCACGGTGCCAATCGGCTGGGAGATGCTCCGCGTGGACCGCATCGAGCTCGACGATGAGGATGATGATCTGCTGGCGCTTGCTGAGGCCGTCCGAGAGGGTGGCAGGGTGACCACCGGATTAGTGGAGGGCGAGCAGGCGGGTTCCGGCGCTGACCCAATAGATTACAAGGCAACCTTTGATGGGGCCGATCCGTTGCGTTCCAACCACCCGGTTTTCCGCACCCGCCGCGTGGCGAGCGTGAAAAAGGCTCGCCGCGCTCACCTCTCCGTGGTCCCGGACCAGGCGGCGGCGGAAGAAGAGGACTAGTTACGGCCAGAACGGGTTTCTTGGGCGCGAGCGGGCGCCGGATTGCCGTGAATCGGCCGCAGGTGTTCGAGCCGCGGGACGCCGCAGGCTAGACTAAGGGGTTATGCGTACTCGTGAACAGCTCGATGCTGTAATCAAGGCCTATGACGTTAGGGGCGTTGTGGGCGTAGACATTGATGAGAACTTTGTCCGTGATACCGGCGCGGCCTTCGCCTCGGTGCTGCGCGAAGAGGGGGAGACCACGGTAGCCGTGGGCTATGACATGCGCCCATCCTCCCCGGCTTTGGCGCGGGCCTTTGCTGAGGGCGTGAAATCTCAGGGTCTTGATGTGGTTGTGCTGGGACTGACCTCCACCGATGAGCTCTACTACGCCGCTGGCGATATGGGCTGCGCGGGTGCAATGTTTACCGCCTCCCACAACCCCGCCAAGTACAACGGAATCAAGCTTTGCCGCGCCGGCGCGGTCCCCGTTGGGCAGGAGACCGGCCTCGGCGCTATCAAGGACATGTTGGTGGAGGGCATCCCAGCATACGGCGGTAAGCCCGGTTCCATCACCGAACGTGACGTGCTTGACGGTTACGCCCAGTTCCTTCGCGGCCTGGTCGATTTGTCCGCTTCGCGTCCCTTGGTTGTGGCCGTGGATGCGGCCAACGGAATGGGTGGCCACACCGTGCCGGCCGTCTTTACCGGCCTGCCATTCGACGTGCGTGAGCTCTACTTCGAGCTTGACGGCACGTTCCCGAACCACGAGGCCAACCCGCTGGATCCCAAGAACCTGGTGGACCTGCAGGAGTTTGTCCTTAAAGAGGGCGCGGACATAGGCCTGGCCTTCGACGGTGACGCGGACCGTTGCTTCGTGGTAGATGAGAAGGGGCAGCCGGTCTCGCCTTCGGCCATTTGTGCGCTAGTAGCGGAGCGTTACCTGGCTAAGTTCCCAGGCGCCACGGTCATCCATAACCTGATTACGTCGAAGACCGTGCCGGAGTACATCGCCGAAAACGGCGGCAAGGCCGTGCGCACGCGCGTGGGCCACTCCTTCATCAAGGCCCAGATGGCTGAGCATGGGGCGGTCTTCGGCGGTGAGCATTCCGCCCACTACTACTTCCAGGAGTTCTGGAATGCGGACTCCGGCATGCTGGCCGCCATGCATGTGCTTGCCGCCCTGGGTGAGTCTGATAAGCCGCTGAGCGAGCTGATGGCAGATTATGACCGCTATGAAGCATCTGGTGAGATCAACTCCACCGTGGATGATCAGGCGGCCTCCACCCAGGCGGTGCTGGATGCGTTTGCCGGGCGCATTGAATCCGTCGACGAATTAGACGGCGTGACCGTGGAGCTCAAGGGCACCAAGGCGTGGTTTAACGTACGTGCGTCGAATACGGAGCCTCTGCTGCGCCTGAACGTTGAGGCGCCAACCAAGGATGAGGTTCAGGCAATCGTAGAAGAGGCGCTGGGGGCCATCCGCGCCTAAGACCGGTTAGGGGACTAAGCGGGCAGGAACCGCAGTCCCACCAAAACAGCGGCCAAGTAAATCGCCGGAATGGGAATCCGGTTTTACTTGGCCGCTGTTACCTTTTGCCTGTGGTTAAGGGTTTAGCTGTGGGGGCGGCCCCTTAGGCCTCGCGGGAGGCGTTGACCATCTCGTCCCACTCGACGAGCTTCTTGCGCTCGCGGCCTTCCTTCTCGCCCAGGGCCCTTTCCGCGGCCTCAAGCAGCTTGAAGCCGTCCCAGGTGAGGTAGTCGATGCCAGCGGCCTCGAGGACCTCGACGATGTCGGTGTCCGCCTCGTGGGAAAGCTGGCCGGCCTCCGCGTCCTCCAGGAGCTTGGTGATGGTCTCGGTAGCGTCAGACTTCGTGTTGCCGATCAGGCCAACCGGGCCGCGCTTGATCCATCCGGTCGCGTACAGGCCGGGGACAATGGTGCCCTCAGCCTCGTCGAGGACGTGGCCACCGTCATTAGGGATGACGTGCTTGGACTCATCGAACGGCACGCCCTCTACCGCGTCGGAGCGGTAACCCACGGCGCGGTACACGGCCTGCACCGGCCAATCGGTGAATTTTCCGGTGCCGCGAACGTTGCCGTCACCGGTAAGCTCGGTACGTTCGGTGCGCAGGCCCACTACCTTGCCGTTTTCGCCGAGGATTTCCACGGGGTTTTCGAATAGGTGAATCTGCAGCGTGTGTGGCGCCTCCTTGGGCTCGCGGATGGCGTAGCCCTCCAGAATCTGGCAGACCTGATCCTGGTGCTTCGAGGAGGAACGCGCCTCGAGCGATGCCTCGTCGTAATCAATGTCTTCCGGATCCACTACAACGTTGATGGTCGGGGAGTGATCCAGCTCCTTGAGCTCCAGGGGAGAGAACTTTGCCTGCGCCGGGCCGCGGCGGCCGAACACGCGAACCGTCTCGGCCTGGTTGGCCGCGAGGGACTCGTATACGTTGTCCGAAATCTCGGTGACCTTGAGCTCATCGCCGGTCTTTGCGAGGATGCGGGCCACATCGAGGCCCACGTTGCCCACGCCGATGACGGCGACTTCCTTGGCGGAGAGGTCCCAGGAACGCTCAAAGCGTGGGTTGCCGTCATAGAAGCCAACGAATTCACCCGCGCCGTGGACACCGTCCAGGTCGGCGCCGGGGATATCCAGGTCGCGGTCGCCCACGGCACCGGTGGAAAATACCACCGCGTCATAGTGCTTCTGCAGCTCCTCGACGGAGATGTCCTTGCCAACTTCTACGTTGCTCAGCAGGCGAATCTGCTCGGTCTCCATCACGCGGTGCAGGGAGTTGACGATGCCCTTGATGCGAGGATGGTCCGGTGCAACGCCGTAACGGATAAGTCCAAACGGTGCGGGCATCTGCTCGAAGAGATCGATTTGAACATCACCGTTGGTCTTTTTCACCAGGATGTCTGAGGCGTAGATACCTGCTGGGCCGGCGCCGACAACGGCAACGCGCAGAGGGGACATGTAGTTTCCTTTCATGGGCTGGCCTAGAGCCACGTGCTCCTAATAGACCTATTAGTCTACTGCGCACTGTAGAAGGTGCGTTGGAGGTGGCCCTGGCCGGGACGTATGTACGTTGATACGGTCAGTTCATTGAAACGCCTAGAACGTCGAAGCGCAATGTAAGACATTTAAATTCTTGCACCGACGCTCTTGTTCTTGCAGGCTGCGCGTTCTAGGGTAGCAAAGAATATAAAAGTCCAAGCGGTCTATTTTGAATGAACTGACTTGTGCGGTTAGTTTGGCCCGTATCACATATTTACTCATCATCTTTTGTGAGCCCCGTAATAAAACCCGGTGCTTCACTGAAAGGGAAAGACCATGAGCACTACCACCAAGCCGCGTTCGTCCCGCCCTAAGAAGCCAGAAGGGCAGTGGATGATTGATGGGACAGAGCCCCTAAACGATGATGAACGCATCAAGCAGGAAGACGGCGGCCTTGCCGCGCGCCAGCGCATCATAGATATCTACTCAAAGGAGGGCTTTTCCTCCATCCCGGCCGAGGACTTGGCGCCCCGCTTCAAGTGGCTGGGGCTTTATACCCAGCGCAAGCAGAACCTTGGGGGTGATCTCACCTCGAAGCTGGATAACAGCGAACTGCAGGATGAGTATTTCATGATGCGAATCCGCTTCGATGGCGGGCGCGTTAGCCCTGAGCAGCTCCGCGTGGTGGGCGAGATTTCCCGTGATTTTGCCCGCTCCACCGCGGATTTCACGGATCGCCAGAATGTCCAGTTGCACTGGATCCGCATTGAGGATGTGCCTGAAATCTGGGACCGGTTGGAGGCGGTTGGCCTGTCCACCCTGATGGGCTGCGGTGACGTGCCGCGCGTTATCTTGGGTTCCCCGGTCGCCGGCGTGGCCGCCGATGAGATCATTGACGGCACCCCGGCCATCGAGGAGATTGTCAATGACTACTTGATGCGGGACGAGTTCCAGAACTTGCCGCGCAAGTTCAAGTCAGCCATCTCCGGCAACGCGCGCCAGGACATTACCCATGAGATTCAGGACATCGCCTTCGTGGGCATGAATCACCCAGAGTATGGTCCCGGTTTTGATTGCTTCGTCGGCGGCGGCCTGTCCACCAACCCAATGCTGTCCCAGTCCCTGGGCGCCTTCGTGCCCCTCGAGCGCGTGCCGGAGGTATGGGCTGGCGTGGCAGGGATCTTCCGTGACTACGGATATCGGCGCCTGCGCAACCGCGCCCGCCTCAAATTCCTCGTTGCGGAATGGGGCATCAAGAAGTTCCGCGAGGTATTAGAGCGTGACTACCTGGAATCCCCGCTCCAGGACGGCGTCCCGCTGGTGGAAGCGCCTCGTTCCCGTGACCACCTTGGCGTGCATGAGCAAAAGGACGGCAAGTTCTACGTGGGCGTTAAGCCTACGGTGGGGCATGCTACCGGTGAGCAGCTCATCGCTATTGCCGATGTAGCAGAGCGCTTCGGCATCTCACGGATCCGTACCACTCCGTTTAAGGAATTGCTGTTCCTCGACGTGGAGCAGGGCGACATTGAGGCCCTTTCCGCAGCGCTCGATGAGACCGGGCTGTATTCCAACCCGTCGGAGTTCCGCCGCGGGATCATCTCCTGCACCGGCCTGGAGTTCTGCAAGCTTGCGCATGTGACCACCAAGGCGCGCGCTATCCAGCTGGTCGACCGGCTGGAAGACGCCCTTGGCGACCTGGATGTGCCACTGACCATTTCCCTGAACGGTTGCCCCAACTCGTGCGCCCGCACCCAGGTGGCTGACATTGGGCTCAAGGGTCAGATAGTCACTGACTCTGAGGGCAACCGTGTTGAGGGGTTCCAGGTCCACCTCGGTGGAGCCCTGGGGCTCAACCCCGATTGGGGACGCAAGGTCCGCGGGCACAAGGTGATCGCGGATGAGACCGCCGATTACGTCATTCGCGTGGTGACTAAGTACAAGGAACAGCGCCATGAGGGCGAGCAGTTCCGCGAGTGGGTGCTGCGCGCCGACGATGAGGACCTAAAGTAAATGAACTTCCGCAGGAAGCCCAACCCTAACCGCAACCATCCGCTGTACTGTCCGTACTGCGCGGGGACCCAGCTATTTCCGGACGCCGAGAGTGATTTCGCCTGGAAGTGCGTGGAGTGCCTCAGGGTGTTTTCTGTGATGTTTCATGGGCAGGATGATGCGCCATCCCTGCCTACCTCCATGCCGTCTTCCGCCCAAGCGCTGCAGGAATCCCTTCGCAACCGCGGCCACTCCACGGCAAAGGACGCATAAAACCAACGGACGCTAGCCCAAGTTCAAGAAAGGTGGCCGCGCATGACGGCGCTCATCGTGCTTTCCCATGGTTCGCGCCACCCACGCGCGGCCGGCCTCATTGAGCAGCTTGCCCGGGCCGCCCACGGGGGTGCCCCGGAAGCCTTAATCGCGTGTGCGGCCCACCTGGAGTTCAATGACCCTAATCTTGAGCGCTGCGCAGCGCAGGCCCGCGAAGCGGGGGCGAGGCGCGGAATCGTCGTGCCGCTGCTGTTTACGGATGGCTACCACTCCCGGGTGGATGTGCCACGGGCGGTGCGCGAGGCGTCCGCAGCGTCCGGTGTGGAGCTTGCGGCCGCCCCGGGCCTGGGCAGCGGTGAGAGCGTGGCGCGCTGCATCGCCCGGCGAGTAGAGCGCGATGCGCCCGAGTCCTCCCGCGTGGTCCTTGCGGCCGTTGGCTCCTCGGATGAGGCGGCCAACCAGTCTGTGCGCCGGCTCGCCGGGTTAGTAGCCGGGATGACCGGCCGGGGCGGCGTCGGCGTAGTCTTTGCCACCCGCGGCGGGGTGGAGGACTTGATGGACCAGGTGCGGGCGCATGGGCGAGTCCACGTGGTGCCGCTGTTTGTCACCCATGGGTTGCTCCTCGACAGGCTAGTGGCCGCGCGCGCCGATATTGAGGCCGCTACCGGGGGCGCGCTCACTTTCTCCCAGCCCCTGGGCACGGACCTAGCGGAGGTGGTGGCCCGCCGCTTCCGGGAGGCGCTGAGCCGCACGCCCTAAGTTTCCCACCCCCTGACCGCACTGCTTGCGTGCCCACGCCTGTACAAGAGGGTTGGCCGTGCTTATGCAGACAGGCCCGCAACCTCACCTATGACGAACACGGCCGGAGGGGCAATGCGCTCTGCCTCTACCGTGGGGCCCAACTGATCCAGCGTGGTGCGGAAGACCCGTTGGCCGGCCATCGTGCCCTCCTGGATGATGGCGGCGGGGGTGGATGGGGCCAGCCCGCCCTCGGACAAGGCCTGCGCGATGGGGCCGGCATTCTTGACCCCCATGATGACGGATATAGTGGCCCCGGATTGGGCCAACGCGCGCCAATCGACCAGGGAGCGCGGGTGGCCTGGGGGCAGGTGGCCGGAGACCACGGTAAAGGCGTGTACCATCCCGCGCTGCGTGATGGGGACGCCGGCCACGCCAGGCACGGAAATGGCGGAGGTGACCCCGGGAATGACCTCACAGGCAATGCCGGCCTCGCTTAGGGCCTGGAGCTCTTCGAATCCCCGGCCAAACACGTATGGGTCCCCACCCTTAAGCCGGACCACCTTCTTGCCCGCCCGTGCGTTGCTGATGAGCAACTCATTAATTTTCTCCTGCGAGGTTTGGCGTTTGTACGGCAGCTTGGAGACGTCAATGACCTCCTTGCCACTGGGGTCGCACAGCTTCTCGAGCTCGCCGATGGGGCCAAGATGGTCCGCGAGGATAACCTCGGCCGCTTGCAGCGCCCTCATGCCGCGAACCGTGATGAGATCCCACGCGCCGGGGCCTCCGCCAACTAACACAACTGGAGAAGTAGTCATGGCCCCTGACTATAAGCTCCCCGGGCGGCCTCAGCTAACTCACAGCCCCGGGGCTTAAGATGATGGCCATGACCAACTCGTATGATCCGGAGACGGTGCGGTATTTCGATATCGCCCATGAGGGCGCACAGATTCGCGCGATCGCGCAGGCACTGCCGGAAATTGAAAAAGCGGTATCCGGTATCGATCCACGCAGCGTGATCATCCTCGCCACGGATCAGGTATCCCGCGCCTGTGCTGAATTTATTACCTCCGCCCCGACCCCCGCGTCCGGGCGGGCGGTCACCGGCCGCTGGCCCGTCACCGTAGCGTCCGCCCTGCCCGGCTACGTCGGCGCCCTGGACGTAGTAGTAGTCGTGGGCGAGCGCGGTGAGTGCGATTGGGCCTCGCAGGCGCTCATCACGGCGCATAATCGCGGCGCAACCTGCGTGTACGCTGGTCCCGCGGAGGGCCCGCTGGCCGGCGATGTCCCGCAATCAGAGCTGCAGATTCCCGCCCTGCCGGGGGTTGAAGGCTTAAGCCCCGCCCGAGTCATCGCAACCATTTATGCCGTCCTAGCCCTCGCCAACCGGGGCGCGGCAAGGAATCCGGAATTGGCCGGGGTCTTGATGGGCTGGGCCGCGGCCGTGGACCACGAGTTGGAAAACCTCAGCCCCGCGCGTGGTGCCGATATCAATCCTGGACGGGAGCTGGCGCGCTTCGTCGCCGGGGCGTGGTCCATCCATTCCGGTCTAGGCCAACCGCATCCACCGGAGGGGACGCCTACCCTGGGCCAGCG
The DNA here is from genome assembly GCF_004795735.1 of Corynebacterium endometrii. Classification (NCBI taxonomy): domain Bacteria; kingdom Bacillati; phylum Actinomycetota; class Actinomycetes; order Mycobacteriales; family Corynebacteriaceae; genus Corynebacterium; species Corynebacterium endometrii. The sequence goes on from NZ_CP039247.1 coordinate 618,177, forward strand.
CATCGGCCATGTCGCCGCAGCCCTGTGGTCCGCGCACGGCATCCCCGCCGCGGCGGTGGACACCGCTCAGTTGCCCATGGTGCTAGAGAAATACCATGAGCGCGCGCGGGAGTTGGACGCTGGAACATCGCACGTGGATGACATTTTCCACGATCCGTTCATCGATGGTGAGGCGCCACGGGCGGATTTGGTACCCTTGAAGGTGATTTTGTGGGCGCAGGACAACACTGACCTGCCCCATGCATTGGCTGTTAACAGTATGGCTTCACATAGTGCTGAGGGGCGTTCGGTGACCGGCGAATCCGCTTCCCCAGAGCTTTCAGACATACGCACCGCGTTGTGCCTTATCGCTAGGGCGTACGCGGTGACCGCTTATACGCCGCAGTAAACAGGGAGCGCGCGGGATCGTGGCCCGCGTGTTCCCCCTTAGTCCTGTCCATCGCTGGCCAGCGGTGGTCAACGGCCTCAAGAGTTAGAAGGAAAACGAAACTTACATGCAGTTGCTCGACGCACACGCCCGCCACTACGCGTGGGGTTCACGGACGCTCATCCCTGAGCTCAAAGGGGAGGAGCCCGGGACCCGGCCGGTAGCGGAGCTGTGGTTTGGTGCGCATCCGGCTAACCCAAGCACCATTGGTGATGAGCGCCTAGATGACATCATCGCCGCCGCACCGGAGGCTATGCTGGGTGCGCAGGTGTGCGCGAAGTTCGATGGCCGCTTGCCATTCCTGATGAAAATCCTGGCCGCGGGAGAGCCCCTGAGCCTTCAGGCGCACCCAACCCCGGAGCAGGCGCGCGATGGATTCGAGAGGGAAGATGCCGCCGGCATTGCCCTGGATGATCCGAAGCGCAATTACAAGGACACGTCCCACAAGCCGGAGATTATCATCGCGCTGACGGACTTCTATGCGATGGCCGGATTCCGCCCGCTGGAGCAGACCCGCGAGCTCTTTGCCGCCCTGAACTGCGACGGCCTGGCGCACTACGAATCCATGCTGGTGGACAGCCCGGAGGCGGAAGAGTCCAACCTGCGCGTGCTCTTTACCACCTGGATCACTATTCCGGCGGCCATCCGCACAAAGCTCATTG